>CALXYZ010000360.1 GCA_944393075.1 uncultured Anaerobiospirillum sp. | reverse complement strand
TGTTGTCGATACGACCCTCATGGTAAGCAATTAAGCTGTTGACCACTGGGGTAGAAGCCTCGCTCATGATCGAGTAAGCATGCTCCTTATCGACCTCAAGCTGAATGTCCTTACCCTTGTTATCACCAAGCTCAATCACGTAGTATAAGAAGCCGTTTTGAGTACGAACTTCGATACCAGTGGTACCGACAACCTTAACGCCGTCCTTATCTGCATCATCGAAGATGTTGAGCTTCTCAGAGGCATCGAAGGTGCCGGCAAGCACAATGTCACCACCTAAGGAGTTGACCACAGCATTGCTTCTGTCGAAGACAATAGCAGTACCAGTCTTCTCACCCTTGTCGTTAGTAAAGGCGTTTTCGGTCATTAAGATGGCGGTGTTGTTGCCTAAGCCTAAATCAGCGTACTGATCTAAAGCCTGCTCAGTGATGGTGTACTTGAGGCTCTCGCGAATGCCCTCTTGGGTAGTCACGTTAGCATCAGAGTTCAGAGCAATCTCTGAGTTGTTAGCTAAGGTCAGCTGGCCGTTTAAGTACAGGATAGAGCCATAGTTAGTGGCATCTAAAGCACCGTTCTTCTGGTAGGTAGCGATAGCAGCCTTGGTCTCGGCTAAGGTAGCGCCAATACCTAAAGCGGCATTCTTACCGACCCAAACATCACCATCAACGATACCGACATCGTTGAACTGGGTCTCGTAGGTCTTGTCGTTGCCATCCTTAAAGTTCATCACAGCAGCCACAGAGGTAGCCTCAGTGTAGGCTGGATCAACGATTAAGGTACCACCGTTAAGATCTAAGTAATCCGTGACCTCTAAGTAGCCAGTACCAGTGTAGTAGGAGTTCTCATGAACATCCGAGATGGTGGTATCGATGTTTTCAATATCAAATCCAATGGAGATGTCAGCACTCTCATCAGCAGTGATGGTATTAGCAGTAATGACACCACCGTGTAAGGCGTTGAGAGAAGCATCCTCATTATTCACACTGTTATCAGTTCTCAAGACAATGTCTTGAGCAGTGATGCTGCCGCCAATAGCGGTAGCTTCATCGCGCACAGTCAGCTTGGTGGTGATGTTTGCAGCAGAGCCCTCATCCACGTAGAGTTCAGCGATATCTGCATTAGCAGCCGTTAAGGTTGCAGCAGTATCAACCGACACTTCCTGAATGGAGGTGATATCACCGGTCACGGTGGTATTGCTACCCACATGCACTAAGGTGCCATTCACGATGGAAGAAGAGCTGGTGTTGCTACCGGTGAGCTTGCCGTTGATAGCAGCTACAGTGGTATCACCCTCAGTGATATCTAAGGTGGTGTAGTTGCGCTCAACGTAGTCATCACCTTGCTCTAAGGTCACAACACCAATCTCGCCACCGCCAATTAAGTGCAGAGTCTTGTAAGCAGCGACAGTAGCACCTAAAGCAGCACTGTGATCAGCGTTAGACACGAAGAAGCCATTGTTGCCTGCAGCGTAGTGCAACCAAGTATCACCAGCGATGTTGATCTTCGAGGGTGGAGCAGTACCAGCGGTCATAGAGAACGAGCCCCAAGCGCCCTTCACGCCATCAGCTAAGCCGACGTTGTAGACGTTGGTTTGATTCTTCACGCTATTGGTGACGTCGTTACCGTAGATGTCAGAGAAGTCAGCAACATCAACCCACTCTGCCTTCCAGCCAGAAAGACCTGTACCAACGTTCTCCTCAGTGATAGCAAAGCCTGCAAACGAGCCTGAACCGATGTTGAGAATACCGCCGCTAGTCAGCAAGCCATCAGCACCAAAGCTACCATCAGTGAAGAGTGCATCCTTTAAGGCCAGAATAGCATCACTGCTGAAGTAGGTGGTGTTAGCGAAGTTTAAGAGTAACTCGCCGCCTTGGTTGTTGATCTTCTGGTAGCCAGTGTTGAGAGCAGTGTTGACTGCATCCTTGCTGTCATAGCGATCATCTTCGATGATAGCGCCATTGAGAGCTAAGGTACCGAACTCTAACAGACCATTGTTTTGAATCTTAATAGCGCCCTCAGTGGTGCCAAAAGCAACGCCATTGGTGGTATCGCCCTCGGAGGTCACACCGTTGATCACTAAGTGGCCAGCAACGCTGATAGCACCAGCGGTGTTGACGTTAGTGATATCAAAGGAGCCGATAGTTGCTTCACCGCGAGCACCAACCGTTAAGTTGGTGTCAGTCCCCATGGTTAAGCTATTTAAGGTTAGCGAAGCGTAAGAAGCTACGTCGTTGATATCATAGTCTCGGCCGTTAACAGTTAAGGAGGTGCCAGCACCGCTTAAGCTCAGATTCTGAGCAGTCCAAACACCGTTATTGACCAAAACGTCACCGTTATCAACACGTAGGTTCTGCACATCCACAGTACCCTTGTCAGCAACAGCATTGGCAGAGAGCACTAAGGAAGCAACGGTATCATCGTTACCAGAAGTACCTAAGATTAAGGTGTCGTTAGACGAAGACAGGCTCTCAGAGATCTGCATCACGCCAGAGTCAATAGTGACTTCTGGAGCTAAGGTGACTACACCCTCGCTGTTCTTAACGCGTTGCAGATCGTTGATCTCTAAGGTCTCAACGTCAACAGTACCACCAAGGGTAATGTTGTGGCCGTCATAGGTCTCTGCTACTTTGTCTTTGCCCTGATTCTCAAGGACTAAGCCGTTAGCAGCTAAGACGCCGTTGGTGAGATAGGCTTCTTTCTCTAAAGAGCCAGTGCCGCTTAAGTTGAAGCCATTGTTAGCGGAGCTGAAGTCCTTAAAGGCTGCATTGACAGTACCCTCAACTTGGAGCACACCGCCAGAGGAAGCCTTAAAGAAAGCACCTTTGTTAGCAGCATCAGTATCAGTAATGCTGTGGTTTTGCTGCAGCATGGCGTTGACGTTAGCTGCGCTTAAGAGGATCTCTGCGCCAGACTCAGCCGAGACAATGCCCTTACCAGTGTAAGTGGTAACGTTGCCACCAGTCTGACCGACCATAGTTAAGCCGTTACGCAGGTCTAAGACCACGTGGCGGTTATCACCTAGCTCGTCGTTAGAGTCGTAACGA
>CALXYZ010000359.1 GCA_944393075.1 uncultured Anaerobiospirillum sp. | reverse complement strand
AGATGGAGGTTGCAAATCAAGGTGTAGAATCTTTGGAAGCAATTTGACCAACTGTGACAAGCGACCGTACAGTAGGATCTTTTGCATGGATGTGGCAGCTACAGATATGAGCGGATCAGCCATGCTAGAGCCCTTGGCTGGATCTGCTTCAAAGAGATTGGCCTGTTGATCGATATCTGGTTGTTGTGTCTGTGCAGTATTGGCTGCTGTGTTAAAATCCCTCAAGGGAGCCACCTTATTGATAGTTGAATGAAAAAGGTTCCCTCTATTTTAGATACAACCCACCCAGACAAAAAGGGATGCAGCTTTTTAGCTGTTATACCAATGTTACACGTAACATTTTTTAGTAACTACCTTTCCTAATTTTGACCTATCCCCTAGGTTTTGTGAATGAACCTAATCTGTAGAATATGCCTCTTCTTACTAGCTCACTTTCTCGTCACAAAACGCAAATTTAAGCTTTTCGCTGTCTATCACTGGAATGGAAGTGGTATCTAACCTCACCTTTTTTGATGGCATGCGAACCATCAAAAACTGCCATATTATGAGGCTTACGACAAATTCATGCGTAACTAAATTAAATTTTTTTTTTTTACGCATAGTATGGTAGTTAGGGATGGGATTGAGTGCGGCGCAAAATCAGGCTTTCAACCTAGATATGACATTAAGCTAGCACAGTTTACTCCGGCGAATATTTCTTACGCTGTGATTTTTATGCAACTAAACTTTAGAAAAGCCCTTTTCTTCCGTTAGTAAGGGCATGGAAAGAAAACAAGCTTAATTACTTGTACCTATAGACTCCACATTGGTTGGGCTCCCACTAGGGCACCTAACATCATATAAGCATTGAGCACGTGGGCATAGGACAACAGTTTTCTTTTACAGCAAGAAGCTGACATCGGGAGATGGGAGCTCGCTAAAGGGAACTTAAACTGAAAAGCTACAGACTAAAGGTAGCTTAGTGCTTACTAGCGTATAGAGCATCGCTAGGTCGGCAGTAAGAGTTTTCTTAAGTCGCCATATATTGGCGTTCCTGATTTTTTGGATAACGACAGAGATAAGCTTAAAGCCTCCATAACTGAGCACAAGCACTACTAGCTGTAAGCTGTTCACTACGAGCAATATCAAGCCTGCACCAATCACGCAGACTCTAGACCTCCAAACACAAACGTACGTATTCAGGATTCCGGACCTGATTGTGCTGCCTAACATTTTGAGGCCATCCTAGGCATGGCACGAGGGCTGGGCATAATCGAATCTACTCCAGTTTATGGGCCATAGGTTATGCCATACAGGACTTAGCCTGCCTTTGCAAGAACCGGAATTTTGAATACATACACACAAACATAAGTCACAAGCTGAAAGTTCGGGTCTTTCACGGCCTAAGTTTGAGCTAACTTGCGCTACCTAAACTAAGACAATAACTAAGGTGGCACTGTTACCATAGGCTGAGGCTTGTGGGTATGGTCTTAGGCTTAAAGGTCTAAAGCTTGATTACAAGGTAGGCCAAGCAAGCTAAGTAGGCTAAGTAGGCTAAGTACAGCGGTAGCGAAGTTTAGACAAAAGCGCTGAGAAAGAGCATAAATAAGGGAATTGACTCGATAAAGAGCCCTAATTCCTTTAAAATCCTCAGGCTTTTTTCATGCTTTGTTCAGGATGAAGACATGTTGCAACGCGGTTTGCTAACGCAACTGACCAGTGCAATATTTCACGCTGAATCAAAGTCGTCGGTTTTTACATCATAGTTTTGAAAAATCTGGGCGCGCAATCCCATGAGCTTTAGATCATGGGGCAGGCGCCACAAAAAATGCTATACTAACTGTGTGATAAGGTGATTTTCTCATAATAGACATAAATATCTTTTGCAGTACCATATCATCTTTGTTTGCAAATACCGCAAAAAGCTTTTAGCTGATAATGAGTTGTCTAGCCTTATTAAAAGGTTGCCCTTGGAAATATGCGTTAGACATAATATTGTCATCAAGCACATGGAGACCGATTTAGACCATATCCATTATATGACGGAGCTTTCTCCAACGATCAGGCGCACAAGATATCAAAGGCTCCTATCGACGAAAACCAAGCGATATTTGCAGAAGATATCAATGTGCAGTGGATAGTAAAAAATCATCATTTGGCCAAAGCAGTAAACGATGCGGCGTTTAACAGCCTGATGCTGAAATTGGCCACAAAGCGCAATGGTACGGGCGAGTCTTCCTTAGAGTAGAGCGTTATTTCCCGAGCACGCAGCTTTGTCCGCACTGCGGGTATCGCAATACTGAGCTTAAGGGAATGAAGGGCCTCAAGATTAAGGAATGCCCACAGTGCCATGCGCGCAACGAAAGAGATTTGGCTGCCGCCGTTAATATCCTTCACGAAGGATATGCGGCTGTGGCAGGATGGTGGCGACCTGCGCCCTATGGGTGGGAATGCTCCGAAGTTAAAGCCTGTGGAGAGCTCCAAGAGCTCGTTGAAGCAGGAAGAGGCCCATCAGCTTTAGCTGATGGGTAGTTCACTTGTTTCTAGAGGGTACTTATGGCAATCGACATCTTACATTCTTATGCAAGTCAAGCCATGCCCGAAAGTATGGCTCGTGCCCGTAGCTCAAAACTTACTGCACCATCTGCAGCTTCTGCAAATACTAGCGCTAGCGCTGTGCGTGCAAGCAATGATGATGTAGTGATCACCGAGACGGCTAATACCATTTCGCAGGCTGTTAAGGCTGCATCGGAGTATGACGGTATCGACTACGACAAGGTCAATGCCATCAAAAAGCAATTAGAAGACGGCACATTTGAGTTCAACTTCGAGCGTGTTGCTCAGAAGATGATTGATCACGAGACAGCCTTATCTCTGTTGCTCTAACAGCACACGTCCTCAAGATTCACGGCTCAGCACGATCTGATGCAGTGCACCGGTATAGGTGTATGCATCGCGTGCTTACCATACTCAATAGAAGCGCCCACGGCGCTTTTATTTTGCGAGTGCCTTTCGCACTATCAACACACCTGCATCTTGGGCTAAGCAGCTTGGACTTGGCCTCACCATAGGCGCAAAAAAAAAAAAAAAAAAACACCCCCCCCACCCCCTACGCAGTCGCTTTTGT
>CALXYZ010000358.1 GCA_944393075.1 uncultured Anaerobiospirillum sp. | reverse complement strand
TGTTTTGAAGTTATCGATAATTGATGGCTAACAAGCCATCAAGATGGGTCAAAATTTATTGGATCGGGCACTAGTGCTCACGTATTAGGAAATTGGTTTTGGTATAGGGGAGTGACTACGCTGGGGCTGCTTATATATCAGTCAATGCGCCAGCGTATGCCGCATTAATCGGGAGATCAACGATGGAACTAAAAGCTGGAGATCACATCAAAGCTGATTACGGCATGTACTACCACCACGGCATCTATGTGGGTGATGGTCAGGTCATTGCGTACTCTAAGGAGAACAATAAGAGCGTGGCGCTTACTTCTCTTGATGAGTTTGCTCAGGGACATGCAATCATCAAGGTGGAGCACGATGATGCCAAGTTCAGTAGAGATGAAGTCGTAGATCGTGCTTATAGTCGTTTAGGTGAGGATGATTACAACCTTGTCTTCAACAACTGTGAACACTTCGCTAACTGGTGCGTGACCGGCAACGCTAAGAGCGATCAAGTGCGCGAGACGGTTCTCGATGCCGCTGCTTTAGCTACTGTGGGGTACAAAGTCTACAAGCACGTTAGAAGAACTGATACCACCATCAGAACAGCCATAGCTTTGTCCACTGGCGTCAAAGCAGCAAAGGTCGCCAAGACCGCTCATGCTGTTGGTGCGGCAAGTGGTATTGCTGCAGGCGCTGCCTCAGGCGCTGCCGCAGCTTCGACTGGTGGTGCGCCAGTCGCTGGACTTGCAGCTGGTGTTGGTGCGGCAAGTGGTATTGCCGCAGGCGCTGCCGCAGCTTCGACTGGTGGTGCGGCAGCCGCTGGAATTGCAGCTGGTGTGGGTGCGGCAGGCTTGGCAACAGTAGCTGCTCCTGTTGCTGTAGCAGGAGCTGTTGGCTACGGTGTATACAAAGTCTTTAAATGGCTGACTGATTAGCTGATCCTTCCGCGCAATCGGTTAGCGCAAGAGATTAGCTCTTAGGATCAGGTGAGGGCACGGTATGATGCACAGCTGTCACACAGTGCCCGCAAGTTCGTAACGGTTTTGGTTATACAGATAAGCGGCTACGCTGTAATTGCGTTGGTATATGCTACAAACCAGCGTTAAACCAGCGTTTGCTGCATGATTGGGAAACACTTTTATGGATGCTTTGCAAATCGGTGATCATCTTAAGGCTAAGTAAAGGTGCGTAGGTTTAGTTCCGTATGATCACCATGGCATCTACATCGGGAATGGATTGGTCATGGCCTACTCCAAGGAGAACAAGAATAGCGTTGTGGAAACGTCGATTGATGAGTTTTGCCAAGGCAATAACATCTATCTCGTCGAACACAACGATGCTAAATTCTCCCGAGAAGAGATTGTAGATCGTGCCAAAAGTCGTAAGGACGAAAACAGGTACGATCTCGTTTTCAGAAACTGCGAGCACTTTGCAAACTGGTGTGTTACTGGCGAAGAGGTTAGTCAACAAGTGCGTGAGGTGTTTTTAGGTATAGCCAAGGTAAATCCAGTTGCTGCTGCTGTTATTTTTACCGGTGCTTTCTTGGTTAGTGACAAGACGGTTGGCGAGTTAGTGTCTGATGTTGAGCACATGGCATGCAAAGCAATTGATGAGGCAGGTGATGAAATCTGTAAGAAGATAGAAGAGTTTGGAGACGAAGTTTGTGAGCGCTTTGATGCGGTTGGAGATACCTTGTTTGAAGCAAGGTGCTTTGTTAGTGACTGCATTGATAAGGTCGACGATGCCATCTTTAACGTAAAGCTATTATTGAGCTGAAGTTACAACGTCGGTTGCAGTACTTGTTGGCTATGACGCTTACACGCTCGTGAAGAAGCTAATCGATTAGCTCTTGTTTTGCTCTTAGTCACTGCAACTAAGGTCGATGCTAATAGCCATGATTCTACGACTCTACCGCTATAGCGCCCGCTCCTGAGTAAGTGTCTAAGAGCACTTAGAAGGTTGCATAAAGCCAGAAAGTAGTGGCGCTACCTTGTGGGCATCTTGGTCGTGTATGTGCCAAGGCCCACATGCCCTTAGTGGTGTGATCTACAACGTCATACCTCCCACCGAGCAATTCATGCTTCTAGCCCAGTATATGAGCTGCGTTATAGTCGCCCTGAGCAGCTCAATCATCATTTCACCGCTCCACTTATAGGTGCTGTGGTTCTCTTCGCCTAAGCTTGTCTTCTCATTACATGATTCTTGACATGATTCTTGTAGTATACCTGTGAATTATCTCCAGTTTTGATCGGCTATATTGAGCTATGATCGTTGTATCTACAAGAAGATAGAGTCTACACAGGGCGAGAGGCTGCTCGCCGCGCTTATAGAAGAGCACTGGAAGGGGAAAATGAGTACAACTAATCTTCCATAACTGTGAGCACTTCGCCAACTGGTGCATAACAGGTGAAGAGAAGAGTGATCAGGTTAAAGGCGGTGTTGCCATCGCAATAGGTGTTATAGCGTTTGCTGCAAAGCCTGTTGTTGTTACTACTGCTCTAGCAGCTGCTACTGTATTAGGTGTTTTAGGTTTAATCGCTGATGATAAAAAGGACAGCAAGTAACTAACAAGCCATCCCTGAACATACTATGTTGCAGGACCTAACTCATAAAAGCATCTCTTGGCAGAACCTAAGAGGTGCTTTTTGCGTTATAGGGGGGACAGGACTGTTATGCCTAATGATTTAATCTCTTCATGCTCTATAGCTGGCGCTGTGTGATAGGTGGTAGTAGGAGCTGTGTATAGCTAAAGGGCAACACAATAGGGGATATTTCTTACTTGCTTATAGGGGCGGGCGCT
Organism: uncultured Anaerobiospirillum sp.; assembly: GCA_944393075.1. Classification (GTDB taxonomy): domain Bacteria; phylum Pseudomonadota; class Gammaproteobacteria; order Enterobacterales; family Succinivibrionaceae; genus Anaerobiospirillum. The sequence continues at coordinate 3,267 of CALXYZ010000358.1, read as the reverse complement.
GTTACTAAGCCTAGAGTATGTAGGAGCATAGTGTCAGGAATGACTGGTTCTAAGATAATGCCAAGAGTAACGCATGAAATAGGTCATTAAATACATTTTGGCGAATATGTATGTTTAGCTTGCAGCTATACAAACGGTGGTCGTCTCCTGCCGATGTCGCAGTTGAACACTCTAACATTAGCAATGTGTGGCCTTGTAACCCTGTTGTAGGGTTATTCATACGTAATTATGACGTGGTATTTTAGATGGCTGTTTGTTATTGCTATAGAGTGTGTTCTAACCACGTGTCGACAGGGTGTTGCTACGTTCTAAAAGATGATAAATAAAGCATTTTTACAAAAAAGATAAACCGCGTAGTACAGGGTGTTATGAGGGTAACAGTAGGGTGTTCGTGAGGGGCTTAGACACGGTATTAGAGGTGATAAATTCTTGACAAACAACGACAAAATATGATCGATTTTATTTTTTTAGAAACAAAGCATTTAACCCTAGGCTTAAATGCTAAAAACAATAAAAAATTAAAATCATAATTTATTCTTACTTGTCAAGGAATAAGCCATGACTCTAAGCCGTGAGATGACGAGTGTGGGGTGGAATTGTAGCGTGCCTCCACTAACTAGCGAGATCTCTTGTTGGCAGCAGTGCCGAATCCAAAATTACCACCCCTGTATCTCCTGACCAAAAAGATCTCATTATTAGTGGGTGTACCAACACACCTCGATCATCAGGTGTCCTAAGATGTGATGTCAGTTAGCATGGTAACTCTGGTGCGCTGTCGTCATTGTCATGGTCACGTGTGGGGTATGATAGGTACCGAGGCAGGATGTGGTACTTACAAGACTAAGGTCGTGGCTGGTGTGCCCAGATAAACCTACAACCTCCAGATAATGGTAGAGACATCACCCTTAACCATGATGCGGGGTACAGCGCTAAGGTCATCTTCATGGTATGAGGTCACGGTACCCTGCTCGACCTTGGCACCCATCACGTCATTAGGTCAGGTCTTAGGGTAAGCCGTCCCTGCGATTACGGGGTGCTAACTTTTGGTCGATAGATAGGGGAGAGGGGTAGCATCTCACTCAGGTATAAGCCAGAGCCAACCCTTCCAAGACTGATATGGGCGTCTTGGTATAAGCAACCCTGCGGCCGTGGCGGGTCAGCCTTATCTGTAGTCAGGACGGTCTGGGTCACAGTGGTCAGGGTATAGGGTCATCCTCAAGTACTCGGTCACGGCACCCGTGCTCTACCGTATTCGCCTTGCTATTATGTAAGGTTATAGGGTAAGGATGTAGGGTGAGCTCTAAACATGGACACCCTAAGATTATCACTGGCTAACTTTTGGTCTGTGGCCTAGAGAGTATGGTGGTTCCTCACCTCAGATTTTAGCCATAGCCTCCCCTTCCAAGACTAACATGGGCCATTCGGTATACAGCCATCCTAAAACCAAGGGGGAGGAACTTGCCTATAACAAGGCAGGGCAGGTCAACTTGTACAGGGTCGTTAGTATACAGGTAGCTCACCCTCATAGCACTCGGTGTGCGGTACCACCTGACCGACCGTAGCCTACACCTCGCTATTAGGTAAGGTCATAGGGTAAGGGTGGTGAAGGGTGGAGTCTAAGACATTGACTTCCTGTGATTAGCGTTGGCTAACTTTTGGTCGATAGATAGGGGAGAGGGGTAGCACCTCACTCAGGTATAAGCCTGAGCCAACCCTTACAAAGCTGACAGGGTGTCTTGGTATAACCCTGTGTCCGAGGTGTTCCAGCTCTGTCCCGAGGTGTTCCAGCTCTGTCTGTAGTCAGGATGGGTAGGGTCACAGTGGTCAGGGTATAGGGTTATCCTCAAGTACTCCGTCATGGTGCCCTTGATTGACCTAGACACCCACCACGTCATTAGGTCAGGTCTTAGGGTATGGGTATGAGTAATGGTACAGGGGGAAGTTTGTGAGGTAGACACCCCGTAATTACTGCTGGCTAACTTTAAAGTAGCTACTTCGGTCTTATTAGTAGCACCTCACCTCGTATTGGTTACTGAGACCAAACCTATCTAGCGATGACAAGCAAGATAGTCTCGGTCGGTTCCCGTACTCAAAGACCAAGCTGCCAGTATTGCCATCATAAAGATACCGGCCCAAGCACAGGGTATGAGCATGGTATAAGGAGCCAGTGACAGTAACACCTTGAGAACGAGGGTGCCATCATGACGGGCGGTGATCCGAGTCATATGGGGTACCATCCATCGACACACCTTCCCAAAGAAGCACTATGACCAAGGCTCAGTTGTCAGTCGGCACCACTCAGACTATATCTACCTTAGCTGCACCTCGGAACAAGACATTGGTCTTATCTGACTCCACAAGACGTCTTCAGCTGTTAGAACAGGTGGCAAGGGAGTCTCAAATCAGAAAACATGATATATAAGCGGTTTTTTGAGGAAGTAAAACCAGTCGTGCCATGCCTGGAGCCATATACAAGTACCATAGCTCCTTCATGAACCCTAATAAAACCGCATAAATATCGGATTTCTTAAAACTGTGTTGTTTTGAGCGATTTTATGCTGTTTTTGGCACTGTTTACTCACAAAAATCTCTCAAAACAGCACAAAAAGAACGGATAGAAGTAAGGGAACGTTCTGCCGAAAGTAAGTATGGCATAGGGTGTAGGGGTGGCTATAACGAGTAGTGCCCTAGGCAGAGGGGTAGGTTTTACATGCTCGTCAGCCCGTAACTATTAGATATGACGACTTGGGCGGGAGCCTGACCATGGGTACCAAGCCATAAGTTCACTATGGTCAGTACTGGTCATGGCTCGAACCTTGGACGAGGAGCCTACCATGAAGAACGTCCCTCCGAATGTAGTCTTAGACCAGCTCGGTCAACCGCCGCCAAATATTGCTTACTCGCCCCAAAAGGACTCCTAGCCTCAGCCATAAGCAAAGCTCTGTGTCCTTCAGCTATTCTTATAAGTTACTTGCTAGGACTCAGAAGCCGCATAAATAGGTCATTTGTGCAGGGTATAGGGTGGCTTTAGCGTGTCTAAGCCTGCACGAAACCGCTTATTTAAGCCAAAGTCCTAGGATGTAGGGAGGGGCTTGGAGCGAGCACAGGGCTTGGACGGTGGGATAGACCCATGGGGTACTTCACCTTGTGCCCCTTACCTTACCGACCATGGTGGCAGCACCTTGCGCAGTCCAAGGCACGGTCTTATGGAGTACCATGGTCAGCTTTGGTCATGAGTCTAACCTTGGACGAGGTGCATGTCCTGAA
>CALXYZ010000357.1 GCA_944393075.1 uncultured Anaerobiospirillum sp. | reverse complement strand
ACACTTGTGCCAGCTTGTGCACAAGGCGCAGCTGAGCGCGCAAAACAGCCTTAAAGCAAAGTGTGAACTGCTTTATGGCGTAAGCCTTTGCGTGGGCAAAGAGAAGCAGAGGTTTGTCCTTAGGGAGAAAGTAAGGCAAGCCAACAGTTGAGTGGGGCAAGCACTGAAGAACATGCAATGCCTCAGTAGATAAGGTTCGTGTGTGACTTTTGACCTGCCTTTTACCCAACTTTTTTCTGTTTTACACAACATTTTCATGAAGCAAACTTCAAACGCCATCAAGTTCTTGCTGGCGCAATATCGCTCCATCTTCAAAAACGCCTACTTCAAGGGCCTTGCTACCGCTGTCGTTGTGACCGCTGGCTTAGCAGCAAGTGCTGGTCAAGCTCAAGCTGATATATATCCTTGGTACTCTAATGAGAGTGGCACATGGACGGAACATCTAGGCGCTAACGACGCCATTGACGGCAAGTGGACTACCAAAATTGCTGGTAAAGTAGCAGTAGATGAAAAGACTGGTACTATTTCTTCTGGTGGTAACATCACCATTGGTGATTCTGGTGCTAACATCCCTGAAGGCGCTAGTGAGCCTCAGAGCAAGATTGTGACTAAAACCGTCTATGGTGGTTATTCAGTATTTGGTGACACTGTAGGAAACGTCGCCACCGCCTCTAATAACAAGGTCTTCTTAATCAGCGGAGGTCAAGTTAGCGGCACTGGTAGCAATTTTGTTGGTGGTTGGGCAAAACACACTGGTTCTGGTCTTGCTATTGCTAGTGGCAACAGTGCTACCATCATCAGCGAAGGTGAAAATAACGTTTTAGTTGCAGGCCAAATCCTTGGTGCTTGGGCTTCTTCTCGTCATGGTGCTACTGCAACCAACAACACTGTAAATATCAGCACTAATGCAGAAGCAACCCCTAAGCAAACTATTACTGGTGGTATTTATGGTGCTCAGGTTTGGGCTGATGCAGGCTCTACCGAGGGTAAGTTCTCTGCACAGGGCAACAGCGCAACCATTAGCCATATCACCTTTGCTGGTAATGAAGATGCACCAATTATCGCTGGTGGCTATGTACATACCAATGGTGCTACTTATACCACTGATTCTCCAGCTGAGCTGATTGTAACAAATGCTGATTCTCTTGAGGCTATTGGTAACTCCGTCTCTTTAGATACGGTCGCTATTAACGCTCCAACAGGCCGTGGTCAAGCTACCATTTTAGCTGGTAACTACGTTGACCAAGGCTTTAACCCATCTGATGCAGCAGGTGGTGCAGATCGTTTAGTCGTTAGCGGCAATGATGGTCAAGCCTCCTTAGACATTAAGAACAGCACCATTAACAAGACCACTGCCTATGGTGGTGCTATCGTAGCTGCAAATAAGGGTGACGCAAGCGCAACTGGCAACACTGCCCATATTATCAAATCTGATTTTACTGGTAGTGCTATTTACGGTGCCTCCATCACCAATAATGTAGCTAAAACAGCCATCAGCTTTACTGCCACAGGAAACTCTGTTGTTGTAGATGAAGCTGGCAATAACAACACCAACAGCTCAACTTTCACCACCACCTCAGTGATTGGTGCTCAGATTAGCGCCAACTTCATTACTGATGGAACTGTAGATGCTGCTGGTGCTGACAAGAATGCAGCTGCTTCGACCTTTACCCTGTCTAACAACAGCGTCTCTATTGCTTCGGGCAACACTTTTGCGTTGTTTACGGATACGGGAGACGGCAATAAACCCAAGGCAGGTAATGTTTATGGTGCTGTGGTAAGTATCCAGAGACCAGGCGCAACTATTACCTTAAACAACAACAGTGTTCGTTTTGATGGCTCATTAACCGGCAACAACCTGATTTCCAAGCTCTTAGACGGCTCTGCTACTGATGACGAAAAGGGCTATGCAGCTGGTTACATCATTGGCGCCCAAAACACCTCTGTAAATGGTGCTGATCTCACTGGTAACACCGTTACCATCGGCGCAACTGCAACTGTGAAAGACGGCCTGATCGCTGCAGCTTACGATAATTCGCGTGATTTCACTGATACTCCAAACTTCAAGAACAACAGTGTAGTCGTTGAGAATGGCGCCAAGATCGACAACTCTAACATCTACGCTGGTTTCTACTCTCTTGTTGTAAGCCCAGGCTCAGGTCAACCTGATGTTTACAGTCAGGCTTTAACTCAAGATAGTACTGTTACTGTCCATGGCGCAGTCACTGACTCCTCTATCTATGGTGGTGCTGGTGCAGGCTCTATTGTAAGCTTGGAGAGCGACAGTAACTTTACCGTTAGAACTGACGGTACCGAAGAGATCTCCTCTGACGTAGTAAAGGTGGCTGGCCAAATTGAGGTTAACACCAACGCAAACTTAAAGATCTCTGGCTATGCTAATGAAGGCAACTTAGCCAAGGAATCGGTCAACTCCAACGAAACCTCTTTAGACGCTACTGCTCGTGTGTTTAACCGCGGTACTATTGAGCTCTTAGGCAGAACCGTTGTTGCAGATGGTGCTACTTTAGAGGCTATGACCAATGGTGCTGTGATTAAGGTTAACGGCGGTGGTGTAGGCAACTCTGTAATCGATGACACCGTACATGAGGGTGATCGTTTCACTGATTTCGTCGGCGATAGAGGCACTCTCGTTATCAGCACTGCCCAGTTAAACCAGTACCTCAATTCTGGCAGCAAGGTCATTATCAGCGAGGACACTGGCGAGCAGGATGATGCTAGAGGCGCAGTTAATATCACCTCTGGTGGTACCTTAGAGTTTAGCGATTCCGGCTCGGTGATCTTAAGCGACTTTAACTTCTCGAACACCGATAAGGCTGGTGCTATTACTATCGACTCTTCGGTCACCGCAACCTCAGGTTCTATCTTCTCTGCTAATGAGCTGGCCGTAGAGCATAAACTCGCCACTAACGGTGCCGAGTATGCTGCTGGTGATGCTGATAGCTTAGTCGATACCGACTTACACCCTGAAGGTGTGATCTTAAAGGCTGGCAAGTTAACCTTAGGTTCTAATGAGCTTTACTCTGCTGATTCTGCTGCAATTAAGTTCGATCACGCTGATATCAGCTCCAATGTAACCTTTGCAACCAATGGCCGAGTTGACAAAAACGCAACTGATGCCCAAAACCGCAGTGATTTCACTGGCTATCGCTTAGAAAACGCTGACCTCAACCTCGACGCTAAGTTTGATGTGCTTGATGTCGATGGCGAGCATATTCGCTATGAGGCTTTAAGCGGCACCTTAGATGGCGCAGATGTTCGCGTTAAGAGTTCAAGTGGTTCCATTAATGTCGTAAATGGCAATTGGACTGCTAACAACCATATCACTTTAGCTAGTGGCGGTACCTTACAGGTCGGTCGTGCTGGTGGCACAGATGCGCTGCAGGAGCATGGTACTTCTTTAGAAACAGACGCCACCTTAACCTTAGCAGATGGCTTAACCATCGACTTAACCACGGCAAATGGTGGTAATAGCAATATCAAAGTCTATGGCGCTGTTAATGCCTTCTATGACGACACTGTCGAAGATAATGATCCAAGAGGTCATTTAGCTCTGTTAGACCTTCGTGGTGGCTTAGAGATGATCGGTACCCCAGGTGCTACCACCACCTCCTACAGTGGCGTAGCTACCATCGATGTGGCCTCTGGCGGTGTGGTGCTGCTCAATGCTACTGATATCAACACCATCTTAGCTAACAACCAAGATGCTGCAGGTGTGAAGTTTAGTGGCAGTAACCACGGCTCTTATGTCACCGATGGTGATATCTCTGCTGAATTCGATGACTTCAGCAATGGTTCTACTGGCTTCAATTTAAGTGCTAACGGCTACCTTTTTGCTAACGCCTTAAGCGTTACCCACAAGGGCACTGATAGCGCAATTACTGATGGTGACGGCGGCTTCCAAGCGGTGAACTTTGGTGGCAACATCGTGGTCAATGACCTCGTGATCTCCGATCACCAGCAAACCAACGGTAACAACAAGCCAGCAGACACTGGCGTGTACTCCTCTGAGGTACAGGTAACTGGCGGCCATGCTTACGTCTTCAACAGCTTAGCTTCAGATAACCACACTGTGGCTTTATCTGGTGCAGGCATGACCTTTGTGAAGACTGCTGCTGACGCAACTGGTGGTATCAATACCAAGCAATTAAACATTGGTGAGAATGCATCTGCCGAATTCGTCAACGGTGTATGGGAAACTCAGACTGCATTTAACGTAAGTGGTACTGGCGCCTCCTTAACCATTGGTGACCACAACCAAGTTGGCACTTATGGCACTTGGGCCGATATCTTAGATGTTGATACCAAAACCACTCTGACTGGTAGCAGTTTGTCCTTAAATGGCGGTGCTAGCGTTGACGTGTTCTCTGATGGTGAAGCTACCTTCACCACTGCCGCTTTAACTGACGGCGCTGTGACTGTGTATGGTGACTTAACCATCTTAGGTGATGCTAACGCCACTACTGCTGATGGTAAGGACGACGCTACTAATGGTGTCAGCTTAGGCGCTAATATCACCATCATGAACAATGGTCACCTAACCTTTGGTGATGCTGCCACTACTGGCGCCATCTTAGAGGACAATGTGACCTCGACTGCCAATACCGTGACCTTAAAGAGCGGTTATGAGCAGATTAGTAACTTTGGCGGTATGCTGGAGTTAGGCTTAAGTGGTAGCGTGTTCTCCGCTGATGCTATTGCCGACTTAAAGGATAAGCTCTTCACTGATGACAGCTTCAACAGCGACGGCATCTTAAAGAGCGGTGGTACTCTCAATATCGGCCACGCTACATTTGTTGGCTTAGAGAACAAGATCACCTCCAATGGTGATGGTACCTATACAGCAACTTGGAATGACATCAAGGGCTGGTCTGATATCTACAGCCAGAACATTGAAGACATCACCAATAACGTCTTAGGTAATACCATCGTTACCGACATTGGTTTAGGCGTTGGTGTCCAAGGCAACTATGGTGCTCTTCGTATGAGCTCTGGCTTATACGACGATCCTAGCACCCCAGTGACCATTGCGGGTAACACCTCTCTGCGTAACGCAGCTATCAACAACGGCTACTTCATCAGCAATGCTGCTGGTACTAAGGAGTTTGGTGCTGATGTGCAGCAGGGTAAGATCTTAACCTTAATTGGTGGTGGCAAGATCGGTAATATCACCTTGCAATCCGGTAATGAGGACGGCACAGGCGATGTGGAGCGTGATTACACCATCTTACGTATTACCAGTGATGCAGCAGATCCTGTAACCGAGATCACTGCTATTACTGGCGCAGGCACTGTAGATTACGATGGTACTATTGTTGAGGTCAACGGTAACACTGCCGTAAGCGGTAACATCACTAACATCGATGAAGTTCGTGTTGCTGCTGCATTAAGCGCTACCAACTTAGATGCTAACCAGTTAGGTACCATGAACGGTATCGTTGAGGTTAGTGACACCATTACTACCAACGAGGCTGATTTAGCTGGTGGTTCAGTTACTACTGCTAACTACGTCTTCAAGGGTGGCGTCAATAACGACGACGGTCTGTCCATCTACAATGGCGCAACCTTAACTGTTACTGACACCTTAGACGTAATCAATGGCGGTTTAATCCAAGTAGGTGGTGTACTCTCTGAGACTGAAGCACAAGACGAAGCAGGCAATACTCTGACTGGTACTGGCTACCTGTCTGTTGCTAACCTCGATCTTGATGGCGGTACCTTATGGGTCGACCCAGCTTATGGCGAGAAGACTTCTATCGGTGCTGTTGGCTACTTCAAGGACAACAACTCCAAGTCCACCATGGTCAATGATGCAGGCATCATCAACGGTAATGTCTACGTCGGCCAGAATGCCGCTTTAGGTATCGGTTCCTCCGATATCTCTGAAGTGGCAGATGCTATCTCGCGCTACCAGACCAATGGCTCCTTAAGCAAGGATCAATACGGTTCGATCCTCTACTTAAATGGCCAAATCCAGCTGCGTGATGGTGCTGAGCTTGCCTTGAACTCCGCTGAAAGCATTGCTACCCGCAATGACTTCCGCGAGGTCTTACGCTACACCGTTAAGACCAACGTTGTTGATCAATATGCAGATATGGGCTTAGGCGCTAACACCGCTATCTTGATGACTGAGGCTGCCTTCGAGGACGCTGATGGCAACAAGACCCAGACCGCTATCAAGTTCAACAAGACTGGTGCTACCCTTAATGCTGAAGGCGGTGAGATCGTCTTAGTTGGTTCGTTCGATGCCGCTCAGAAGCTCAACTTCTTAGAGGATAACGACGGCGAAGGCCACAAGGGCGTCTACATCTATGGTCAGGATGTGAAGGTCTACACTCAAAACGGTTTCCTTTTCACCACCTTAGAGGCTGGTACCGAGGCTGGTTACGGCGAGACCTTACACGTTGACATGGATAAGGCCTATAGCGTGATGTCCGAGGCTTCTACCCCAGTCATCCAGAGCCTGATCTCCTACCACGAGGATCGCTTAGCTCAGGATGGTTCTACTGGTGGTAGCACTGGCGGTGATCAGAAGCAAGCAGCTCAAACTGAGCCAACTGCTAACGAGAGCGTTGATCTCACTCCAATTGAGCCTCCAGCAAACAACACTCCAGCTACCAAGGTCACTGGCAGCAGCACCTTCTTAAACGAGGTTGTTACTGCATCTCACGGTGCTCCAGCTGAAGCTGTGGCTCGTATGGCCCTCTACGGTGGTGCTGTGCAGGCTGCTATCGCTGCTAA
>CALXYZ010000356.1 GCA_944393075.1 uncultured Anaerobiospirillum sp. | reverse complement strand
AGAGGATTATCTGGCACTAAGCGCCTGCTTATCCCCACTCTTACGAATGGGGTGTGCGCAGGCGATTTTAATCAAAAAATTAAGTTCAGAGCACTAAAGCTGGTTCAGTTTTTGCCGATAACCTAGGTACAAGTTTGTCCTGACGCCGTTAAGGCAAATTTTTGGAACACAGGATATGTTTGCGTCATTGGGATAAACAGCTTAACAAGCTGTATGCGGCTGTCTATAAAGCTCTACTACAGGCAAGTGCACTTAATATTGGTCAGTTCAGTTATGTTTGAAGCTTAATTGTTCACGCGCTTTTACTTTAGGGGCGGATATCAGACAACCACATGCAAACAGGAGTTTAGGTCAAGCACGATCGATTGAGATTGCAGATAGAAACAGCCGAGTGACTTTTTCAGTGACATAGACTTAAGCATCATTGAGCTTTCAAGCTCTTAGGTTCTAAAAGAACCGCTAGAGCTTAAGAGCTTCAAAGTTTATGGCGCACGAGCTCATATCACCGCGCACACTTGATGTTAACAATCTGCACCCAACCCTCAACCTAAAACCTGCAAACAAGCAATCTACGATGACAGGTCACTGCTTTTTTCAGCTCGCATTGCTGCTTTACATGTATACATGTATACATGTTTTTTAGCAGCTTAAGAAAAGGCAGTCGTGGCGTTGGCCTCATATGGTCTCAATTACAGGAGGAAGCCGCTAACTTCTCTGTGACTTTGGCTACAGCCAAGTCCCTTGGAGGTTGACGGTAAACTTTTCATGAAGCAAAGCCAAAATGCTCTTACCTATTTGATGGCTCAGTATAGGGCGGTATACGGCCGTGCCTATGTCAAAGGACTCGCCTCTGCGTTTGCGGTTACGGCAGTTATTGCTGCACCTGAGGTGGGCGCCCAAGTCATCAGCGGCGTAGATGACTACGATAAGATCACTGAAGACAACCGTGAAACTATCATCGTTAATGATGGTACAGGAACAACTATCGACCAAGCTAACAACAAGTTTGGTACCTTGAGAGTTGACCTTGATAGCCAATCCACCTTATACATTAACAACAATGAGTCAGCTCATGTACGTGATTATGTCGCAGTGCACACTGGCACTACCTTAAATGTCGGTACTAGCGGTGACGGTTATATCTACGGTAGTGAGGACTCGTTCTCGCCTAACCAAAACATGACCTTACAGGTGTTAGGTAATGTTAACGTCGGTAGCAAAGCCAACAACAGCATCGGCGTCATTGAAGCAAATGCCGGCGAGTTTGGTCTGATTACATCTAGGCAAGGTAACGTCACCATTGAAGGCCGTGATGGCAATTGGGATGAGCATTCCCGTATTGTGGGTGCAGTTGGTACTACAACCCCAGACCAGTCACGTACGCCTGGTCTCAAGGTAGGCGGCGATGCCCAGATCAACATCAATGACAATGGTACCTTTGCTGTGGATACAGGTGGTGTCATGGATATCGACGCCACCGTCAACCTAAACGGTAGTGAGTCCATTCTGCGTGGCGCCGATAACTTCGATCAAAATGGCTTTAACACAGCAAATACCGAAGCAGCAGGCAATATCGTCTTAAACCAGAACGGTAACATCAACGTCACTGGTGGTAAGACAGGTATCTACACCGCTGATCTCGACATCAATGGCGGTAGGATCTCGGTACAAAATGGTGGTCAAGTCACTCTCGACGGTGACATGATCCAAACCGGTACCACCTTAGATCAAGCCGGTCACGCTGCTGCTGATATCACCATGACTGGTGGTGTCATTGAGATCGCTGATGGCGGTAAGATCGTTATCGGCCGTGGCACCTATGGTGAAAACGATGCCTCTTGGAATCCTCCTTCTGAGACCACTTTAAATGTGCAAGGCGGTGAAATTGTTGGTGAAGGTACTTTAGAAGTTCAAGGTACTGCCAAGCTGACCGAAACCGTGATCAATAACTTCGTCAACGGTGTCAACGCCGACCTAGCCCCAGTCAACGGCCATCTTGCTTTAAACGGCGGTAATGTTGATCTCACCATCGATTCCGCAACTCCTGATAACTACGACCTCAGCAAGTACAAGTTCACTAGCGACGCCTCCAAGGCTACTGACGCTAACACTGACTTCTATGTTGAGAGCAGTGATGGTAGCGATGTCAGCACCATCAACTTAAGCCGTGCAGATGGTCAACCAACTAGTGCCCAAATCACCAAGGGTTTAGCTGAAGATGGTACCGAGCTCAACTTAGACATCTCTGCTGACAAGTTCACCTTAGGTGGTGGCGCGGGCTATGACTCTGATACCCAAGGCTTAGGCTTCCGCAAGGTTAAGGGCCGTGATGTCGTCTTCAATCCTGATGAAGATGGCAGCGCATTTACCCTGCGCGACGGTGTCAGCTTAAGTGCTATTGACCACGAGTATAACGGTCAACCAGCCTATGTCGCAGGCTCGGGTTCTTCCACTGGCGATGTCGTCATCTCTAACGGCACCACAGATCCTCACAGCTCCTATCACGTGGCTGCTGGTCACATCAAACACACCGGCGATATGACCTTAAAGGGAGGTTCCATCTACATTGGTCAGATGGATGGTGAGGAAGGCGCAGGCCTTAATGCTGATCTGACCTTAGAGAACAAGCACTTAGGCTTAGACAACACCAACGGCGACAACCTGATCTCATTGGAAGGCTCTACTGGTATGATCCCAGGTAAGGTGCCTATCAACCCTGACGATCCAGGTGAAGGCTGGATTGATGGTGAAATTGAGGCCATTGGTCATGCCCGTCTTGATCTGAGCGATACCACTGTTGACCTCACTCGCGACACTACCAACACCAACATCACCACCATCAACACCGGCAAGAACGGCGAACTGACCATCAACTCCGATCAGCTAGGTCAATTCACCAATGAAGCAGGTGAAGCTGGTACTGGCGTCAACATGGTGATTGACGAGGGTACAGTCAACGTCGTCTCTGGTGCCACCGGTCATACCCCAGCAGTGGATGTAGCTAAGCTCACTAAGGGCGATAAGGCTGCTGCCACCGAAAGCGACTACATCTACTTCAACAATGGCGGTACCTTAAACGCTACCGACTTGGTGCTCACCAACAACCAAGGTGCTGATAAGAACACCTTCGACATCGGCACAGGTGTCATCAACGTCAACAACCTCAACGTCACTAGCACCGCCAATGCTGGTGATCCAAACGCCTCTAATACCATTGTGATGGCTGGCGGTAACCTCAACGTCAGTGGTTCCTTCAACTCCAACGATGGCAGCGTCGATTCATTCCAGGTTGGTGCTGGTAACTCCTTATCAGAAGGTAGTGAGGCTAACCTCAACTTAAATGGCACTAGCGGTCAAGTAAACATGGATCTGGCCGTGCGTGGTGGCGATGCCAACAACACTGCAAGCATCAACATCAACAAAGGTATCTGGCAAGTCAAAAACATTGATGTTGCAGGCACTGGCGGCTCTGTAAACATTGGTTCAGCTACCGATGGCACTGCCGTAACCTTAGAGGGCGACAATCTGGCAGTTCAAAATAACGGCTCGCTTGATGTCGCTTTAGGCAGCAACGTTTCCTTTGATAACGTCAATGCTTCTACTGGTAACGTCCATGTTGATGGCAATATCAACGTCGGTGCTGGCGGCAATGCCTTATTTGGTCAAGCTCTGACCGGTACCGGTAATATCAACGTCGGTGCTAACGGCAATACCCTCGTTACCGAGGGCGGCTTAGATACATTCTTAGGTGCTGATCCAAACGACACCAATACCCGCACAGGTCACATCAACTTAGCTGGCGGTACTTTAACCGTCAACAGCACAGATCCAAATACTGCTGTCGATCTTAACGACTACACCTTTAGCAGCACTAATGGTGAAGCTGATATCAACATCGAGTCCGAAAGCACCATCATTGGTAACAACTTAGCTATCACTGGTGTCTTAGGTAAGGATAAGGGTGCAACTCCTGGCACCAATGTCAGTGATCAGCTCAACATCGATGCTAACAAACTGACCTTAGGTGGTGCTGAAGGCTTTGACTCATCCCAAGAGTCCCTTTACAAGACCGCCAAGATCCACGGCATCGACTCTGCTGTAACCTTTAACAAGGATGCAGGCACAGGCAACGACTACTCGCTGCGATCTGATCTGTCGATCAGCGCTGTCAATCCAAATGGTGATAACCCAGACACCCCAGACGTTGAGACCAATGTCCCTACTGCCTCTACTGGTAACGTCAATGGCTCAGTGCAAGTAATCAACGGTGCTACTTTCACTGCTGAAGGCGGTAGCATTAACCAGAACGGCAATATCACCTTAGCAAACGGTAATCTTACTGTCGGCAACACTACAGCAGGTGAGGCTGCTGGTGTTGATGCCAGCCTGAACTTTGCAGAAGGCTCGTCTTTAACCATCGATAACACCAATGGCAGCAACAAGATCACTGTTGCGGGCAACGGTGCAAACTCTGTCACCGGCACACAGGCTCACTCTTCTCTTGACCTGAGCAAGATCGCCATCAACATCAATCGTGATACTACGAACACCAACCTCACAACTTTTGACGTGGGCTCCAACGCCGATATCAAGGTGAGCGCTGGCACCTTAGACAAGATTGTAAACAGCACTGGTGAAGCTGGTACTGGTGCTAACGTTATTATCAACGACGGTGGTGAATTCATTGCTACTGGTGATGCTCAAGGTACCGTCCCAAGCATCGATGTTAGCAAGATGACCGAGCTTGCCGATGGTGATAAGGCTAACGCCACAGCAACCGACACCATTTACTTCAATGGCGGTGTGTTACGTGGTGAAGACCTTAAGATCACCAACACCGATACCACCCAGACTAAGGGTATTGATATCGGCACTGGTACCATCATCGCTGGCAGCTTAGATCTCTCCAACAGCGACACCACCACTTCCGGCAGCGGTAGCTTCCTTGTTGATACTGGTAATCTGCAGCTGACAAAGGGTGTTATCTCCAATGATGGCACTGTCAATCGCATCCAAATTGGTGCTGATAACAGCCAAGTAGGCGATGTTGCTAATGTCACCTTAGCTACTGAGACTGCTGATGGTAGCGGCTCCTTAGGCTTAGACATCAATGTCGGTGGCCACGACACTAACACTGGTGGTGCTGCTTTGGGTAGTGCTAATCTCAACGTGGTACAAGGCAATTGGAATGCAGGCAACGTCAACGTTGCAGGTAATGGCCAGATCAACGTCGGTGACAGCACTGGTGCAAACGGTCAAAGCGCCAACTTTAATGTCCAAGACCTCAATTTAGAGAGTGGCGGCGATCTCAACGTCTACAATGGCAGCACTACCGTTACAGCTAACACCAAGCTTGGTGATGGCGCCATCATCAACCTTGCTGGTGATAGCAGCAAGCTCGTAGTCACAGGAAGCGGCGACTTCTTACAAGGTTCCATCCAAGGCACTGGTGACTTAGAGGTTCGAGGCGGTGAGGCTGATATTACCTTTGGTGGTTTACGTCAGTTCGTTAAGATCGGCGACTCGGGTGGTAGCGTAACCTTATCAGGCGGTAAGCTTGCAATCGATACTTCGGCTGCAAAGAACCCACGCCTTGATATGGCTCAGTTCACCTACACCTCTGATGGTCAAGATGTAGATGCTGACATCAATGTGATCAGTACTGATGCAGGCGCAGCTGCCAGCACCATTGCAAATGCTGATGTCATCATCAACAAGAACCTGTCTACCAATGGTGAAGAGCTCAACTTAAATATTGAGACCACCAACTTAGAGTTAGGTGGTGGTGCAGGCTTTGACTCCACCACAAATGGCCTTAACTATCTCACAGCTACAACTAAGAACGTTAAGTTTGTGCAGGACGCGGACGATGGCTCTGATTTCACCCTGCATGATGGCGTCAACTTAGTTGCCACTACTACAGGTTCTGATGGAGTCACAACTGTAGCCGATACTGGTGTGAGCGAGGGTAACGTCATCATCAACGGTGGTGCTGATGCCCCAGAGACCGCTTACCGCGTACAAGCTGGTAACTACAGCCACAACGGCGATATGACCTTAAACAACGGTGCAATCATCATTGGTAATGCCCAAGCAGGTGATGTTGGCGAGGGAATTGATGCCTCGATCACTGTTGGCTCTGGTCAGAACTTCACTGTTGATAACAGTACTGCTGGTAGCACAGTAACTATCACTGGTAATGGTAATGGCGCACAGGCAAGCTTAGACCTCACTCAGGGCAATGTATCTGTAACAGCTTCCGCTACCCCAAGTGTGGCTACAGCTATTAGGGTTGGTCACTTTGACGGCACTGGCCCAAGCACTTCTGATGAAAGAGATTCAAGCCTTAATGTCACCCAGACTCAAGCAGAAATGTTCCAGAGTGGCGTTGCTGTCGTTGTGGGTAGTGGCGGTATCTTTAATATCGAGGAAGACCCAACATCCACCACTACAGGTGCTGGTGCATCCGTCTTAGCTGCTGGTGATGGCCCTGTCTACGATCTGTCACAATTGGTTGAGTACACTCCTGACACTCCTATTGAGAGCGGTAAGGTGTACTTCGGTGACAATGGCTTGATGGTCTCTGATGACCTCACTGTGAACAACAGTGGTGATGCTACTGCTGCTCTTGATATTGGCAACGGTATAATTCGTACCAATACCTTGGCTCTCAACAACGACACTGCTGGCGTTGATGGCACCTTCACCTTTGCAGACGGTACCTTAGACGTCAACGAGTCTCTGACTTCGACCAACAAGAGCATCACTGTAGGTAATGGTACAGCTGACTCTGCAACCTTGAACTTAGGCTCAAGCGTCCATGTCAGCCCACTCCCAACTCCAACTGGCACAGTGAATACCAGCCTTATCGCTAATGGCGGTAACATCAACGTCAATGCAGGTGATTGGACTTTATCTAGCGGTGGTGTAAATCAAGACCTGACCATAAACGGCGGCACTCTTACTGTTGGTACTGGCGTTGAGGTTGCTCCTCCTGATGATGATCCAAACACTCCAGATGAAGTGCCTGTTATCGATACCAGCCTCACTGCTGGCACTGGTACCTTTACAAACAGCGATATCACGGTCAACAACAACGGTGACCTGCTCTTAGATGGTATGGCCTTAAACGGTGGAAACACTGTGGATATCTTAGGTCACGGCAAGGCTGATAACACTTTCATCACCTCGGGCAATGGCAACCAAGTCAATGTCTCTGGTGCTAATGCTGTCTTTGAGTTAGGCTCTCAGGCCACTAACGACAATATCACTATTGATGACAATGGTACGACCCTGACCACTGCTATTGATAATGTCTTTAACCTCACCGGTAAGGGCACCTTAAAGCTCAACTTCGGCGCGGATAAGTCCTTCACCTTAGATCAGATCAAGGATCTGCGCAAAGATGTCATCTCCGGTAGCGATGGTACTGTCTTAACAGATGGCTATATCAACATCGGTAATGCTACCGTTGAAGGCCTTGATGCAATCTTAAAGTACGATCCATCCAATCCACCTGATAACATCAGCACCGACATCGAAATTGATTATGGTGAAGGCGGAGATCTCTTAGCTGACCTCAAGGATTTCAAGATCGATGCACTCACTAATGGATTGCTTACCGAAGTGCCATTAGAGAATGAAGGCGACTATGTTGAAGTTACATCTGTTGCTGCCATTAAGGGTAAAACTGTAGCAGGAGCAGACGAAGACCAAATT
The DNA here is from genome assembly GCA_944393075.1 of uncultured Anaerobiospirillum sp. Taxonomy (GTDB): domain Bacteria; phylum Pseudomonadota; class Gammaproteobacteria; order Enterobacterales; family Succinivibrionaceae; genus Anaerobiospirillum. The sequence continues at coordinate 3,801 of CALXYZ010000356.1, read as the reverse complement.
CGTGCTGAGCACATTGTGTTAGGCAACTCAGACAGAAACAGTGGTAACTTCATCACTGATCTCGATGGTAAGCTCTTAGGCGCTATTATTGGAACACAAGATGGCTCCGGTGGCGGTTACTTAGCCTTACAAAATGGCGGTAATATCGGTAAGATCGATATTGATGCCGGTGTAGCATCTGCAGATGGCAATACAGACAACACCTTTGAGATCTTAGAGCACGATAGTGGAGACACCACCTTCATTACCAATATTGAGAGCGTCAATGGTGGTGCCAACACCAAATTCATTGTCGGTGACGAGGCCGTGGTTGCCAACGGTGTAACTGTCGGTGACTTAGTTGCAAACTCGAAGCTTTCCGTACAGAGCGGCGATGTGATCTTAAGTGAGGGCTTAAGTGGTGACACTACCGGTAACATCATTGTCAACCAAGGTGATCTGAACGTCACTGGTACTACCAACTACCAAGGTGCTTTCACTGCTAACAATGCCGTCTTCAATGGTGATACTACCTTAGCCGGCACGGGCAATGTTGCAGGCGAGGGCAGCTTTGAAAGCAAGCTCAACTTAAAAACAGGTGCTAACCTGCAGTTTGGTGATGATGTTGCAGTCGGCGGCGAGGCCATCATTGAAAGTGGCTCCGCCCTCGCAGGCGTCAATGTCACTTTCGATGACAAGGGCACCATTGCCGGAACCGTCACATCAAGTAACGTTGCTACCTTTAATGGTGAGACCACTATTTCTGGCGGCAGCGTCCATGCGGTACGTGCTAAGTTCAACAATGATGCAACCTTAAACGGCGGCAATATCAACGCCAGCAATCGTGTTGAGTTCTTTGGTAAAGCCGACATTGATGCAACCTCCCAAGTGACAGCCGAGAATATTACTTTCTCGCAGGAGGCCAACGTCGCTGGTAATTTAAATATTGGCAATAATGCTACCTTCGAAGGTAACACCACCCTTGATGGTACTAACCAATTCAATAACGCCAACTTCGCCTCTACTGTGACCTTAGGTGGTAACAGTACTTTCAGTGGCGATGTCATTATTGATGGTAAGGCTACCTTCAATGGCAATACGACGCTGAGCAAGACCACTATCAACGCCGATGCTGACTTCAAGAGTGGCTCTACCACCACCTTCGAAAATGGTGAGGATATCTTTATCTCTGGCACTGCGCTACAAGAATCGGGCGCCACCATTGATGCTGGTCATACTGACACCTTTACCTTCGCTGGTAATACCACTTTAGCCGGTGTCGCTGACTTCAATACGGTCAAATTTAACGGTACTGAAACTAAGCTTACAGGCCAAATCACTGCTAATAAGGCCTATGGTCAGAGTGGTGACATCATTGAGGTGGGTAATCCTAACGCCACAGCAGACGCTGCGGCCGCCACCTTTGAGACCAAAACCATGGCCCTCAACGGTGGTACCTTATTCGTTGATCCGGCATATGGCTCAAAGACGAGCCTAGTTGCCATCAACAAGTTCAGACCTGTCGGTGTGGATAACCCTGTTGATGTAGGCACAACTGACGGTAATATCTTAGTCGGACGCAATGCTGCTGTCGGTTTAGGTACAAACCTGACGAACCTGCAAAACGCCATTTCCCAATACCAAGATCCAAACAACTCGGGATCCTTTGGTAGCGGAGCAGATGACGTTGGTAATGCTCTGTACTTAGGTGAAAGCATCCATGTCAAGGACGGTAACTACATCGTCTTAGATGCCGATGCTACAAACTTAACAGAAGCAGAGCAGTTCCGCACTGACAATGGTAGTGCTGATCTGGCTCTGAGCAACAGATCGGCTATCATCGTCAACAACCTTGCCCTGAGAAACGCTCAAGGTCAGGAGACCACAGCTATCACCTTCGAAAAGCAAGGTGCAACAGTCTTTGCTGAGAATGGTAGCAAGGTTATATTTAGCAACTACAACTTCCTCGATAACACTGTTGATATCTTCGACGATGCTGACAAGAATGGTGTAACTGTCTCTGGTAGCAACATTGGTATTGCAGTGGCATCACAGAGTGATCTCTTAGTAGGTAACATCGAGGTTGGTGATAATAAGGGCTTAGATGTACAGCTGACGCTCAATGAGAATGTTTTGGCCAACATGGACATCTCAGAGAGTTCTAAGAAAACTATTAGAGACTACTTCAGTAGCACAAATGATCTACCTACAGATGAAAATGGTGGCTTAGACGGCACTGATGGTACTGGTAATGGCACCAGTAGTGGCACTGGAAGTGCCGACGGCTCAACCGGCACTGGTGGTTCTACTGGTGGTGCAGATAACTCTAATGGTTCCACTAGCTCGGGTAATGGTGGCGATAACAATAATGTGCTGGATGATCCACGCAACAATCCATCATCCTCTGCTGCTAATAACTACATGTCGCGCGCTATCGCTTCTAGCCCTCGTGCCATTGATGATGCCTCGCACGCTAGTGTCTTTGGTGGTGTGGTCACCACAGCTATAGCAGCTGGTAATACCACCTACGATGCTGTGGCTGCACGTACTGGTATTGGTAACGCAGCCTTAAGCAACACTACCAACGACCTCAGCAACGGTACTGGTGGTGGCTTGTGGATCACTCCAACCTACAACCATCGCGAGACCGATGGCTTCGGTATCAACTCTGATGGTACCGGTGGTAGCCATGGTGTGGACTTAGATCTCTACGGTGTGGCCGTGGGTGCTGAGCTCAACCTCAACCCTAACGTCACCTTAGGTGTGGTTGCTAATGTCGGTGCTGGTACAGCAGATGGTACTGGTGTCGCTTCCTCCACCTCTAACGACTTCAACTACTACGGTGGTGGTGCCTATGTGGGCATGAAGTTTGGTGCAGTGCGCATCTTAGGTGATGCCAGCTACACCGTGGTGGACAACGACATTGAGACCAACAACTCCATTGACAAGCTCTCGACCTCGTTCGATAGCACCAACCTAAGCTTAGGTTTGACTGGCCAAATTGATCTTGACCTTGCTGGCATCAAGGTGTCACCACACATTGGTCTGCGTTACTCGCAGATTGATATCAACGACTACACCATCAAGAACAGCAGTGGTCAGACCCTAGGTGAGTACGGTGCAGACAAGATCAACATCATGTCGGTACCTGTTGGTGTCACGATCGCTAAGGAACTCCACCTCAACGATTGGGTGTTGAAGCCACAATTAGATCTCACCGTCACCAGCAACTTTGGTGATGATACCGAGGATGGTCGCTTCGCATGGGCTGATTTAGGTCATACCAATAGCAACATCTCCAGTGAGATCTTGGATGACTTCACTTATGGCGCAACTGTTGGCTTCTCGGCACAAAATGGCAACTTCCATTTTGGCTTAGGAGCAAACTACACTGGCTCCAGCAACTCCGACGATTACGGAGTCAAGGCAAGCCTGCGCTACGACTTCTAATCAACCAGCCCACGCGCCTTGCGCGCGTGGCCCTACCGCCCCAGCGCTCCACGCGTTGGGGCTTTCCAAGGCGCGCTTCGGTGCGCCTTGGCTTTTCTTCTTCTCCCCAATCGTCAATACCCCATATTGCCGTAACAACCCCCAACTCTGAGATCATTGCCTTAAAGCGACTACATGTACGTGCACCTAAACATGGATATACGGGGTTCTTTTGCAAGGTTCTTAATCTAGGGTATGATGAGATTGTTTCAGGCTCCATATGGCTACAAGCAACGCCTGAGGCTAAAAACAGAGATAACCTGAAAGTATCAAGCAAGGTGTACAGTAGATTGCTACTATTCGTATAGTACGGGCATAAACACGCCGTTTCTG
>CALXYZ010000355.1 GCA_944393075.1 uncultured Anaerobiospirillum sp. | reverse complement strand
ACTGTTTGTGCTTTTGAGCACACAAGCATTATGGAGTTACGTGTTTATAAGGCAAAAGGAAAGATTGGAAGCTTACAGGTTGGTTTAGGCAGTTTTAGGTGGTTTTAGGCAGTTTGAGACGGTTTTAGGCTGTTTTGGTGCGATTTGCGGCGATATTAAGAGGTTTTGGGAAAGTTTGTGGGGATGTAATAAGAGATGGGCCTTGGTGGCAGGAAAAGCCTATCAGTTTTAGCACGAAAATACGCAGCTGCCTAGAGGAAATGGCAGAAAAATGCGCGCCAAGCTTGCTTTTTTGGCTAAAAACTGTAGAATTGTCCGTCTGTATTGATAACGTGGCTGAAGCGCGTTTGTGTTGAGGTGGGAGTGAGGTTTCACTGTCCATTACAAGCCTTAACCTGCGCACCTCTCGGCTTGATTATATTTAGGGTAATTTACGAAATGGTAGTCATTCGTTTACGTCGTGCCGGCGCTAAGAAGCGTCCTTTCTATCACGTAGTAGTTGCTGATTCTCGTTTTGCAGCTACCGGTCGTTTCATTGAGAAGGTTGGTTTCTTCAACCCAATTGCTCGTGGTCAGGAAGTCCGCTTAAACTTAGACTTAGATCGCGTCAACTACTGGAAGGGTGTTGGTGCTCAGCCATCCGAGCGCGTCGAGCGTCTCATCAAGGATCAAGAGATGGGTGCTGAGGCTGTCGCCGCTTACAAGACTGCTAAGTACGAGAAGGCTGTTGCCGCTCGTAAGGCAAAGGCTGAGGCTGAGGCCGCTGCTGCTGCCGCTGAAGGCGAGGCCGCTCAGGCCTAATCATCACTCTAAAACCTAAGACATTTAATTAGAGCTTAGCTTTTAGTTTATGGTAGATGATCAACCACGCTCCATGGGTAGATTAGGTTCTACTTATGGTCTAAAGGGCTATTTAAAAGTTCAGTCCTTTACCGAGCAACCTGAAAACCTTTTTGACTACTCGCCATGGTTTATTCGTCGGCGTGGAGAAGATTGGCGTGAGGTTCAGGTCGAAGCTTGGAAACCGCATGCTGATGGCTTTATTGTTAAGCTTAATGCGGCCCATGTCAAAGAAGAGGCAGCTCTTCTGACCGGCATGGATATCGGGATCAAGCGCTCTAGCTTGCCCGCACTTTCAGACGGTGAGTTTTACTTGGTGGATCTGGAAGGATGCACCGTCATCGGCCTTGGAGGTGTCAACCTCGGTACTGTAACGAGGGTTGTGGATCAAGGAGCTGCTCCATATATGGTTGTATCTCCCTCTGACCAAACAAAGGGTGGCCCTAAAGAAAGGCTCATCCCTTATGTTAAAGGCCCAATTGTGACGCAATTAGATCTCGATGCGAAAACAATTTGGGTAGAGTGGGGCGAGGATTACTAAGCTACTTTGCCATTCTTTGAAGATGCGCGCCATCTGATCAGCAAAATTAGAACGCTGTGAGATGGGGCGAGGCCAAGGCTTAGCTTCAAAGCCCAGCAGAATCCAGCTAATGCTTGATCTGTGGGGTAATGAGGCATCTTTTGAAGGATCTTATATGTGGTTTGGTGTCATTTCGCTCTTCCCTGAGATGTTTAAAGCGGTGACTGAATCAGGGGTGACTGGCCGTGCGGTCAAACGAGGTCTCATTGAGATCGATGTTTGGAACCCACGTGATTTCGCCTACGATAAGTACAAGACCGTGGACGACAAGCCTTATGGTGGTGGTCCAGGTATGCTGATGAAGGTTCAGCCGCTCAGAGATGCAATCAGCGCAGCTCGCAAAAAAGCACCTCAAGGAACAAGAGTCGTATATATGTCTCCGCAAGGAGATCGTCTTAGCCACTCACTGGTCACACGATTCCATGACTGGGGTTCGTTAATCCTTATAGCAGGACGCTATGAGGGAATAGATGAGCGTATCCTTCAGAAAGAAGTCGATCTGGAGGTTTCAATCGGTGACTACGTGCTCTCGGGTGGTGAAATCCCTGCAATGTGCGTCATCGATGCGGTATCACGTATGGTTCCAGGTGTTCTGGGAAATCTACGTAATGCCTATGAGGACTCTTTTGCAGATGGGTTGCTGCACTTTCCTCAGTACACACGCCCAGAGGTCATTGACGACATGGGTGTGCCTGAGATTTTAATGAGTGGCAACCATGAAAAGATCCGTCGTTGGCGGTTGCAGCAGGCCCTAGCTCGCACGTATGAGCGTCGACCTGATTTACTGCAATCAAGGTTACTAAATCGTGAGGAGCGAGCGCTTCTTACGGAATATCTTGAGCAGCGCGAGAGTGAACGCAAAGATGCGCAAACTTCCGCTGGTGCTGAGGCTGATAGTAGACAATAGCTAAGAAAGCAACTCTATGCAGCCCTCCGGCCATCTCAAGACTGAAAGCACAGATTTTATTTAGGGTAGGTACTAAAATGGCTAGCCATCCAATTATTGACCAGCTCGAGAAAGAGCAACTCCGCACCGACATCCCACAGTTCAACCCAGGCGACACTGTGCGCGTTGAGGTTCGTGTGGTTGAAGGCGACAAGTCCCGTTTACAGGCTTTCGAAGGCAACGTTATCGCTAAGCGTAACCGCGGCTTAAACTCCTCCTTCACCGTTCGTAAGATCTCCTCTGGTGAGGGTGTTGAGCGTGTCTTCCAGACCCACTCTCCATTAATCGCTTCTGTGACTGTTACCCGTCGTGGTGACGTCCGTCGCGCTAAGCTCTACTACTTACGTAGCCGTACTGGTAAGGCTGCTCGTATTCGCGAGAAGGTCTAATAGACTACTACCAGCTTACGAAGCTAATGATGGCTCGATTTCGCTAGTTGCATAAGAGCCTACCAAGAGCCTCGCCCCGTAAGGGTCGGGGCTTTTGTATAGCTGTAGCAAGCCACAGCTACAAATCTCTCCACATCCAGATCTACTGCGTGGCTACCCCATTTGCCTCCTTATTTGGTACGGTGTCTTTCTAAATCCCAGCCATCCCGCCCCCCCATCTTTCATTAGTTGAAGAGCAGACAAGGGAACGCCACAGCTCTTCATGGGATTTATAAAAGTTCCCATCTAATGGTGACCTTGTGTGAGGAGAGGCCGTAGGTAGCTGTGGCGCTGTAGATCGAGTTATGGCCTTATGGCCTTATGACCTCAAGGAATATTCTCGAGCTGTGCGTACAGCACAAATCAGCCTCTAACCCTTGTACCATAAGGCATTAACCCCTGTAGGTTCATGCTTAAGCAGCCTCTTTTAGATGCGTTTGAACTTGTCAAACCCGTTTGCTGTACGCACAGCGCGAATCTGGTCGTTATAGATCATAGCAAACACAGCCTCGTTGTCGAGAAGTAGCTGCAGCTTATCCTCTGTTAGTGTTGAAGCTAATTTGCGATTCATCCCTCCGCCTAAGAGGCGGGGGACTTCTTGATGTAGTAAACTAGCACTATAAAATAATTAAGATGCGAAAATTCAATATTTGTGAAGCTGAATTAAATGAATAA
>CALXYZ010000354.1 GCA_944393075.1 uncultured Anaerobiospirillum sp. | reverse complement strand
CGTGCATCTGCGTGTCCAAGGTCGCTATCAAGAAGAGTGGGAAGTCTTACAAAGTGCTTGGCGTAATGGCTCGCAAAGCGATTACAATAGCCCACTTTTTATCGAAAGTGCCCATGCCTTATTACGCGCACTGCATAGTTTTAAAAAGCTATCTAAAAGCATTAGTGCTCCTGTACTCAAAGCCCAAGCTAAGCTCGAAGCCACCATGCAGAAAGCCGCTCAGCTTTTAACCGCTGCCTCCGCAACTGGCACTGCTGCGGCCATACCGCCGGCCATACCGCCGGCGGTAGCGGCTGCTAGTACAGAGGCAAAAGAAGCTTACTTTACCGCGCTTGCTCGGTGTCTTTACCAAGTAGCAAGAGATAAGGTACCAGAGGCTCTTAAAGACACCTTAGCAGCAATGGTGGTACAGCTTAAGTATGCGCAAAGCCATGATGTAAAGAACTTTAGGGTCAATGCTGTTTATGGCCTCGTGCTGTTGGGGCTGGGTGACTTTGTGGCCGCACAAAGCATACTCCGCAAAGCTCAGAGTCTGTACTTAGACTTAGAGACAAGCGATCCTTGTAAGCATGGAGCCCGCAGTGACATCATGCGCAATCCATGGTTTCTCCATAAGATCAATCAGGTCTATCAGCCACTCTGTAAGAGCGAGCTCTTTACACCGCTCAGCTTAAGAGAGCTGCCAGCAGCAGTTATCGACACCGAGCAAGCTGCCTTTGAGCCATACTTTTTACCAGCAAGAATCCAAGATCAGCTGCGCGACCTTGCGTCTACAGCATGGGCACAAGCAAAGGTCACGTCTGGGGCTAGGGTTGACACAGCTACCAACGCCACTGTAGACACCACTATTATCGCTACCGAGAGTGGCGCTACAGCAGATCTACAGCTACAGGTGGATACAACAGAGCTTAATGCTGCCATTCAAAGGGAGTATGCCGAGCTTAATATCCTTGTGGGTAAGGCATTAGAAGTCCTGCAAAATCACACTCAACAAAATGTGGAGCAAGTCTCTACAGGCTCCACTAGCACTGCCTTTACGGTAAGAGTACCTGCTATGGTCGCTGCTTTAGGTGCAGCTGTAGCCGCAGACAATAGCACGGGCGCTGGCACGGGCGTGGACGCTACCGAAGCTGCCCCCGCAGCTTCGGGCGCCCGCACCCCAAACTCAGCTCACGGTCATAGCAGTGAGAGCAGCTCAGAGATACATGTATCTGCTGCTGTAGAGAGCTATAAGCCGCAGAGTGGTACTGCTGCCGCGTTAGTAGAGTCACTTTCTTTTAATCAGCGCTTAGCCTCGTGGGTGCAGAACTTAGAGCCGCTTGGTGGCTTTACCGCCTTAAGTGAGAGTGAGCGCTATATCGCGATAGAGGAGCTCTTTACCTTAAGCCTTACTCAAGGTAGTCAGTGGTCTGACTTTAAGCAAGGACAGCAGAGCCTGCAGAGACAGCATCTCTACTATGTAGCACGAGAGCATTTTTGCTTAGAGCACAGAGATGGTGTGGTCTTATGCTTTATGAACTTGCAGCCACGTGACATAGCCTCACTGATGCATGTGCTGGTGCAGTTTAGCAACGCTAATGAGTACTTGAGAGAGCATAAACTCAAGCTGCAATTTGTCTTAGAGAACCACTGCGGTGTACCTGACATGTGGTATCTCAAGCGATATGTCTTTACCCGCATTAAGGCGCAGCAAGTGGAGATCCTTTTGATGCCAAAAAAGAGCTTCTCCTTTGTCTACCACGATAGACCACGCCCACCACTGAAGATCGTGCAGACCTTAGATGTACCGCCTACAACAGCAGCAGCCACCAATGCTATTGGGGGAGCAACTGCGTGTGGCGCGTATGCCGAGTCCGCAGTCAGTGGCGAGCACTTAGTAGAGTGGTTTGCCGACATGTCGCCGCGTGCGCGTAGTGGCACTCACTATGAGCGCACAGTGTCATGGGGTATGCAGTTTGATATGGTGGTGTATTTCCCTAAGCTTAGTGAGTGCTCTAGCCTCGACAGTGATGGCAGCAAAGAGATGCTCGCCCGTGCTCTCTGTCGTGAGTATGGTCTAGCCTTTTACCTCTATGGCTTGGGGAATGTTGAAGTCATCACAGATGAGGTCGACTTCCTCCGTGCCGCGCGTCGTGCCTACGGGATTCAGGTTCTCAGATCACCAGAAGTGGAGCTCTCACTATTAAAGAGCAATCTACCTCTAACAGAGTGTCAGAGCATTGAAACTATTAACTGGCAGCACGCTATCTTAGTTGCAGGTACACAGCTGCCTCTAGTGGTAGATGCTATGCGCTCACAGTGCGGAGTAGACTTTAGCTTAAAGCGCATGGCAGGTCGTGGCTATGTCTATACCTACAGAGAGTTTGAGTCCAACCGTACCCCAAATCGCTATGACCAACAGTATCCACTGCGTACTGATGTCCTTATAGGATGCACTACTGCTCGTGATCTCATCTATGAGTACTACAAAGCCGCAGCCGCTACAGGCCGTGGTCGCAAGCAGCTAACTCATTACCAAGCACTACGGAGTCTTGGAGGAGTAGCGCTCTTTGTGTACTTTAAGGCACCACAAGTCGCAGCTACTGACTTTGAAGAAGAGATCAGTGCCGAGATTGCCCCAGCGCTAGCGCGCTGGCGCCGTCGTCACCTGCCTGAAACCACAGCGACAAATCAGGCTTTAGACCATGCCAGCATGGACGCTACAGAGACTGGGCAAGCACAAGCACAAGATAAGGCTCAGACCAACGTCCTAGAGGCTAAGAGTAAGGCTGATTTGGCAGCTGCGGCCGCAGCTGCGGCCGCGGCAAGCTCAACTTCTGCAGTCGCTACCACGACCACGACTACGTCCACGACCACGACAACTACCACTAGTGCCGGCAATATTGCTGAGCAGAATAGGGTCAGAAAGCTAAGCATTAGGCAAAAAGATACCTACCTCCGTGAGTGCCGTAATAAGCGCGCCCAAGAGCTTGTACGCCGTGCCTTAGAGCAGATTATAAGCTTGCAGCACAAGTTGCGCCTAGCCATAGAGCAGCAGGGGAAGATGCCCTGTGCAAGCTCTTATGGCTATGCCATAGGTGAGCAGTATATCTACCTCGACTACATAGTCTGGGATGAAGCTGACTTTAAGCAGGTGCTACAACAAGTGCAGCAAGAGACACCTTTTGAGCTCAAGACGCAGCACTTTATCCGTGAGGTGCAGGGTGAAGAATAAGCTCAGCAGTAGGGAGTACAGAGGCTTGCTTTTGGGGCGGGCGCCGTGAGCTTTGGTATTGGGTCTACAGGAAGCAAAGCCTTACGTGGTGCTGCTTACAGATACTTTCAGTTCACTTTCACATGATTTGTCGGTAAAGTAGTGACAAGTCGCGCAAAGCCTTACGTGGCGCGGAATTCGGACACTTTCAGTTCACTTTCACCTGATTTGTCGGTAAAGTAGTGACAAGTCGCGCAAAGCCTTACGTGGCGCGGAATTCGGACAGTTTCAGTTCAC
>CALXYZ010000353.1 GCA_944393075.1 uncultured Anaerobiospirillum sp. | reverse complement strand
ACACTGCATTTGCGTCAAAATACCCCAAAACCCTTGATTTCTGTGGTTTTGGCCTACTTTGTGTACAAAATAGGTTACAAAATACAAAAAAATCTTGGTTTTAGGGCATTTTGGACAAGGTTGAACCTAGCTCTAGAGCAGCACTAGTTTCTAGTCAGAGAACGGGTAAAACTTGTGCTTCACTCGCTCACGTTCTTCGGCCTTTTTGCCGTCATTAAAGCGGTCTAAAGTGCCGACAAGATAGCCAGTGATGCGACGAATGCGCTCAAACTTCACGCCATTGCCTACAGTCTGGGTCTTTGGGTCGATAAAGACGCGTCTATACATAAATCACCTCATAAAAGAGCAGCTTGGGCTTGCTTGAGCCTTTGCTGCATGGTGGAGAAATAGCCTTGGTCAAGCTCCATGCCGATAAAGTTGCGCCTAGTGTTGATACAGGCCACGCCAGTGGAGCCCGAGCCGGCGCAATTGTCGAGTACGGTGTCGCCCTCTTTGGTGTAGACCTTGACCAAGTACTCAAGCAACGGCACCGGCTTTTGGGTAGGATGCAACCCGCGCTCTTTTGGGCTCTGGTTGTCGAATGTGAGGACGTCGATGGCTCTGCGTGAACCGTCAGTGCAGTCGTTCACACGTGACGGGCCGCACGGGCCGTAGTTAGAGCTCAAAACGCCACTGCCCCCCCCCCTTATAGTTTTTAGACTATTGTCGTTACGATGGTAGTTTGCGAACCCATAACGGCGCTGCTCATGGTAGGCTGGAGCCTTGCGATAAAAGACCAAGATATCTTCATGGGCCTTGAGCGGCATGCGGTTCACATTGAGAAAGCCACTGCCTTTGGTCTTTTGCCATATCCACTTGTAGCGCAGGTTAGCGATGTTGCTCGCTCCAAGCTCAATAGTGAACGGCAATTGAGCAAACAGGCATATAGCTCCGTCGAGTTTGACCACGCGGTTATACTCAGTCCACAGGCGCGACAGGTCTAAGCGCTTGTCCCAATCGTTTCTCGTGGTGCCATAAGGCAAATCGCAGAGCACCATATCCACGCTGCCATCTGGTAACTCTTTCATAAGCTCCAAACAGTCGCCGCAATAGGTCGCAACATCCATCTTAGTTAGAGCCTCCGTTGGCGCTGTTAGCCGAGCCTTGGTTTATCTCAAAGTTGTGGCTGCGGTTGAGCTCACTTTCATAGGCATGACGACAATGCTCAGCACCCCAAGGGCGGAAGAGCACATCAAGCACTATGCGGGCTGCTTTGGCGTACCAATACTTGGCGCTATTGCGGTAACAGCGACTAGATAGAGTCTCATCAGGGTGGCCGCCAATGATGGTGTTAGCCAGTTGGTCAGCAGCGATGCCTATGTTCAGGCAATAAGTAGATACGGCTTTTAAGCTCATATAGCCTCCAAAGTAAAAAGGCCTTGCAGGTAGATGCAAAGCCTTAGTTAAAGCAAAGGTACAGAGTTTGGGTGCATTACAGACCAAGTTTCTTTAAAGGGTCGATGTACTTGTCACGGACAATCTCTTGCACGCGGGAATAGCGCGGCATAATGGTTGTTATCATCTTCTCTGGGGTCTCAAAGGACGAACGCAGCATCAGCTTGCCACTAGCCACAGCCTGCAAGACAGCAGCACCGCGCAAGCCATAGTCCTTGGAAGTGCTTTCATCCATAGGCACCAGTCCGGCCTTGTCGGCGCACAGAGCAGAGACTGCAATCACCGAGAACTCAATGAGCTGGCCTAAGTCTGCAAGCAAGTCCAAGACATCGCCGACATCAAGCTCAATGGTCTCACGTGCCTGCTCTTTCTTGTAGGCGCAGGTGCGCTGAGCACGCAGGCTGAGTCTGGTCTCTTCGTCGAGCTTTTCCTCGCGCTTGAAGTCTAGGTCTGGGTCTTGGTCGCCGACCTGAGTCATGTCGTAGTCGTCAGGGAAGTAACGATAGGCGCGGCCATTGTGTTCGCCCAAAAAAATAGCGGGGTCGCTTTGCGCATTCCCCGCTATTTCAGTTTCTTGGTCTTGGCCGTCTTGCAGCTCAGCTTTTGGCGGGCTGAACTTGTAGTCCTTGACGGTTCCTAAGCGACCTGATGTAGTCAGTTTGATATTTGAGTAAATCATGCTTGATTCTCCCTCTAAACTCCATGATTAGGTCTGGACGACTCTCAATAAGGGTTCTAGCCATATAGCCGAAGCTTGCGCTGTGTCGAGCATGAGCCAACATAGCCTGCATCGACAGGATTTTGGTTTCACCTTGGCGCAGACGACGGCGAAAGTTGCGAATACAGAACTTGCGCACTAAGCGGTGTGTACGCCAAGTACGGAAGCCGACAAAGTTCACGCCGCGCTTTAGTGGCTGAATATCAGCAGCACTAAGCTTGAGGTGCAAGGTTTCATCTAAATAGCGCGCAATCTGGTCGCGCAGTTCAATGCAGCGCTCTTTGGTTTCGCCAATAATCACCATGTCGTCGACATAGCGGATGTAGCGCTTCACCTTGAGTGTGCGCTTGATGAAATGGTCTAAGCGGTTGAGATAAATGAGACCATAGAGCTGCGAAATCATGGCACCAACGTCCAAGCCGACGCCAGTGGCAAAAGGCTCATAGGTCAGCTCATTGGGCTCTGTACAGACGAACTGCATGCAGAGGTCGAGCAGCCGTTGGACGCTGATTTTCTTGGCAAGCTCTCCGCGCAAGATAGCGTGGTCGATGTTGTAGTAAAACTTGCGCACATCAAGCTGCAAGTAATAGCTGTTCTCTGGGCTCTCGCGGATAAACTGTTGCGTGCGGTCAGCTGCCTTTTGCGTACCTTTGCCTTTGCGACAGCCGTAGTTGTCGTAGATAAAGCTCTTATCAAAGACTGGGTATAGAGCTTCATAAATGGCGCGTTGAGCAATGATGTCAGGGATTGCTGAAGCGTGGATTTCGCGGGCCTTTTGGCCGCAGTTGCAGAAGATTATGAACTTGTGAGGAGGTTTAGTCTGGTATTCGTTAGAGAGTACTTCTCTTTGGATATTCAACAGACCCGAGCCCTCGCTTAGTCTGAAGTTTAGATAACGCGGGCGATAGTTCTTGCCTTTGAAAGCCACCTTGTAACTTGGGTATAGGTGGTCTAAATGAAAGATAGCCTCTAATGTCAGAGGCGTTAAAGTTTGTGTCTTTTCAGACATTATTAAGACCTTAGTGCGCAATGGCGCGCAGATAAACAGGCGCGCCTTGCAGGCTTGTTTTGAGCAACCTTTATAGAGTTGCTATGGATGGTTAATCCTTATCTACAAGACACTCGCAGTAAAGGTGTCAAGATTGAGCGGCCGCCCGAAAGCCCCACGTCGTGTTGCTGTTCGTCCAGCTATTGTTGTTGTTGTTGTTGCTGTTCATGTACCGATAAAAGATACCAGCGCCAGCAGCAGCGCTCCAAGAGCCGGAGCAGCGGAACGCGCCATAGTTGTTGTTGTTGCTGTTCCAGCTGCGGTAGGCGGTTTGTTAACCACCCAGAGTTTAACCATTGGGTTAAACATCATGGAAAATAATACCATTTTTTGACAAGCGTTTGCAAGTTGCGTGCCTATGAATTTTAGCCTTTGGATGAGGCTCGCTTTTTCATGGCTCCGATGATGCGGCCCATGTTGTCTAAGTGCTCGTTGATTTCGGCGAAAGCCTTGAGACCCTTGTGTGGGTCGTAACGGGTGCCTTGGCGGTATTCGCCCAAGAAACCAGCGTCGTAATAGGACAGCCACTTGACGCGCAGGGCTTGGTGCTTATTGTCGAGCTCAAAGATTTTGGATTTGTTGTTAGGGCTCTTTTCACAAGCCACAACCAAATCAGTGAGTTCATTGCCGCACTGCATTAAGATTCTGCTTTGCTCTTGGCGGGCGCGCGAATTGTGACCGCGGTTGAGATAAATGGAAGCTGCCTTGTTGTATTTGAGGTTGTAGACCACCAATGATGACGTCAGAGCGTTCTTCACGAACTTTTCTGGGGCTGGCAACACCTTGCGCGGGCCTGCCATAAAAGGCTTCTGTGGTATTGCTTGCTGTAGTACTTGCTGCTCGTTGACCTCAGAGGCTTGAGCGGCCGGCGCCACTGGTTGCTGCGGTAGTGGCGCGACAGGTGGCGTATAGGCCTGAGTTGTTTGCGTTTGAGGCGGTTGGTTCGCGGTATTTGTCGGCTGGATGTAGTTGATTCCATGGCCGCCAAAATGGTTTGGCGCCCAAGGCGCGACGTCTTGGGCTATTGGGGCCACACCGGCTGAAGTCGAAACCGGAGTTTGCGTGGGTAGAAGTTGCGCCAATTGCTGCTCCGATGGTTGTTGTAACACGGGAAGTGTTGGTTGGACGTCTTGTTGTAGCCAAGGTGAGATGTTTGGTGTTGGCTGTTGTGGTCGGTTAAAGAGGTCGCGTTGACGGTTTTGGATGAAAGCCTCAACGTTTTTAGGGATATATGTCATAGCTATAATTCTTATACATATCAAGGCGTTTTAGAGATCACCCCTTTTGAGTAACGCCTTGATAAAAGTTATTCCAAATTGGGGTGCTCTCAACAAGGTTGGGTGCTATCCCCAGTTTAAGTTGGGCCGCGCGGGGGCGGCCAAGCGCTTGACGCTACACTGCTCCATAAGCGGCGGCCCGAAAGCCCCACGTCGTGAAGCCGTACGTCCAGCTATCGCTGTAGTTGCCGTAGCTGCCCATGTACCGATAAAAGATACCAGCGCCAGCAGCAGCGCCCCAAGAGCCGGAGCAGCGGAACGCGCCATAGCTGCTGACGTAGCTGTACCAGCTGCGGTAGGCGGTGTCAGTGCCAAACTCGTTGGTGCCGGCACTTTCGACTTTAGGCGGGAATACGCCGCAGAGTGCGCGGTTTACGCCGTCTTGGTCAGTGTAGAACTGGTTGGTGCTTGCAGAGCCCCATTGACCACTTAATGAGCCTAAGCTGTGAGATGCGTACACGGTTGAGTTAGTGGAAGCTACGTTGTCGTAAGTATACGCTGTGAAGCTTGCAGAATCAGGCAAAATGTATGTAGTAGCGCCATATTGCATAACGCCTACAGCCACCTGCTCTAAGCAGCCATTGAGGTCGCAAACGCCGCTGTTTTGGCCGTTGTGAGTGGTCTTAGCGAACGGTGTTGCAGAGCCGGTGTTAGGTTTACCAGTAGTGGTGTCAGAGTGCGCATAGGTCACAGAGCTGTCATTGGTATCGCCCAAAGCGCCGTTATTGCAGCCCTTTGGGAAATTGGTGGTGCCAGCTGGGTCGTACCAAGCGCAGGTCTCCGTGCTTGTAGCGCTTAAGCCATGTGCAAAAGACAGCATAGCCAAAGCAGAGTACATAAACACCGAGGCGCAGTTGTATTGCGAACCAAGTTTCTTGGACAAGGTCAGCGCGTCGCGTGCTTGGCCAGTGCCGCCCTCAGCAGTAGATGGGGCACTAGTCGAGCTGATAAGGCTAATAGGAATATTGCCCTTGCTAGCGATGTTGCCTTTGCCCATAAGGTACTTAGTGATAAAGAAACCGGACTTGGCTTGGCCACCGTCGATGAATGCGCGGTGCAGAATGTAGCCCCGCTCATTGGCGTCGGCTTCGTTCTCAAATTCAGTGAACGATTTGACGTCGAATGCGCTTGGGGAGCCCAGCTCGCTCACGCCGTCAGCGGTGAACGAATAACAGAATGCAGGCACAAACACAAAGACAGAGCCATTGGTGTGGATGTAGTTGCCGTAGTTGTCATTCGTTGGGTCTTCGCCACCCTCCATCAAGGCTAGGCCCATAGTGGCCAAATCCTCAGCAGTGGTATCACTCTCATAAAGACCCAAGCCGAAGCCCCATTCGCCAGGAACGCCGATATCACCGCCGGCGGATGTGAGCAGCGTCATTTCAAATGGGATGCTCTCTGCATTGACGTCGGTATCACGGGTGCCGTAGGCCTTGATGTTAAGCGTGTAGAACGTTTTGCGATCAAGCTTCACTGGGCACTTGATGGAAGTCAGGTTACTAGTGTCGCCCATTGAGCTCCAAATCACCTGAGTGTTGGTAACGTCACGAATTTCCCAATCAGTCTTGGTGTGAGTGAAAGACTGTGGGCCGTAGTTCAGAGTAATGCGGATGGTTGGGTATTGGTAGACATGGTGTTGGCCACCAGAGATAGACTCCAGCATCACAATGATGTTTTCGTTGACGGTCGCCTCGCGCTCAGCGGTGTCAGAGTATGGGGTGTCGTCGTTGTCGGATGCATCTCCCTTGTAAAACACCTGGAAGACGATATCGTCAGCCGCATCAAGGTCGTACTCAGTAGGACGCGTGATGATGTAGTTACCACTGCTTTCAATGGCGGTGGTGAAAGTGTCGATGTAGTCGTCTTTGGTGTTGTTCTTAATCTTTACACGCAAGTGCGTTGGGCGTGGCTTGCCTGGGCGCACATAGAGCTGCGTTGTCGAGAATTCAAAGCGGAAACTAGTGCCAGCGCGGTCGATGTTGGCGTTTAACAGCTGTGGCATGTTGGCATTGTAGAAAGCGCTTTGCGTGGTAGCTGTTACCTCATTCCAAGGGCCCCAGCCAGAGATAAAGCCTTGATAACGGGCTTGGAAACGGTAAGCGGTATTGGTTTGCAACACGCCATTAGGCATTTGGATGGCGCGCAAGTGGCCTTTATCGCTCAGCGACTGCCACACAGCTTCGCCACCAGCAGCCGGTGTTACTACCCAGTCAGTGGCGCTATGGTCGTCGTCTTCGATGTCAGATTCATTGACATAGGCCGAACCTGTAATCAACGGGGCTTCGTAAACGCCGGTGTTGTCCTGCTCCACCACGATATCTGGTGCGCCGATTGGGCTGAACTCAGCGGCTGTAGTCGCAGTGACTTCGGCCCAAGCTGAGTAGCCACAAGTGGCACCCTTGTAGCGCACAGCAAACTTGTAGGCGGTGCTTTCGTGCAGCTTGCCACTTGGTACCTTGATGGAAGTTAAGTGGCTGCTATCTGCAATAGATTCCCAGACAGTAGCTCCACCGTCGACAGCGGTTACACGCCAATCGGTGCACTCATGAGTGTCGTTTTGGCCAGCTGGTAACACCGTGAACGGGCCGCCCGTAAGTGCAGGCTGCTCTTGCACCGAGCTTGGTGCGCCGCGTACCGACAGCGTTGGCATGGCGATATAAGTGAACGTCGAGTTGGTGGTGAAACTCAGCTGTGCCCAAGGCGAATAGCCAAAACTTGCGCCGCGATAACGCACAAAGACGATATAGGCGGTGCTCACTTGCAGCGTGCCCTTTGGCACAGTGATGGAAGTTAAGTCGCCGCTGCCAGAGTTCACTGTTTGCGACCACACTGGAGTGTCAGTGTCAGCAGCAGTAGTGATTTTCCAGTCAGTAGCAGCGTGTGTGTCGACCGCGCCCGAGCTTGAAGTGTAAGAGAAATCAGAGCCTTTAAAGGTTGGAGTCTCTAAGACGTTAGTAGTGCCAGAAGCGGTGCCACCCACTAAGCTAATGGTTGGGGTGTTGATGAAATCAAAGGCTGCTAAGGTGGTGCCAGTAACCTCAACAAAAGCAGTCGAGCCTAAGCGCGAACCATTGAAACGGGCGCGGAAACGATAGGTTGTCAGCTGCGTCAAATTGCCCTTTGGTACCTGAATCGAAGTCTTGTTTACAGCGTCGCCCATTGAAGACCACACGGCTGCGCCACCACTTGCAGGTACAATTTCCCAGTCGGTGGAAACGTGCTCGTCGGTGGCCTCATTGTCTGAGTGTACGGTGAACGGACTAAGCGACAGCGTTGGTGTTTCAGGCACGCTATCTGGGGTGCCAGTCACAGTGAGTGTAGGCTCCACAATGTAGGCCAGCACGGTGTGAGTGCGCGCAATTACGGTGGTGTAATTGGATGCGCCGTACTTGGCACCGGTGTAGCGCACTTGGAATTTGTATGAGGTCTCTGGCTCCAAGCCGGCCGAAATTGGTAGCGTGTAGCTGGTCAGATGCTCAGTGTCGCCAAGATTCTCAAAGACCACAGAGTCGTCATCAGCCTTGAGCACGCGCCAGTCGGTAGATGCATGAGTGTCTTCTTCGCCGATATTAGAGACGACAGTAAACTCAGAGCCGGTCAGAGTCGGAGTTTCGCGCACGTCATTTGGGCCGCCCTCAACAGTGAGGCTAGGCGCAGCGATGTAAGTGAACTCGCTCTTGGTGGTACCAGTTACAGTGGCTGTTGCAGACGCACCTAACTCTTCGCCGATATAGGTCAGCTTAAATAAGTAAGTGGTGTCCTCTTGCAGTACTAATGGCGGCAAAGTGATGGAGGTTAAGTGCTCACTATCGTTACGTGAAGCCCAAATTTCCTCAGAGCCGTCAGCGCTGTAAATTTCCCAAGTCGATGCGATATGGGTATCAGTGTCGCGACCAGTTGGAATGACTTGGAACTCAGAGCCACTGAGCGTTGCTGTTTCAGGCACATTATCAGGAGCGCCAGTCACATTCAGAGTAGGCATGGCTACATGCGCAAACTCTTCGGCTGTAGTGAACTCTTTAGAGCCCCAGCTTGAGATAAAGGTGTTGCCTTTGTACTGACAGCGCAGGGTGTAAGTGGTACCAACTTGCAGCACGCCCTTTGGTAGCTGAATCGAGGTCAGGTTCTCTGGGTCGTCGATAGAGCTCCACACGGTATCGTTGTCTAAGTTGTTGACAACCCAGCTGGTACAGCGGTGTGTGTCTTCTTCGCCGACATTAGAGATAACCTTGAAAGCAGAGCCCTTAATGCGTGGGTCTTCTGGGGTGTTAGCGCCATTGCCCTCAATAGTGATAGATGGCGTCTCTACATAAGTAAAGCGGTCAGCAGTAGCAAAGTTAGAGTGGCCCCAATCAGAGTAGCCATAGGTTGTGCCCTTGTAGCGAACCTTGATGGTATAGGCGGTGCTTTCTTTTAAGTGGCCGCGCGGAATGGTAATAGAGGTCAGATGTGCGCGGTCATTGAGCGACTGATATACCACCTCAGTTGGAGTACCGTCAGTGTGCAGGGTCTCAATTTGCCAGTCGGTGCTGTAGTGAGTGTCGTAGCCGTCGTTGGTACTGAACTCGCTAGCGACTACAGTAGGCACTTCAATAACCTGCTCAGTGCTTTCGCCCGAGATGGAAATGATGTGAGGCTGCTCCACCATAACGGTTTCGCCGGTGGTGAATTGGACGACTTGCGACCAAGGGCCAATACGATTCCAAATAGAGCGGTCACGGGCGCGCAGCTTGTATTGAGTGAAAGGCTCAAGCTTTTCCTCAAAGGTCAGCGTAAAAGAGTCGGCATTGCTTTGCCACGATGCAGCCTCTTTCCAATCGGTGTCAGAGACCTTGGTGTATTGCACCTCGCGATAGGCGCGCAACTCTTCGTCGTAGGCATGCTGGTAAGTGCCACCGACGAACTCCATTAACACCGTGTTATTGTTGCTGTTGTCGATTGGAGACAGCACCTCAACAGGCATGATTAAAGAGCCGGTATCACCGCCGCCGCCTGCCTGAGAAATGGCCTCATAGACGTGCTTCATGGTTGGGAACTCATTGTCTTCAACCGACTCTAGGGTGCGGTTTTCGCCGATGTAGACTGGCAAGACTTGGGTCTCCAAGCCACCGGCAAAAGTAGCCTTGAGCTCAAAGGTGTTAGCAGCAGTAAACGTATTGTCTTCGCCGCGGGTAGCGTAGTTCTCAAGCTCAATGTTACCAGCGCCATCAGGCTCTTGGCCGTTAATCGAGGTCACACGCACCACGCGACGCCAGTACTCAGAGTCCGTAAGCTGCGGCTCATTACCGAGATTATCGCCCTGCAAAGAGATGTATGGGGTCGAGTGATGCCAGACCACCGCGTCCTTTAAGTAGGAAATGGTAGCGTCCCATTGGTATTCGCCGCCTTGCTGCAGGAAATAGGAATGAGTGCCGAGCTCAGCAAACAGAGCATTCATGTCCTTACGTGATGGAGGCGTGCCACCTTGGGACGGAGTAAGCTCAGTGAGCATTGGGAAGCCTTGTGCTAAAGACGCTTGTGCGGACTCGCTGTCGTCGATGCGCTCTGGGAGTACATTCTTATCAGCGTCCACGCCAATTTGCACAGTCGTCAGCGGTGGATTTTTGATACGGTCTGTAATTGCCATCGTTAATCCTTAGTGTCTGTGTCAGTAGTTGGTGAAGTGGTAGTGGTAATAGAGTTCTTGCGATAGAAAGGGCCTTGGTCGAATGGTGTGACGTTGCCACCCTCAAAGCCAAATGGCTTGGTGCCGTTGATTTCCACCTCTACGCCAACGCCGGTCGGTATTGGTGGTAGGTCTCCACGCAGCAGCAGATTCTGCTCATAGTCAGTCAAGTCACCAGTAGCCACGATGCGCAGTTGCATAGGCGCAGTGCGGAATATCTGCACCTCTGCATATGGCAAGAGCGTAGCTAGCAACCGATTCAAGTCGGCCAAAGAGCCCGTCGAGATGTTGGACATGGCCTTGGTCTTGAGCATCAAGCGATAGGCGTCGTCAGAGAGCTCAAAGTGAGTCTCTTGCGCGCCGGTGTAGAAAGGCTCTTGGTCAAAGCCCCTAGCCTCAGTATTGGAGCCGCGCTTGTTAGGGAAGCCGAAATAAGGCACGCCAATCTCAGTCACGGTCTGCATGTCGCGTGGCATGCCAAGAATGCGACCCCAGACATCCAAAGCCACGCCCTGAGCGGTATCGAGGTTGAAGCACATGCGGTAAAAGAGGTCGATATCGTCAGTGGGGTCGACTAATTCCCAAAAGCCACGCGCTAGAGCCTTGATGTGTGGCGCATGTGAGTATTGGCTTTGGATAGTCCTATCAATATCAAATGCCATGGTTTCTCAATACCCTTGAGCTGATGTTAGTGAGCACAACTTCGCCACCGCTGTCGCCGCTGCTGGCGCTGGCGCTGCCCGAGTCAGAGTCAGCGTCCGATTCTTCCTCAATGCTGACGATGATGTTTTCTTCGAGCAGCGATGGGTTGACGTTGATAGGCACGGTGATGGAGTTAGAAAACTCGCCAACAGCACCTACGCCCTCTTCATCACCGGCGCTATAAGGCAAGGCCAGCTCCACGCTGAGAATCTCACTAAAGCCCTGGTTGAGCAGTGAGATATAAAAACGGCTAGCGTAGACAGTGTTGCCGCCCACTACGCGCAGCAGCGGCTGGTTGTTGATGTATTCAGCGGAAAGCCCGTAGAAGTTGTTGTAGATAGCCTCTTTGATGGCCTCTTCAGCATTAGGCGGCGTGTCTGTGTTCTTGCGTATGCTGACTTTAATACCGATAGGCACGGTGGTAGGACGCGCAAAGCGCACCACACTGCTCACATGAGTGATAGGGTCGATAACTATCTTTTCGACGTCGCCGGTGTAGTCGCAGCCCGCGCTAATGGTGTTATAAAGAGCCTCAGCAATCTCATCATCAGAGCCGCCAAGCACGCAGGTGTAAACGCTGTGTGGTCGCAGCTCCACGCCGTCGATGACTTGCTTTTCGCTAGTGCGGTTTTGGCGAATGCAACATGAGACCACGCCATCTAAGCTGGCAATACGTGAATAGGCGCTTTGCTCAGAGCTGCGCGAATTGAGCGCTACAGACTGATAGCGACGGGCCTCTAAAGCAGCTTGGGTCTCTTCATAATTGCCGATAATGGCGTCTTGCTCATTGATGGCTGTAGACCAGCCTGGCGTAGAAGTCACGATGTTTTTGATGGTGCCAGCTTTAGCCTCAACAGGCCCAGAGGTCAGACATGAAAAAGGCACCTGAGCAATGCTGTTGGTGCCTATTCTGGTTGATTGGGTGCATTCCCAATTGCGATCCTCGTCGTCACGTACTTGCGCGCCCGCGGGTATAACCGTGCCTGCAAGTCCGGTGCAAGTAAGCGTGGCTTGTGACGGCGTGGCTGGATGCCTGGTAATAAAGTAGATATTGCACAGCGCGTCCTGCCATTTGCCCTCTGCATAGCGCGGGTTGAATTGGTTAGCAAGGAACAAAAGCTCATTGTCCTTTTCGCAAATAGCCGCGGTCTGGCTATCAATGAGCTGGCCAGCAGGAGTCTCTGGGTCGACATCAAGCTGCGGTTTGCCGTCAGCAGCAAAAGCTTGTTGCCACGTCTCGCGCACCTGCGCGCGCACGTCCTCAACATCGCTCACAGCTACGCCAGTCTTGGAGTCAAAAGTCAGCATCTCAATTAGTCTCCACTTCAGCTCCAGCCTCTACAGCAGCTGTCGAGCCATCAGTTAAATGCAGATTCACCATGCAAGTGAGCTTGCGCTTGTCAGTCTTCAAGTCTTGCACGTCGACGCCAGCCACGCCCTCAACAGAGAGCGCAGCGCTCTTGAAACGGCTGATGACGATAGACGGTTGGAGCTTAATACCCAAGTCCACTACCTTATGAGGGATGCCACGTTGTGGGTCGAAGTAAGCATCGTTAGTCCAAAGCTTGATGGCATTGGATACATGCTGCGCTATGGCGTATGGGCCGGTGCAAGTGACGATACGACCATGGCTGTCTAGCTGTATATCCCAGTCTTGGTCGACCGTCAGTCTAAGTGAGTGTCCTAAATTCATAAAAGCCTCTTTCAAAGCCTCTTATCTTGGGCCGCTGGTTGAGCCACCACCGGTCTCAACACCACCGTGGACGTGACTCTTTAAGGAAACGCCACCGCCAATAACGTCGCTGTTGCCGGTCACAGTCTGTTGAGAAGTAATAGAGCCCATAAAGGTACCGTTGCCACCACCGCCAGCGCCACCGCCTGCACTTAAGTTGCCGCCAAGGGCTAAGTTGCCGGTGATGGTTGTGTTAGGCGCGTCCAAGGTAATGGAATTGGCCTTGATGGTCACAGTAGCTGAGCTGGTCGCACTGATAGCACCTTGGCTTTGGACGGTGGTAGAGCCGTTGACGTTAGCGCTCAAATTGCCCTGCACCGAGACATCAAGATTACCTTGCACAGTTAAGCTCGCGTTACCGTTGATAGTGCCCGTGAAGTCACCTTGGATTGTGAGCACGCCATTGCCATCGATGCTGATAGTGACGTCTTTGCTCACAGTGATGGTCTGGTTGCCGCCAATAGTGATGGTCTGGTCGTTGTCCACAGTCAGGCTATCGTTGTTGGCCACATGTGTGGTCTGGTCGTTGTCCACATCCAAGGTCTTGTCATTGCCAACGTGCTCTTTCTTGTCGCGTCCAAGTTCTACCACGCGGTCTTCTAAAGCCGTCTCTTTGATAGTCTTGTCGGTCTCCCATTCATAGCCCTGCGGACAGCGGCTATACAAGGTATCGTCCTGCCGGAGAGTGATATGGTTAGTTGGTGTCTTGGTATGCACCGCGCCCATGAGCACACTGTCGCTTTGTGAGAAGTTGCGCGGACTACCTGGAGGCACGGGCTCAGTCACACCTTGCTTGATTGGGCTGATGTCATGCTTGCAGACGCTGACAACTCCGATATCACCAGGCACGGGGTCGAGCACAAAAGCAGCGATGCCCTGTTGCACGCGCACAAACGGTATCTTCGGGATTGAAAGCATCTCCAGCTTTTTGCCCTCAGCGTCCGTTTGCGCCGTCAGTGGTGTCAGCGCTACATAGGTCGCACCGCTTGTTTCCTCTGTGGATTCGCACTTGTCGACGCGGGCTAAGTATGAGGTCTGCACATCACGCTTGAGCGCTTGCGTAGTCTGAAAGCGTGTTTGATTGACTGTAGACGTGGTTGAGTACGCGTCTTGCGCACCCTTTCTAGTGTCGTCGTTGATTTCGGCCATAGGCCACCTTGCTAAATATGCTAGATAAAGCGACCAACAGCACCACTCATAGCCGGATAGAAACCTGTAATCTCAGATTCCCAGCTGCCGTCTTTAGGGTCGTTAGCAGTGAGCTTATGAGTGAGCTTGACGATGCGCCATTCACCACTGGTTTTAGGCACTGCGCTTTGGAGATTAACCAAGCCCGCGAACCTAAATGCAGGGTTGAAAATGGCCTTGAATTCGATGCCGTTAGAGCTGATTGACGGATAGCCTAAGAGGCCAGAATCGCGGCTGAGCAAAGGCACTGTGCCACCACTGCGCGTGCCCTCTTTGTTTATCAATATCATCTCGTCGTCATCAATGAGCAGGTCAGCGCCAACTTTATTGGCCGCTTGTCGTGCCTGCTCAACAGGAGAGCCGGTGAACATATCGCCCTCTTTTAGTTGCGCACTTACGCCCTCATTGGTGAAAGTCATGTCGGCTTGAGAGGCGCAGCTTGAGATAAAAGACGCTACATCTTGCGTCGCGTTGATGACGCTTGGGCCCTGCGGCTTGACGCGACCCCAGAACCCGACTTCAGCCTCTATCTTTAAGCTCACATCTGGGCTATTGAATTCGCCGACAGCAGAGATCATAGAGCCGGCGAAAACCTCACTTAGTCCAGTGACATCATCACCGGCGTAGATGTTGATGTAGTGGCGATTGGTGAT
This sequence comes from uncultured Anaerobiospirillum sp., assembly GCA_944393075.1. Lineage (GTDB taxonomy): Bacteria > Pseudomonadota > Gammaproteobacteria > Enterobacterales > Succinivibrionaceae > Anaerobiospirillum. The sequence continues at coordinate 7,909 of CALXYZ010000353.1, read as the reverse complement.
CATGGGGATGTAGTTGAGCGTAGTGAGCTTTTCGATCTCATCACGGCTCATTCCCGTAATCTCCACCGAGGCCTTAGCAAAGTCAGGCGGCCCTAGCTTTTCGATAGAGGCTTTAATTGGCAAGTCGGTAATGACCTTGCTGTTACCACTACCAAAAGAGCCCTTATTTAGTGTCAGGTTGACCTGCATGCGGCGCTTGATGAATGAGGTGTTAGGCATCGCTTGCGCCCTCAGAGTCAGAATCAGAATCAGAATCAGAGTCGTCGTCATCATCACCTAGGAATGGTTGCACCTCAATCAAGCCCGTGGCTAGAGCAGCAGATGCAGCAGCCTCAGCGCGCGACTGGTGCAAGGCTTTAATCTCAGCTTCTTCCTCTGCTGTGAGATAGTAGAGCTGATAGCGATTGCGCTTGGACTTGAAGCCAATTTCCTCATAGTTAGGCATCGTTTGCCAGTCTGGCTGGGACGCACTGTCTATAAGGCGGAATTGGCCATCAAAGTTATTTGGTTCGCATAGAATGCCCGCACGCGGTATCAGCGGCGCGCCTTGTTGGATGTACTCAGAGCCCACAGCCACATCCATATACATGTGAATCTCGTCGCCAAGCCCGCGCTGATAGACGTGCAAGGTGACATTCTGAGTGCCGATGCGCATGTTGAGCTCTTGATTAGGCAAGTGCTCTAATGGGATTTCGATCATCAAAAGTCCCCTCTAAAACCAGTCCAACATGCCGGAAATAGCCGACTCATTGCCGTTCTTTTTGCCGCCCGATTTCTTTGAGGAAACCTTGGCGTTGGTGTATTGCGCCTCCACCTGTTTCACTTCAATAAAGCTCAGCTCAAAGACGATCATGCCGCGGGCCTCTACAGAGTATTTGACGCTCTCTAGGTTGTAGCCTTTAAACTCCATCGATGGAGTCACGATATTGATAAGGTCAGTAGAGCAGGACAGGTCTAAGAGTGCCTGTTCCACTTGGCCAAGCTCAGCGTCGTCAGTCGTCGAGTAAGCAACTTGGGCATCGATGATGGTTGGGCCAACAGCCTTGTTGTACATAACAAAACCACCAGCCTCCACTGCGGCTTGAGTGGCCTGATTGGTCGAATCGATATCAAGGCGCAGTACGGCATTAAAGTCGACAAGCACGCTGCCGTCTTCGGCATAGAAACCAAAGCCGCGGCTAGACGAACCATCTTGCTTGGATGGTAGTCCTGCAAATGAGTTTAAAGACGATAACGCCACTGAAGCGCCAGCAACCGCAGCGTTAAAAATGTCATAAAGGATTGCCATAAAGCCCCTCTTAGATGCTCATGGTGCCACCGTCTGAGGTGGATACCAGCTGAGAGCCTCCGCCCATACCAGCATCATTAAGGCCCTGAGAAACAGCATTACGCACATCACGCGGATTGCCACCGGCATTGATCACGATGTTGTTATTGATCTCGCTAGCGTTATTCTGCGTGTTAGTACTCTGGTTGTTATTGGTGGTGTAGCTGTTGGTATTAGCGTTCACAGGCATTTGCTGTTGCATCAGAGCTTGTTGCTGTAGAGCAGCTTGCATCTGTGCAAAGCCGTTGTCTTGTGGCGCTACCTTGGTCACATCACCAGTAGCTGGGTTGAATGCCGCATTCACACCAGTGGACGCATTGGCGCCCATTTCCGGTGATTGTATGGAGGTCGGCAAAACTTGTTGGTTCTGCGCTGTCGATGCCGCATTTTGCGTCGATGCTGTTTGCGCAGCAGCCGCTCCCTGCGTGTTAGTCGGTGTAGTGAACTCACGTCCGTTGCTGTTAGCGTTTGCTCTAGCACCAGCTCTAGGCTCAGTTCCGTTCCCGCCTGCACTTGCGTTGTTTGATTGTTCGTCATCACTTCCAAAGCCCAAAAAGTCAGCAACCGAATCCACAGCACCGCCTACAGTGTCTTTGATGGAGTCGACTGCGCCCTTGATTGCGCCCGAGATATCAAACGCCTCCATGATCTTTTGTGGGATTTGCGCTAAGAAATCAAAGATCGAGGTGAAGAAATCCACAGCCGCTTGCAGGGCACTATCAAACGCACCAGTAACGATGCCCACGATCTGAGAGAACACCGTCGAGATGCTCTCAAACAGGCTACTGACGAAACCAACCACGGCTTCAACCATGCCCGCAGCGCCACTGGAAATGGCATCCCAAAGCCCGCTTACTAGGCCCACCACGGAATTAACCATGGAGCTCACACCGTTTACGATGGAGTCCCAAATGCCGCTCACAAAGTCCAGCAGCTTGGTAAAGACCGCGCGTGCGTTTGAAAGCACCGTCGAGTAGAAGCTAAGCACTGCGTCGACGACAGGAGATACCGCATCAGCGATGTCGCTAAAGACTCCAGCTAAGGTCTCATAGAGCTCTGTTGCTAGGTCTTTAAAGACGCCTAAGACAGCATCCACTACATCAGTGACTACGCCCCAAGCGCTCTCTAGAGCAGCCGCAATGCGATCGATAACCTCATTGAATGCCGCTCCAGCTCCGTCAGGCAAGTCGCTAAACAGGCCAACAATGCCATCAATGATGCTGGTGAAGAATCCAAACAGGCCTTGGTAGTAGGCCTTAATGCCATCACCAATAGCGCTAAAAGCAGCGCCAACAGCGTCCACGGCCGCAGACAGCGCGTCGCTGATGGCCGTACCGATGCCGCCAAAGACGCTGGCGACAGCATCATAAACAGCGCTACAAGCGTCGCTGATACTGCGTCCAATGTCCGTGAAATAGCCAACAACGCTATCAAACAGACCTGCGAAGAAATCGATGACGCTGCGCAGCGACGCGGATACAGAGTCAGCAATGCCGCCTAAAGCGCCTGCAACAAACGCAACAATGCCATCCCAGATGCCGATGACAAAGCTGCTCACAGTCTCCCAAGCTAAGGTCAGACCGTAGACTATGGTCTGGGCTAAAGCTTTAACGCCATTGGTGATGTGGTAGACCGCGAAGTCAAAGAGCTGCTTTAAGCCATTGCCGATGGTCTCCACTAGGTTCACAACGATGCCTGCAAGACCACCTAAGATTTGCGTGACAGCGTTGCCTAGGTTTTCAATGAGCGCATCTCGCGCTTCGGCGCTGCCACCAGTAAAGATGTTGAAAAGCAGCTTGGCGCCGTTGACTACGAACTGTAGGACGCCACTTAAGACATCTCCGATGCTCTCAATAAGAGGCATTGCAGAGCCGATAAAGCCCAGCAGCGAATCACCGAGACCGCCAAAGATGTTAAGAAAGTCGATGAGATCTTGGCCCATGATGCCGATGACTTTAGACCAGTCACCACCGGCCCGATTAAAGGCATCAATGATCCAATAGATAAGGCCACCAAGCGCCGTCAGCACCACCATAAGTGGATTAGCGGCCACCAGCAGCATGGCTTTGTGTACCATCATCAAGGCACGGATAAAGCCATTTAAGAGCGTGTGCGCGACTTTAAAGGCGGCAAATCCAGCAGCAATAATGGCCAGCGGCTTGGCTAGCACAGAGAGCGCAGTCTTAACAGCTGCAAGCGCCGCGGAAACTTTTTCGCTAAGCTCAGCACCAGTGCCGAACATAGACCAGAATCCGTCGAGCGCCGATTTGCCGCCTTGCATGTATACAACAAGGTCGTCAATCACTAGCACCAGCGCGGCTATAGCAGCCACGATCCAGGTGATAGGACTTGCCAACATTGCCGCGCCCATTTTGATAAAGGCCGGCAAAAACAGTGTGGTTAAAACCGCCGCAGTGACTTTGAGAAAGCGGATGATGTTGTCACCATTGCGGTCGCACCAAGCTGAGAATTTGTTCAGGCCGTCGATAAGGAACTTCATCACCGGCATGGCTTCGCGCATGATCTTCGCGCTGAGATCTGCCATAGCGATGCGGAAGCCTACGATCGCTTCACGGCCTTTCTTGTAGAGCTCAATATCCTCGCGCGTCACACGATTGAGCATCGCGCGCTTGATGCGCCATTCTTCGAGCTTTTGGCTGTAAGCGCCGGTCATCGTCGCCACTTCGCTAATGTCGCTCATGTAGCTACTGATAACCTTGCTGACAGCAAAGGCACTAGCTACAGGAGCGGCAATTTGGCTAGCGATGCCACGAAACACGCCTACCCACTTTTGAGACAAGCCCTCAAACTTCTCATCAAATTCGGTAGCCGCGTTTTGTAGGCCGCGGAAGCCTTGCAAGGCCTCTTTGGCGTCGACGCCGATGCTTAGAAGTAAGCTATCGACAATCATCGGTTAAACGTCCTTGGAGCTGACGTGCGCTCACTTGCAGCCATAGCATTCTTGTGAGCGACGTACTGATTGAAGCGGTCAACTTGGATGCACTCCACCATGTGCAAGAGATCCAGATATGAGTAAACAGTCTGTAGCTCATACAAGGTGGCGTAATGATCCATCATGACCTGGCTTATGAACGCACTGAGGTTTTGTGTTTGGATGAACTGATAATGGTGATCTTGTTCGTGGCTGGAGCGTTTGAGCTCTCTGGTGTACCAGTCTGGGAATTCGAGAGCCCGATATGTGATAAAAAACCCAAGTTGTGAGCAAAGGCCTCTTTCTGTACTTGCACCAAAGACTTGATGTCTAAGAGATCGTTGATGGTCTGCTCATCAAGCTGACGAATGATGCCACCGTCAGTGCAGTCGACCTGAGCGGTCATCTCATCAACCAGCTTGAAAGCAGCAGCTTCATCGAGACCGCTGACACTCTTTAAGAGCTCAGGTAAGTTCTCAAGCTTTTGGCCTAGCTTAGTGAAAGTGTCTTGGCCGTCGGTGATATCGCCATCGAAAATGCCCGAGGAAACTAAGACCTTGCCAGCGCGGAATAACCAGCGCTCTAAAGTCAGGGCTGGCATTTGGCGCACGCGGAAGCTCATCTCTTTGGCGCCATCGTGGGTAGAAACGACTAAGGTGAAGTTCTTGTCTTGTAACATAGGTCGTAAGATCCAGATAAAACAAAGCCCCAATAAAGGGGCTAAGCAGAAACAAAAAGAGCGCTTGCGCGCCCATGAAAAAGTCCTAACAGCGACAGCAGCTATGCTAGCTAATCTCGCTGGTTTCCATCTTGGCAAAGATGAACTCCCATTGAGTAGGCTCTAAGACGGTCTTAGGATTTGGCATTGCGGTGCCCGAATTCAGGAAGCCACAAGAGAACACAAAGCGGCGGTTCACAGATGGAATGACCGCAGTCATGGTGACCTCGTGTTTTTTCTTAGTGGCAATGTCGGAGCGGAGGATATTTTCCATCACCTGCCATGATGGGGACGAAGCCTCCAAAGAGACAGTAACTTTCTTTTCTGTTGGTCGATAGCCTACAGCCAAGCCACCGTCCACGCCGAAGCGGTATTCAGCAATGGTCTGTTGCTCTAAAGCAAAGGATTGGTCAGTAGAGAACTGGATGATACGCACGGGGTTTGGGTACAGGTCATCAACCTGCAAATAGAGCTCCGCTGTAGTCGATGTAATGTCGAGCAGTTGATATTCTTGAGTGGAAGCCATGTTAGTTACTCCAAAGGCTCAGGTTAGGCTACTGAATCGAGGTCACTGGCAATTCAAGCTTGTGCACAGCGCCGCCATAGGTGTACCAAAGGTTGCAAGGAGGGCTATCGCGATTAGAGCGCTGTTGCGCAGTGGCCGCATTGATCTGTAAGTAGTAGCCGTTGGTGCTAAGAGAGGAACTGATATCAAGACCAGCTTCACGGGTAATAGCTTGGATCTGGGTTGTGTCGAGCTCAACACCAGTTTCAATGACGCCGTTTACCAGTGCTCTGCGAATTGGGCTTTGCAGCCAAGCAAAGATCTGGTTGTAGCCGGTGTCAGTATGAGGGACGCGGCCTGTTGTAGCAAAGCCATCTAACAGCGTGGCCTGTAATTCACTGTTGAGCCAAATGCTGTTTAAGTAAGCGTCAATCCAGCCATATGAGCCAAACATCTTGCCTGGGTAAAAGAGGATGAACTGCTCATTGCGCGATGCATAGTTGCCCATATAGTTGACCTTGAGAGATTTCAGCTTGCGGGCGGTCTGCACATCGGTTACAGCAGCCTCTAAAGAGTCCTGTCGCTTAAAGGCCAAGGTGATAGTACTGCCGGCTTGATCCCAGTCGATCGAGGCTGCACAGCCCATTACAAAGGCCGCATAGCGCACATCACCATAGACCGCAGTCACACCCTCATAATTGTGAGTAGTGAAGTCGTCGATGATGTCTGCACCCGAGCCGGCATTCACCACACGCATCACATCGACGCGGCCGACGCCTACACTAGACGACTGCGATGCAGTGTTATTGGCGGTCAGTGTAACGTCAGTGGTGTGAAAGACATACAAGTACTGATCGCCAGCGCTTGAAGAGGTGCTACACCACGAAGCCAAAGACTGAGCGTCTGCAAGGTTGGTTACTTCCTCAACAGTGGCAAAGGACACAAAGTTACCGGTGGCTGAGGTGGCAACATCCATGGTCTCGCTGTAGCTGCGCTTAGACCCGCCCTTAGAAATGGTGGCGTTGCGTGCCTGGCTTAAGCCCATAACGTCAGCAACATTGCCGTTTGCGTAGTCCACAGCGATGCTAGGCCCAGCCACTCCAGCAAAGATGCTAAATGCCTTAGTCAGGCTAGAGTATTCGACCTTGGCATTTAAAAACACCTCAGAGCTCTGCTCCAAGCCAGCATCGTTGATGGCGTCTTGCAGCAGCACCGCACAGTCTGCAAGGCTATTGCAGGCGGTGAAGTTAAGCCCGCTCAGAGCTAAAGGTGCAGGGCCAATGTTGACGACTAATTCGCCGTTGTCCACTGCCTTGAGATTGGTCAGCATCAAAGCTTCGTCATCGCTTGGTAAGCCACGGACAAAGGCATAGGCGTCATCATTTAAATGGCGGAAGAACAAAAGCGCAGATGGCTTTTGCAGGCTGTTTTCGTAGCCGGCGAAATACACCGATGCGGCCTTGTATGCGTCGCTGTCGTAGCCAAAGAACTCAGCGACCTCAGTGGCGCTGGTGAATTCCTTGATGGTATCGACCGGCATTAAGTCATTGTTGGTCAGAAACAGGCCGTTAAAGGCCAGATTGCCCCCCGTGCTCGCGTTGACGCGGGGTGTGATAGTGACAAGTTCACTAGCAGGAATAGACATACGATGTCCCCTATTTAGGTTTATGGTGTTCCAAGGCGTTCTCTGTATACAAGGACACCTCGCCAAAAGTAGAAACTGGCAAGCTGGTGCGCTGCTTTTCGCTGATGTGCAAAGTCACCATGTGCCGATGCTTGATCGATGATGTGCCATCCATTTCACCTAAGCTGGCTACAGGTTCGCAATACAGGCAAGAGAAAGCAGGATTGATGCGCCTAAAGATGGCCGCGCCATAAGGGCTCATAGCCACCATCTCCACCTGGTCAGCGCGACGCTTGGTCACACCGGTTTCGATCTTTTGTGCAAGGCCCATAAAGTCAATCTGCACCACGTGCTCTGTCATCTTTTCGATCCAAGCGGTGCTAGGCTCCATCGATTCATCAGCGCTCAGCTCCACGTAGTCACAGCCAAAGCCATGACGCTCAGAGCGCAGCAGCGTAATAATGCACAGCTCACTCACGTTGTCGCGCATACCTAGGGCTTGCCAGCCGCGCAAGATTTGGTCGCTCTGTAGCCTAGGCACGCCAGGCTCATTGATCTGCGCCACTTGCAACACGAACTGGTGCACGATGCCAAGCGCATCAGTAGCCGAAGAACCTAGACGAATCGGCCCCGCTGTTGTCGGTGGCGCTGCCGGCTCTGTTGGCGTCGTTGGTTGAATCGGAACTGATGGCGGGGTCTCTGGCGTATCCGGCTCCACCGGTTCCGATGGCCCCAGATCCGCCGGCGGTATGATCTCCGCCCCCATTTCCAACAGCGCTTGTAGCTGTTCTTCCTCTGTCATC
>CALXYZ010000352.1 GCA_944393075.1 uncultured Anaerobiospirillum sp. | reverse complement strand
TCTGCACCAAAAGCTACGCCATTACGAGGATCATCAACAATAGAACCACCGCTGGTGGTAGTAGCAGAGGTATCACCATTAATAGTTAAAGTACCGTATACTGTGATGCCGTCAGTGTCTGGAGTGCTAGTGTTTTGTGCAAGTAAGCCAGACAGATCAGCGCGAGCAAAGGTAGCCTCACCATCAGCTTCAACAACTAAACGAGAGCCTTGAGCCATGCGCAGAGCTGCGGCATTTAAGGTTGCAAAGGTATCGTTACCTGCCTCATCCTCTTCATCGCCGCCGCCAATGGTCATGCTAGCAGTAGCGCTGTTTAAGTTGAAGGTGGTAGCGGTAGCATCCCAAGTGCCATTAGTTACGCGCACCGAGCCGTTGTCAACGCGCAAGTTGTCCACGTTGACGGTGCCTTTATCAGTAGCTAAGGCGCTCTCTAAGACGATATAAGCAGCATTGACATCAGCATCAGTTCCGCTACCTAAGACCAAGGTGTCGTTGATAGAAGTGACGCTGTTTGCTACATGAGCAGTACCGTTCATGATAGTAACGTAAGAAGCGTACTGGCTATCAACGTTTGGTTTAGAAGTACCAGTGGTGGTCTGCAAATCGCTAACGTTGAGGTCATCAACTACAACGTTGCCGCCAAAGCTTACGCTCTTGAACTCATAGCTGCCTTCATCTTGAGCTTGGCTGTTGGTGTAACCCTCGTTGTTGACGGTGAGGCTGTCAGCAACGAGATAACCATTACTGCTTAAGTCAAAGCCGTTGTTAGTAGTACCGAAATCGTCGAAATCAGCTGCTACATCACCAGTGATGATAAAGGCACCACCATTAGAACCAGAGAAGAAAGCACCCTGAGCGCTCTTGTTATCAACCTTATCATTCTGGCTTAAGATGGTGTTTACGTGACGCGAATCTAAGAGCACCACACCGCCATTATTTACATTGATAGTGGCCTTGCCTTGAATGCCCAAGTTATCATCACCCACCATGGTAAGACCATTGCGGAGATCTAAGAGGGCTAAAGCGTCATCACCAACAGTTTCAGCAGCGGCATCGAAATCGTAGCGAGCACCAGTGCCATTGCCACTAACGGTGACCGAACCACTATCACTGCTAGAATCAACGCTTAAGGTTAAGCCTTGGTTCAGGGTTAAGGTAGCGTCAGCAGTCACACCTTCCAGCCAATCACCGCCAACTGCGATAGAACCAGAGTGATCAACAGTGACGCTATCTAAGGCAGTCCAATTACCATGATCAATGGATAAGGAGCCAGATTGAGAGTCAGAAGTAACAGTTACATCGCCATGGATGGTGCTATCTAAAGCGGTGTAGTAAATCTGCTCGCTGTTCTGATCTTGGGTCTCCATGTAGTTGGAGCCAGTAACAGCAGAAGTCAGACGGAAGCCGTTGTTCTTATCGGTAGGGTCGTCAGGATCAGTACCAGAAACAGCTGCGTTAAAGTAGATCTCATCCTTAACGATAGCTTCGGCAAAGTGGATATCCTCAGAACGCTTGGAGCTTAAGTCGCTGGTACCTAAGCGTAAGACATTGGCCTCAACGATAACACCGTTGGTGTTGCTATTAACTTCCGATAAGTCGTTGTAGTCTAACTCGTTCTCTGGGTTGTGAACCTTAGTAGCATTACCAGCAAGCTTGTGCTCGATGGTGACTTCATCAGCCTTAAAGATAGAGCCGCTGTTTGTAGTGTCGGCCTCAATCTTGATCTTGCCAGCTTCATTGGTAGTAGTGAAATCAAAGTCACTTAAGACTACGCTGTCGCGGAAATCAATACCACCACCGCTCAGGACTTCAATACGACCCTTGTGGCTGGTAAGAGGAGTGTTGATGTTAGAAGTAGTGTACTCAACACCGCCATCTAAGTAGGACTTCAGCAGATCATCAGAGATGGTGAGAATGGTCTCGCCGTCATTGACGAAAGCACCAAAAATGTCGTTGGTCTTATTGTAGTCACTATCGATTTTAACAGTCTTGCCATCGACAACAATCTTGCCATCGATACCAGTTGCGTACAGAGCTGCACCGTCGACAATCTCGGTCTGACCATAAAGGTTCATAGTGCCGGCATTGTAGATCTTGGAGGTAGCAGCAAAGGTGGTGCTATTTGGGTTGAAAGAGTCAGCGACTTTAAGCTTACCATTAGTAGCATAACCGTGGATATTTAAGGTTGCGCCAGCATTTACTTCAACAGTACCAGCAATATCCACAACATCGGAGTAGATATTCTCAGAACCATTAGCAACAATGTATCTGCTGGAGCTATCTAAGTTCACAACAGAGTCTGCGCCCATACCACCATAGATGGAGGTGTTGGTCAGCTTACCAGAGATAGTTACATCATTGTTGGTAGACAGGGTTTTGAGATTCTCACCATAGCCTGCATAAATATCGGCATTGCTGATGACAGCATCCTTGGTCACAGTAACCGAGTTATCACTCAGGTTAGGAGTGAAGTTTGTAGTATTTTCGGAAGAGCCATTAAATGCGCCAAAGATCGTGGCATTGCTGACTTCGCCACCAATGGTGACCTTGTTGTTGCGCATGATGGCATTGCCATGGTCGGACACAACAGCACCAAGCCAATTGCTGGATGAGTTTTTATCTGTACCAGTGAAAGTGCCATTAAACTCGACTGAGTTGTTATTTGCTGTAACGGTAGAGCCACTTAAAGATTGAATGTTGCTATCAAAAGCAAGCTGTGTAGCAACAAAGTAGATATAGTCAGAACCACTAGGCTTACTGACACTCATCTTGGTGTTTTCGCCAGCAGTCAGGCTGTTACCGTTTGCCGTGATGTTGACGTTTTTGAGGTCAGTTGGTTTGGCTGGAGTTGAGCCGCTAGAGATCTGCAGGCTTGCTCCAAAGATGCTTGTATCGGTCAGCGTGTTACTGCCATCTACATCCTCATCAGTGTTGAAGCTGTTGTTGATCAGATTAGCGGTGGCGTTGGAACCGGAACTCACTACGAGCTGACTGGTTACACCAAAGATATGGCTATCGCTTAAGGAGTTAGTGCCGCGTAAGGTAACGCGATTATTCTCAGCAGTAATTGAGTTTGTGCCAGTAACTAAAGCACCTGCTAAAGATGCACCACTTACAGTGCTACCCTCAACGATAACACCTGTGTCGTCAGAACCACGAACAATAGCGTTGCTAACAGAAGCCCTGTTTGTATCAGCTGCAGCATCAGCATCAACCAAGTTGGCTGCGATCATGCCGGTCGAAATGTCAGAGTTCTTGATGGTGATAGAGTTTTCAGTAGCGGTAAAGGTTTGAGCAGTAGTTGTGCCCCAAGCAATCACACTACCGCCAGCAATTTGAGGCACAGCATGTTGGCCAGTGAAAGTAGTATTGGTAATGTTGACCGTATTGCCAGCTGCAGAGTAAATAGCATTACTGGAGTTAGTGCCAGAATCAGCACCAGCAAAGCCACCATAGATGTTCTTGGTGAGGCTTAACGAAGCTTTGTTCGCGCTATTACCAGTGATCTCAACGGTATTACCCTCAGCTGAGGCATTGTTGAGGCCAGAGGCGTAGCCACCGATAATTTGACCACCAACAGTAATTGTAGAGGTATTGCGTGCAGGAGTTTCAGTGTCAGTAATCCAAGTTACATTGACCGTATTGTTGCTTGCAGTAGCGCTACCGCCCAAACCAGCATTGTTCTTGGCCCAACCACCGATAGCATTACCTTTCACAGTACCGTTAAAAATGTCTAAGGTGTTATTAGCGGCAACTGCATTGATACCCATATTGGTGTAATCGCTAGTTGAAGTACCACTAGTGTTAGTACCAATACCGACATAACCACCCACAACCATACCAGAAGCGTTAGAAGCCTCAGAAATGTGAGAGTCTTGATCGCTCTTACCAACAACTAAGTGACCACCAGAAACGACACCATCTAACTCGGCTTTCTTCTCACTATCAATACCACCAGTGATAATAAGACCGCTATTTGATTGACCGAAAGATTGACCCTTATTAAAGGTGCTTGGATTTACAGGATCTGGCTGAACATTTTTTCCAGTAAACCAGAAGGCGTTTGATGGATTGGCAGCTTGAGCAGCACCAGCAGCTAAGCCTGCGGTCACTACGACAGCGGTAGCGAGGCCTTTGAAGTAGGCGTTTTTGAAGATGGAACGATATTGCGCCAGCAAGAACTTGATGGCGTTTGAAGTTTGCTTCATCGAAATATGCTTTTATCTTGATAAAGTTATGTTTGTGAAGGGACTCAGTTAAGGAGAGGTCTTGAGGGGCGGGCGCCGTCTTACAGGAGTTGTTGGCTTTAAGTTAAATTAAGCAAGCCTGTTTAGTCGGCTTGTGCCTTTCCTCGCGGTTCCTGCCAAGGTTGGAGTCAGCTGCCTAAGCTTGAGCTGCGCTTCTGAAGGCAAACTACTTGTAGCCTCTAGCGCCTTTTACTTGGTGCTAGTGCGTGGTGAAAGATGATGTGCTTGGGCCCCATGGGTTTCACACTATTTGGGAGGACACAGCCACCCACCCCCTAAAAATGCGCTTACGAGGCGCACCGTTTACCAGAGACCGTCGCCCTTGGTGTGGCTTAGGTCTTGACCTCTAAACCTCCACACGATCTTTTCGCCTAAAGCTAAAAGACCACTCCCTATCGCTCAACAAGGCACACGAGTAGCCTCGCATGCAGTAGTAGAGCGCATCTCATATGGAGCTTTTGGCGTGTGGAAATCAGAGACAGGCAGTGTTGCTATGGCTAGAGCCTCAGGCTTGCTTAGTAGCCTTACGTACAGCAACACGTTTGGGCGTGGAAATGAATTGCCCTGTAGATGACAGGGGTGTACCAACAAGCACTCTCAATCGAGTACAAGATTTCCACGCTTGTATTAGGGTAGATGTAGGACTTTAGACCTCGTTTAGCCTTGTTCTATAGCCTCGGCGGCAACCTTAAGCGCTTGTTATGGCACTTATGTCGCTGGGACTATAGCTTTGGGATCCATTCGCTACTCCATGGTCTGACAGAAATACCCTTCGGCACTTGCAACGAATGCTCGTGGCAAGCCCTAATGCTTCAGACAGCACATGTCGTCGTGGTGGATAAAGACTAAAGGGAGATGTAAATTCGCATCGGTGGGGAGCTGAACTTGTAGTTTGCGTTCAATGTGGTGAGCTTGCCTCGCGCTTTGCTTTTTGCTTGAGGCTGCCCGCCACATTGCCTTCCTAACTGAGCTTTAGAAAAATCATGTGCACAAGAGTTCGCACCTGCAGTTCTACACTGCTAGCGACTCAGGACACAAAAAGCTCACTGCGCTATAATGACGCAGAGGAGCACGCGCAGCTTGCTTCAAACCACGCGTCGAGAAACGTTCATGCTTTTATCTGGGATGGCTCCGTCGTCGGTGCCATAGTAGCTCATAGCCCTAGCTAAGAATGGGCTAGGGTGCTCGGAGAAACTCTGCTGCTGCCCTTGTGGGGCTTAGGCATTGCTTCTCTTATCCTCTGTATTTGTAGTGCTCATTTTTAGCATATGAGCATTTGCGGAAAGCTTGTTGATTGGTGCCTTGTGGGCGCCAAGTGCTTTCAACAAAGCTTTCTAACTTCTTGCTTGCATCGTCATATCTTTTTACAAATCAGAAAATCTCAAGCGTATTGCACGCTCAGGAAGAAGCAAGTTTCGATACAGCGCTACGTAAAAACGTAGAGCAAGAAGTCACCGATAACAGCGGGAATACCCGTGCTATCGACACCTACAGTTGACGAAAACATTTACATAAAAGAATCAGCATACTTGTTAGACCTACTTCACTACTTGTCATCTGACAAGGTTTTCCTTATCTCTTCAAGTTCTATCTAAAGCTCACTTTTTAAAAGGCATGCGATGTTGTATTTAGGTCAGGCTTCGCTTACCATCAGTAATAAAAAAGGCCACCAGTGTCACCACCG
>CALXYZ010000351.1 GCA_944393075.1 uncultured Anaerobiospirillum sp. | reverse complement strand
CTTAGGCGTCAACTACACTGGCTCTGACAATGTCGACGAGTTTGGTGTGAACGCCAACGCACGCTTCGTGTTCTAAGCTCATCAAAGAGTGCTAAACTTTGATTTATCCTAGAGAGGCTGCTGCCAAATCTGAAGAAGACAGCCTCTCTGAAGTATAGGCCATGTTCGGAGAAGTCCATGGCCGCCAAAGCCGAGAGCGAGAGCACGCTCTTGGCTTTTCATGCTGCTAACAGCAGCATCCTCTCATCATGCTCGCAAAGAGCTTAGACGCTGTGGCTTTGCCAACAGAGGCACAGCGTCTAAGCCCTCACCAAACTGGGCATATTTACAGCGTCTGCACCGAGGCTTTGGCTCGGGCTTGGGTTGTGCTTGAGGTGTAGAAGAGTGGACTGGAGCTGAGCTGAGCTTAGTGGAGCTAAGTGTTTGTGCACCATCACCACAGCTCAAACTCTCGGATGCAATCAACCTCCAGCGCGAACGCCCAAATATCCATTTTGCAATCTTTTAATGCCGCCAAAACCACCAGCGCGCATAGCGCACAAAAGCAAGCTCATAGCGCAACGTCCGTCTTCAGATGACTTTACCACACACCAACCAAGCAAAACGCAGCAGCGACGCTGTGGATGGCCTTAGCGAGCTTCTGAAAAAACCTCCACCTAAAAATCGCCTACTCGGACTTGGATCCGGTTTTAAGCTCCTGCTCGGACTCGGATCGGGGTTGAGGTGCTACAGCAGAAATGAAGCTGTTTCACAGTTCACAGTTCACAAACGACAAGAAGAACTTCTCACTGAAGACGATAAGAAGCGTTCACAAGCGACAGCAAGAACTTACCAGCAGTGACAAGCTTTATTGCGCAGCCACAAAGCCGCGGAAAGAAAGTGGCACCTCAAGGATGAGCTTGTTGTCGCAACACAGTGAGCCCTGCTCACTCCAGCAAGCAAACAAACCTACTCAGCACCTGCTAAGGGCTGCCCCTGACCTGACATGACCTTGCCTCACAGACTTTAGCCGCTGCTTGGACTGAGTTAGCAGCAGCTAACTGTTACAAAAATTAACATACAACTCTGCTAAAATTGCACAGTAAAATACAAGTTTTTACTGCTGGCAAGCATAAAACTAGATATAGCTAGCGCGTTATTTCAACATGTAGGTGTTAACTTTGTAAGACATGCTATCCTTTTTGCTTAAAAGGTATTGACTTATAGAGATACGTATAATATATATATATATATACTTTATTCTGCGTGCCACAGCCATTGGCAGTGTCCCGTACATGGTACGTCCATAGTGGGGACAAGCTCGATGCTCCGGCGTAACGTGCCCTCTCGGCTTTCTGATTTGGTGCCGAGACTCTGATTTGTAACCTCAAAGCACGCGCTGACGAGCAGTACATGGGCTTGGGGCAAACCAAATGACACTTACCTTAGTTTGCCACCCACGCTCCCCAAGAGCTTTAGTAGCCGTAGCTGGCACCTCTGCCACACGGCTACCTAAGATAAAAGCAACACGTTTCAAGCATTGAAGGTAAGCGGCACAAGCATGCGCGCTTGCCCTTAGTACACGGCATCACAGCAAGCAACCCATGTAGCGCTCAAAAAAAGCGCCAAAGGCTGAGCTGCTGTTTGACCGTCACACCTACAAGCAGAGTAGGCTGTACCTTGACTCCTAATCAAGGCTCAGCGCTACCTCTGCCTACGCATATCTGTATTTCCCAAAGCAATTAGCTATTGTCGAAGCAAGAGTATTGTGCTCAGAGACCTGCACGTAACCAGACGATTTCATGGCTCTGCTCACAAACAAGTGTAGACAAGTGTGGACACGTGTGGACGTTGCCCTACTCATCACTTACTACTACTTTTGCCCAAGGTCTTTACCGATGCGGTTTACCGCAAAAGGTGAAAAATTTCGGCTTAGCTCTGAAGAGAAGCGGAGCTATGTTCCAAAAATCTTTGGCGAAGTAGATTAAACTGAACTAATCAGAAAATCTGTGGGGGTCTCCATTTCACTCCAGCCTTGAGGTATGTGCTTTACTAAGAGGTTGGATGAGGCCTCCACCCCTATTCCGCTTCCCACCTAATTGCTTCCAGATATCGCGCCACTACTTTCGTATTTTCAATGCGATTTTTACTACTTTTGACGTGTTTTTGGGGAATTCTTCGCAATTTTCACAACTTTTCACAGATAAAAGCATTTTTCGATGAAGCAAACTTCAAACGCCATCAAGTTCTTGCTGGCTCAATACCGCGCTATCTTCAAGAGTGCCTATTTCAAGGGCATTGCTACTGCTGCTGTGGTCACCATGGGCCTTGCCGCAGGTGCCAGCGCCAATGCTGCTGCAATTACCAATTCTGACACTTGGAACACCGCCGTTAACGCAGGTACTGCTATCGATGGTACTGAGAACAACAAAATCAACATCAGCGGTTCTGATGCCTACGCTTTAGACTCTGGCGATAAGCTCTATATTACTGGCGGTAGTTTCACTGTTGATAGCGGTGATAGCAATGTGATTACAGGTGGCGTCAACTACATTAAGGCATCCGGTGGTGCTCTTAGCATCGATGGTACTGGTACCATCACAATTGATACCAAGCAAAAGGATCTTGGTCTGTTTTTAAGTGCTAGTGGTGGTGGTTCTTCGCACTTAAATGTCAATGTTGGTACCTTAAATGTGGTTGCTGGCCGCTTAGTTATTCGTGATGAGAGTGGTACCGCATCAGTGAGCGGTTCTGTAATTGCAGCTGATGTTATCAATTTAGGTGGTAATGCTGATGAGCGTGGCCGTATCCAAGTCTTTAACTCTGGCAGCGGTATTGTAACTATCGGTAAGACCAATGAAGGTAAAGATCTTACAACTCAGCTTAACTTCATTGATGATGGTCGCATCCAAATCATGAGTGGTGATGCACAAATCGTCTCGGACGTGATTAGCATCAACGACGGTACCATCACATCTTACTCTGGAGCTAAAACCACTTTAAACGCTCAACAGATCACCATGACTGACGGCTGGATTCAGCCTCTTTCAGGTGGTATTTTAAATGTCGATCTGCGTACTACTGGCGAAGGTAGTACTGAGAAGGCTGGTACTTGGAATATCCAAGGTGGCGATCTTGTTATTGACGGTACCTTGAATTTGAATAAGGGTGTTGTGACTGTTGGTGACAATGTCCTTATCCGTGACATGAATAGTGGCTCTAATTCTGGCAGCATTGTCATTAATGCTGGTGTCGATACAGATGCAGATGCAGCAGAAGCTCTTACTGAGAGTGGTAAGGCCGTCTTACAGATCGATTCTGCCAAACTGAATAAGCTCCTGAGTGGTGGTGAGATCACAGTAGGAGATAAAACAGCTACCGCTGCCAAGTCCAGTGTTCTTTTAGCTTCTGGTGGTGCCCTTGAGTTTACCAATGCCACCGATCTGTCTAAAGTTGCATTTAAATCAGGTAGCTCAGCAGAGGATGGCAAGGTTTTTGTTAGCGGCTCTGGTTGGGTCTTAGGTGAGAACCTCTCCGTAGAAACAGAAGGCTTAAACGCCGCAAACTTAAGCAATGCCCTGTCTATCAAGGCCACCAATATGACCTTAGGTAGCACTACCTATAGCGGTGGCACTAAGCTCTTTAAGAGCATTGACACCCAAAATGTCAACTTCGTTGCTCCATCAAATGTCGATGGCGGTTATGTGTTAGCCGACACAGTGAACCTGCGTAGTGTCACTGATGGCGAAGGCAATGAAATCATCGCTGATGATGGTGTGATCTCTGGCAACTTCACCATTGGCTCTGTGACCAGCGGCGGTGCTATCAAAGTAAATGGTGGTAAGTACGTTGCAAATGGTGATATCACCTTAGTGTCTGGTTCCCTCAACGTTACCAATACAGACGCTGCTGCTTCTGAGTCATCCTTAGAGTTAAGAGGTGATCTCGTTATCACTGGTGCAAAAGATTTCACCGTTAGTGTATCCGACAACGATACTCTGTTAGACATTACTGGTGCCAGCCTGCAAGCACAAGGCACTGGCAATAGCGGCACTACCTTTGAGACCTCGTCTAATGGTGTGATCAAGGTAACAGGTTCTCAAGTCCAGAGCATCTTAGATGCTGTTTCCGACAGTACTACCTCGCCTTTTGCTGCTGTAGATTTTGATGTAAAAGCCGATGGTACACTTGATATCGATGGCGATGTTACTCTCAACTACAACAGCACAAACAGTAGTGCTTTAAGCAAAGTGATCACTATTGCTAAAGATGGTACTGTTAAGGCTAATACTGTGACAGTTAATGGCAACTATGGTTCTGGTGCACCAGCTGGTGGAGCAGAGTCCATGTGGCATGTTAGTGGCAACCTTGAACTCAACAACTTAGTGCTCAATGCTACTAAGACTAGCGGTACTATCGACAGCTTTGTTTTAGGTCAAGGCAATTACAAGCTTGCATCTGGTTTAAGTTCTACTAACAGCACTGTTGTGCTTAATGGCGAAGATGCTCTCGCTGATGTCACTTTTGGTGCTGTAGACTCTGTTGATGCAAATAACGATGGTATCAATGATTATGCTGTAGGCTCAGCTGGTGGTACTGTTGGCGTAGCTACCTTACAAGTAGGCGCAAGTGGTGCTGCCCACTTTGATAGTGGCGTTTGGTCTGCTCAGAACATCGTCGTGTCTGGCGGCAAAGTTTCCGTTGGTACTTATGAAAATGGCGGCGCTGCTTACGAGACCGCCGATGGCACTGCTATCACTGCTGCTTTAAATGGCGAGTCTTTAAACGTTGCTGCTGGCTCCTTTAACGTCACTCACGTTGGCTCCGCAACTTTTGAAACTTTAAACGCAGCTATTGCTAATGGTGTGGAAGTCGAAGGTGCAATGACCATTACTGGTGATGCCACACCTGCTGATACCACAGCCGCTGAAAACGATATCAAAGCTGCCGCTAATAGCGTCCAAATCGCAAGCACTGGTACTTTAACCATTGGCAATGATGCTTTAGACTCTGTACTGAAGATCAATGGCGAAACAATCAACTTCGACCAAGATGTGGCCAAGGGTTCAATTAATGCTGCTGCTAACGGTACATTGGCATTAGACTTTGCTAGTGGTTTAACTTTAACTTCTAAGCAATTAGTTGAAATCAAAAAACACCTATTTGCTGATGCTGACGCAAATGGCCAAATTCAAGGCATCCTGAATATTGGCAAGGCCAAGATCGATGGTCTGAATTTTACTAAAGAGGCTGATGGCGATCTTACCATTAAGTGGGAAGACCTCGCTCCTGTGTCTGACGTAAACTCTGACACCACTAACAATCAGTTAATGTCGGCTACAGTCACTGGTGTAAACTCCACGTTCAAGGGCCAAGTAGGTGCTGTTCGTTCAACTACTGGTACTGTGACCGTTGGAGGCAACTCGTCTTTCAACAACGCAGCTGCTAACGATGGTTACTACGCAAGTGCTGCTGATGGTTCTGCCGCTAATGTCAGTGTTACCAACGACTCTGATCTCGCCTTAAAGGATGGTGGTGAAATCGGCAATATCTCCTTAACTGGTGGTAAGGCTACTGATAGAACTGTCTTAAACATCGGCGGTGATCCTACTGCTACCACTGTTATTAAGAGCGTTGATGGCGGCGAGTTCTCCTCAATGAATGTGGCCGCAATTACCCAGGTCAATGGTACTGTGCGCATTGGTGATATTGATGTTCAACAGAACCTGACCGTCAATGGCGCTTTAACTGTGCGCGATGACATCTACACTGCTGCAAACACCAAGACCCAAGTTGAAAGCTTAACTGTTGAGGAGGAAGCTGGCTTCTTAGGTGATTTAGTGGTAAACGGCAATGCAGAGTTCAAGGGTGGCGAAAATAGCGAGACCTACTTTGCTGGCAATAATAGCTTCAAGACAGTGACCTTCCATGGTGGAGTCCAATTTGATAAGGGCAATACCTCTGCCGAGACCGTAACTGTACGTGCAAAGGGTGCAGATGACCACGGTTACTTAAGAGTTGTAGGTGATGCAACTGTAAACGTTGGTGTCATGCAAAGCACTGGTAGTGACAAGTTGGCTATTCTTGTCGGTGAGGCTGCTGGTACAGATGAGGTCACTGGTGAGTCTTGGGAAGATTCGACTGGCTACTTAATGGCAGATCGTATCGACCTCAATGGTGGCAAGATCCAAGCTGACCCTGATTACAACCGTGCTGTATCGATTGTTACTGCAGGCGGTTTAGGTGATAGCACTGCTACTATCGATGCTGATGATGCAGGTGTCTTAAACGGCCAAGCAATTGCCTTACGCAATTCGATTTTAGCAATCGGTGTCGAGTCTTCTGAGAGCGAAACTGCTGTCGAGCAAATGCAAGATCTCTTTAGCCAGTACATCGATGGTGCAGATGGCTCTTTAACTCGTGATGAAGTCGGTTCGATCATATACGTTGCTAAGTCTCTTAATGTGGACAATGGCTCTAAGTTGATCTTGAACTCCACCATGAGTCACGACAGCTATGATGCTGCTTTAAATCAAGCTGATGCTGCTTATGACTCTGAGCTTGCCACTATCATCGCTGATAACGATATCTACTTAGGCAACAACACTGCCTTAGCTATTAGCGATGTTGCATCCTTGAATGGTAAGACTGCTATCAGCTTCAATAAGGCCGATGCTTCCATTTATGGTGCTGGTGGTAAGATCGTTCTGACTGGTAACTTCTCGTCACGCGACACCATCAATCTCTTTGCAGATCAAAACGGTGGTATTGCAGTGAAAGGTTCCACCATTGATGTTGAGACCATCAATGGTCTGTTAACTCAGTCGTTCAAGGCTGGCGACGAGATTGGTTCTTTCAACCTGACACTCAACCGCGAACGTGTCAACACCATCTTTACCGATGTGTCGACTCCAGTTAAGGACACCTTAATCTCCTATGCTGCCGGTGATAACAACTGGGATAGCCGCGATCCAGCTCATGCTGATCCATTAGTAGGCGAGACCCGTCGCGACATCAGCTATGACGCAACCAAGGGCTACACCTACGAAGATGGCACTTCAGTCGACCCAGAGTATGCAGCTCAACTCGATTACATGGTTGTTGAGGGTGAGAACGGTCAAACCACTACTGTCGTGTACGAGAAAGCTTACAACGACTTCTTAGACCAAGTTGTTCGTAACAGCACTTCTGGTCGCGATGCTGAGACCGCTGCTCGCTTAGGCATCTTAGGTGGTGTGGCTCAGTCCGCTATGGCTGCTGGTGCTGCTACCTATGACGCAATCTCCGGCCGTATGGGCGTTGGTTCGTCTGCTGGCAACATCACCATTGCTAACAACACTCAGGGTGCTTCCTTGTGGGTAACTCCAATCTACAAGAACTCCGAGTCTGATGGTTTCGATGCTGACGGTGTTGACTACGGTGTTGATGTTGACCTCTACGGTGTGGCTTTAGGTGCTGATTACACCTTAACTAACGGTCTGCGCATCGGTGCTATGTTCAACGTCGGTTCTGGTGATGCTGATGGTCAGGGTATTGGTTCTAACGTCTCCAATGACTTTGATTACTACGGCTTTGGCCTCTACGCTGGCTACAACTACGGAGCTCTCTCCGTGGTTGCTGATGTGACCTACACTGTCGCTGATAACGACATTGAAGGCCACACTGGTGTTAGCGGCTACGAGACCATCAGTACTTCGCTTGATAGCACCAACTTAAGCGTTGGTGTGACCGGCCAGTATGCCTTCGACATGGGCGCTGTTGAGGTTGCTCCTCACGTTGGCTTACGCTTCAGCTCTATCGACATCGACGACTACAATGTTGCTGATATCGCATCCTATGATGCAGACAGCCTCAACATCTTCTCGATTCCTGTCGGCGTGACCATTTCGCGTGAGTTCCAAGGCGAGTCTTGGACCGTACGTCCGTCCTTTGACTTGACCTTAACCGGCAACTTTGGCGATGACAGCGCTGATGGCACTGTTGATTGGCACGGCGTAGAGAACCTCAGTACCTCTGTAAGCTCTGAGGTCATCGACAACTTCACCTATGGCGCAACCTTAGGT
>CALXYZ010000350.1 GCA_944393075.1 uncultured Anaerobiospirillum sp. | reverse complement strand
ATTACCACCTACATGATCGACGCGAGCAAGTGCGACGGCTGCGGCCAGTGCCTCAAGTTTTGCCCGCAGCAATGCATCGTCAGTAGCTGTTTGGGCGTGGGCGCGTGCCAGAAGGCGAGCGAGTCGAGAGGGGTGGAAGCTAGTGTTACCAGCGCCCGCACCACCATCTCCTCGTTTAGCTACCGCATTCAAAGCGAGCATTGCCTCCTTTGCGGCGAGTGCAGCCTCCACTGCCCGCGTCAGGCCATCAGCAAAGCCACCATCGCGGCTACGAGCTTGAGGTGAGAGACGCTCAGCCACAAGGTTGGCAAAGAAAATCAAGGCGATCAAAACGCTCAAGGCGCGCAAGATGAACATGGAGAGAAGCTGATTAAGCAGGAGAAGGGTATGAGTCAATTGCAGGAGTTGGCGTTACAGCACGGTCTGACGGTGCAACAGCTGCTGACAGTAGGGTCAGGCGAGGGTGATGCAGGGTCTACAGGGTCTACAGGGTCTAACGAGCGTTTTTACCAGCTGCAGACTGTGCGCCTGCGTTATCTCAATAAGTATTTGCTCCAGCAGCTCATCGAGCACTTTGAGGGTGAAAGTCGCAATGAGCAGGACTTTGTTGGGCTTAAGACGGTGCTACAGCAGCTATCGCAGCTTGAGTATGAGCAGCTGTGGACGTATTTTCGCTTTTTGGTGAACACGCGCGAGCCGGTACATAACGACAAGCCTGAGTTTTTGCAGGTGCAAGACACGTTTTTGCAAGATGAGATCCGCCATAAGGGGGTGGTGAAGCTTGAAGAACTGACGTCCCTGAAAACCGCCTACGAGCTCTATGAGCAAGAGCAACAGCAAGAACAGCTAACAGCGCCCGCACCTCAGCTACAGCTACAGCTGCACCACCATCTGACTCCTCAAGCTCGTGAGTTTTACCTAGGAATGTCAGGAGGGCTGGTGCTCGTGTACCGTGGTGACATCACGTGCTTGCAGGTCGATGCCATAGTGAACGCCGCCAACGAGAAGCTTTTAGGCTGCTTTGTGCCTCAGCACCACTGCATCGACAACGCGATCCATACCTTCGCTGGCGTGCAAATGCGTGCCGAGTGCGACCGTCTCATGCAAGCAGACCCAGACTTCGAGCCTGTAGGCAACGTTAAGGTCACGTCAGGCTTTAACCTACCGTGCAAGTGCGTAATCCACACGGTAGGGCCACGAGGGGCCGTGGGTGTCCATGAACAGAGTCCAGAGACCCGCCAGCTTCTGATTAACTGCTACCGTAACAGTATCGAAGCCGCGCTAAAGCACAAGTGCCATAGTATCGCTCTGTGCTGCATTTCCACTGGCGTCTTTAGCTACCCACGTTACGAGGCCGCAGCAGTAGCCCTTAATACCGTAGCTCAAACTCTACAAGAGCACGCAGAGCACGCAGAGTACGCAGAGCACACATCTCCTGACTGTGGCTTCAAGGTGGTCTTTGACCTCTTTGATCGCCGCGACTACGAGGTATACATGCAGCTACTCGGCAATAGCCTTAGGCCTAAGCTCAAGGGCGTTTGCTAGTGGCTCAAAACACCCGCCACCGTCACCGTTTACCGTTACCAGCACGCTCTGTAGGTGAACATTAAACCTCCAAGGAACAATAGATAGAGAGATTAAGAACCATGCATAAAGCCGCTAATGACGCTGTGCCCCTCACTGCCAGTACTAATGCCAATGCCAATGCCAATGACAGTGGACGTGGCATGGTATCAGTACCAGTTATCTGTGAACAATTAGCCCAGCTTGTCGACTTACTACGTCGCTACGAAACGGTGGTGGTAGGGGCTGGCTCAGGTCTCTCCACCGCTGCCGGTTACGTCTACGATGGTGAGCGCTTTACTAAGCACTTTAGTGACTTTGCAGAGAAATATGGCATCGAGGACATGTATAGCGGTGGCTTCTATCCTTTTCCGACCAGGGAGGAGTACTGGGCCTTTTGGAGCCGCTGCATCAAGCTCAACCGCTTCGACCCTATGCCTACTGACCTCTACTCCAAGCTGCATGCGCTGCTTCAAGACAAGGACTACTTTGTGCTGACGACCAACGTTGATCACTGCTTTCAGCGTAGTGGCTTTGACCGAGAGCGTCTCTTCTACACTCAAGGCGACTATGGGCGCTTGCAATGTCAGACCCCGTGTCGCAAGGAGACCTTTGACTGTGAGAAGATGATCTTGGAGATGGTAGAGCAGCAGCGTGACTGTAAGGTGCCGACGTCCTTACTCCCACGTTGTCCCCACTGTGGCGAGCCGCTGGTACCGCATCTGCGTAGCGATGACCGCTTTGTGGAGGATCAGGGATGGATACAAGCAGCGGTGTGTTTTTCACGCTTTCTCAACAAAATCGAGTACGAGCAACGCCCTGTGCTCTTTTTAGAACTCGGGGTAGGCTTTAACACCCCAAGCATCATCAAGTACCGTTTCTGGAAGCTAACTCACGACAACCCTAACGCCTACTACGTCTGCATTAACGCCGACTATGACGTGGTACCAGAGGAGTTAGAGGGGCAGAGTCTGGCTATTAAGGCTGACCTCAAGCTGGTGATCGAAGCCCTAAGCATCTGCCTGAAGACAGTGCCCCACAGCGCAAACTGCACCCAAGGCTACACCTTAATATCTTAGAAGCAGCTGCTTCAGAGGAGACCACGGTGTTCGGTGCACGGGGCTTGGTGCAGTGCAGGGTGTACCCATGCCTCATGGGCATCAGCACCATTCATCCTGAAAGTATCAAGCAAGGTGTACAGTAGATTGCTACTATTAGTATAGTACGGGCATAAACACGCCGTTTCTGAAGCTATACGTTGTGATCACCAAATGAAAAATAGTGACCAGCTAACGTCGATCTAAAGCCGTACTCAGATTTGCCTTAAATATGCGGGTTTGTTGCGGCAGATGATACGAATAGTGCCATTCAGCCGTTCACCCTATTTGATACTTTCAGGATTCATATTTCACGTCACAGCGCCCGCCCCCACCTCTACAACAACAGCCAACATCAGTGGTAACGGTGATATGAGACGGCACAGCAGCGGTAAGACCTTAACGTAGTGCTTGGGGCTTGGCTTGGTTTGGCTCTAAGACTTAAGGCACCCAACATAAGGTTAGAGGCGGTACCCTGAAGCAGGGAGTGGGTCTGAGCCATGGAGTCTGGCAACGATATTGGGCCTGAGTTGGCGGTGATGCTCAGGCATGAACTTATACCGAGCTCGTGTAACTGAGCAGGGGTTACGCGCGCGTCCTTACTGCCGCACAGCACCCAGACAGGGACGTTCTGGGCCGTGGCACGGGAGGCAATGCCTACTGGACCTTTACCATGGAGGCTCTGGGTATCGAAGCGGCCCTCGCCGGTGATGACCAGATCGGCGTCTTTGAGCTCGTGGTCGAAGTTTAGCTGCTCTAACACGGCGTTAATGCCGCTCTCCACTTGGGCGTCCATGAAGTACATCAAGGCTGCACCCAAGCCGCCAGCAGCGCCCGCACCTGCTGCATTGGTAAAGTCGTGGCCATAGTGCTGAGTTAAGAGGGTGGCACCGGCACTAAGGGCACGCTCTAGACGCTCTTGTTGCTGGGCATCAGCGCCTTTTTGCGCGGAGAAGACGGCAGTAGCACCTTGAGGGCCCAAGAGTGGGTTGTTGACGTCCGAGAGGATGGTGACCTTACAACCAAGCGCGGTAAGACGCTGTTTTAAGGCGCTATCATCCAAAGAAGTGAACTGCGACCAGCGCTCAACCTCGGTAATGGTAGTGTGACCGTCGATATCGGTATCAGCTGGTACACCCGCAAACGTCACCCCTAAGGCTTGAGCCATACCTAGACCTAAGTCGTTAGTGGCTGAACCGCCAAGACCGATCTTAAGGTCATTACAACCGAGCTCTAAGGCCTTAGCAATCATCTGCCCCAGACCGAAGGAGGAGGCTGTCATAATGTCGCGCTGCTCTGGGGCAATAAGAGGGAGACCTAAGGCTTGGGCAGACTCGATATAGCACTCTTGACCACGTACCAACATGGTGGCGGTCACTTGGGGCTGATTAAGCTTGGCGCAATATACAGGTAGCTGCACCGCGGTAAAGCCTTGCGCCGTGAGCAATGGACGTAGGCAGTCAATCAGCCCCTCACCACCGTCAGCAAGAGGCAAGTTCACACAGCGTGAAGAGTCACGCTCGTCAGGCGTGAGCAACAGGTCAAAGGCTTGCTCTACACCTGCGCGCACGCTCTCACCGGCCTCATATGCTGACAGCGAGCCCTTAAACGAGTCCATAGCGATCAAGACTTTCACCTAATATCGGCGCGGATACCCCAGAGGTAACTCTGGGGAGGAAGCGCCGCCTCCTTCTGTTCTAAATTCTGTTATAA
>CALXYZ010000349.1 GCA_944393075.1 uncultured Anaerobiospirillum sp. | reverse complement strand
TCTTCTGGAGCGTTGTCGATCTGATCGAAAGCCATAGCAGAGCCGCCGAACTTCTCAGCTAACACCTTGGTTAAAGCAGCGGTTAAGGTGGTCTTACCGTGGTCAACGTGACCGATGGTGCCCACGTTTACGTGTGGCTTAGTACGGACAAACTTCTCTTTTGCCATTTTGATCTACCTTTGAAATGGGTATAGAACACATTTCCTACACCCAAACATACAAATTCTGTTACTTAAGGGCTTGGGACTATGTGGTATCCAATGATCCCACTTTGCTCCGCAAAATGACCCTTAAAATTGCTAATTATAACGCAGTCTCAACCTTTATCGCTAACACACACTTTTTACTTGTTGGAGTCTTTTCTTGCTACTACCTATAAAGGCAGAAAAAACGTGTGCGCGCCTGACTTAAAGCCAGAACTTATCCAAGTTTTTAGGTATGAGCTAAGGACAAGAGACATGGCTTATGGCTTTGTCTCCTGCCCTAAAAAGAAAGTCTTTTCTTTGCAGCGCCACAATTAGCGGTGCTTAGAGGATTAGGTACCTTACCTAACCTAGGCCAAGCAGGATATTACTTGGTCTGGCGAGCTGCGATCACAGCATCAGCGATGTTCTTTGGAGCCTCAGCATAGTGGCCGAACTCCATGACATACGAGGCACGACCTTGGGTCTGCGAACGTAAGTCGGTAGCGTAACCGAACATCTCTGCCAGTGGAACCATAGCGCGGACGATCTTGCCGGTTGGGCCGTCTTCCATGCCTTCAACCATGCCACGACGACGGTTTAAGTCGCCGATCACGTCACCCATGTACTCCTCTGGAGTGTCAACTTCAACCTTCATTAAAGGCTCAAGTAACACTGGGGTAGCCTTCATGAAGCCAGCCTTGAAGGCCATGGAAGCAGCGATCTTGAAGGCCATTTCCGAAGAGTCAACTTCGTGGTAAGAACCGTCGTAAACAGTAACCTTGACGTCAACAACTGGGTAGCCAGCTAACACACCGTTAGCGATCTGCTCTTGCACGCCCTTATCTACAGCAGGGATGTACTCCTTAGGAATAACACCACCCACAACCTCGTTGGCGAACTCGTAGCCCTTACCAGCCTCAAGAGGCTCGATACGCAGCCAGCAGTGACCGTATTGACCACGACCACCAGACTGACGAACGAACTTGCCTTCCTGCTCAACCTTGCCACGGATGGTCTCACGGTAAGCAACTTGTGGCTTACCGACGTTGCAGTCAACCTTGAACTCGCGACGCATACGGTCAACGATAATGTCTAAGTGCAACTCACCCATACCGGAGATGATGGTCTGGCCAGACTCTTCATCGGTGTGGACGCGGAAAGATGGATCTTCTTGAGCTAAGCGGTTTAAAGCTAAGGCCATCTTCTCTTGGTCGGACTTGGTCTTTGGCTCAACAGCAACGGAGATCACAGGATCTGGGAACTCCATACGCTCTAAGATGATTGGAGCACTTTCAGCGCACAGGGTATCACCAGTGGTGGTCTCCTTTAAGCCGATAGCAGCCACGATATCACCGGATAAGATCTCCTTGATCTCATTACGGTTGTTAGCGTGCATTTGCACTAAACGACCAAAGCGCTCGCGCTTCTGCTTCACAGAGTTGAGCACGGTATCGCCAGAGTTTGCAACACCAGAGTAGCAGCGTAAGAAGGTTAAGTTACCAACGAATGGATCGGTAGCAATCTTGAAAGCTAAAGCCGAGAATGGCTCTTTGTCATCGGTCTTACGCTCAGCTGGCTGACCATCTAAGGTCTCACCCTTAACTGGTGGCACATCAGCTGGGGATGGTAAGTACATCACAACGGCGTCTAACATGGCCTGAACACCCTTGTTCTTGAAGGCCGAGCCGCAGCACATTGGGATGATTTCGTTACGTAAGGTACGAGCACGTAAACCTTGGACGATTTCTTCCTCAGAGAGATCACCCTCGGAGAAGAACTTATCCATTAAAGCTTCATCAGCCTCAGCAGCAGCTTCGACTAACTTAGCGCGCCACTCTTCAACCTCGTCGACCATGTCGGCTGGGATGTCGGTGTACTCGAAGGTTAAACCTTGGTCGTTCTCGTTCCAGTCGATAGCCTTACGCTTTAAGAGGTCAACCACACCGATAAAGGAATCTTCCTTACCAATAGGTAATTGGAGAGGAACTGGGGTGCCCTTTAAACGGGTCTTGATCTGCTCGACCACGCGTAAGAAGTTAGCACCAGTACGATCCATCTTATTGACGAAAGCAATACGTGGAACGTGGTACTTGTTGGCCTGACGCCACACGGTTTCAGACTGAGGCTGTACACCACCAACGGCGCAGTAAACCATCACAGCACCGTCGAGAACACGCATAGAACGCTCCACTTCGATAGTGAAGTCAACGTGGCCTGGGGTGTCAATGATGTTGAAGCGGTACTGCTTATCAAACTGATTAGCCATACCCTTCCAGAAGCAAGTAGTTGCAGCGGAAGTAATGGTAATACCACGCTCCTGCTCCTGCTCCATCCAGTCCATGGTAGCAGCACCGTCGTGAACCTCACCAATCTTGTGGCTCTTGCCGGTGTAGAACAGAATACGCTCGGTAGTAGTGGTCTTACCAGCGTCGATGTGGGCACTAATACCGATGTTACGGTATAAGCTAATAGGTGTTGTACGTGCCATTTATATGAAAAACCTCTTCTATTACCAGCGGAAGTGAGCGAAGGCCTTGTTAGCCTCAGCCATGCGGTGAACGTCTTCACGCTTCTTAACGGCTGAGCCCTTGTTCTCGGCTGCGTCTAACATCTCACCGGCTAAACGTAAAGCCATGGACTTTTCGTGACGCTTGCGAGCAGCTTCAACTAACCAACGCATGGCTAAAGCATTGCCACGGGCTGGACGAACTTCAACTGGAACCTGATAGGTAGCACCACCGACACGGCGGGACTTGACCTCGACGGCTGGACGAATATGGTCAAGAGCTTCCTCGAACAGGGCGAGGTGCTCCTTGCCGCTCTTCTCAGAAATGGTGTCTAATGCGCCATAAACAATGCTTTCAGCGATCGACTTCTTGCCGTCTAACATCACGACATTGATGAACTTAGCAAGCAGCTCTGAACCGAACTTTGGATCAGGAAGAATCTTACGCTGACCGACAACACGACGTCTTGGCATTGGGAAATCCTCGTTACTTCAGGGTTATCCAAAACAAATAAGAAAGAAAAATAACGAATTGGGTACGGGGCAGCTAAAGAAAACGGGAGCCACCTTATTCGTACCTACTCCTTAGTACTTTAAGGGTTTACCCGTACTAAGTTCGTTGGCTTCGTTTGGCCTTACTCTAGCGGGGAGTCGCATTAAGCCTTAGGCTTCTTGACACCATACTTAGAGCGGCGTTGCTTTCTGTCCTTCACACCAGCGCAGTCAAGGCGACCACGTAAGACGTGATAACGAACACCTGGGAGGTCGCGCACACGACCGCCACGGATCATGACCACGGAGTGCTCTTGAAGGTTGTGGCCTTCACCACCAATGTAAGAGGTAACTTCGTAACCGTTGGTTAAGCGCACACGACAGACCTTACGCATAGCCGAATTAGGCTTCTTTGGCTTGGTAGCGTATACGCGAGTACACACACCACGCTTTTGTGGGCAAGCTTCCAAAGCAGGAACTTTGTTCTTTGGAACAGACTTGACACGTGGCTTACGTACTAACTGATTGATAGTAGCCATTAAATGAAAATCTCCTGTTAATCTAAGGCTCAGTTACAGCCTCAGACAGACTTTAATGTTTCATGTTCACCAAACTCACCACACCTGACCATAAAGGTGTGACAGTGGTCAAACAGAATCGACGTATTCTAATACTTGACTTACGCCAAAATCAATAGCGCTTGCCAAATTTTTCCCCGCCTAAAATCCCTATTTCATGCCGTTTTCAGCCGCATCACCACCATGGTGCCTCCAAAGGCAAAGCCACCAGCAAATAGCGCTCATCAGAGCTTAAAAAGAGCAGCAACCACCCACACCGAGGCCACTGCAGCAGCTCTGGTATGTAAGAGGCAACAAACTCTATATCCAAACGCAAGATTTCAATCAAAAAGTTTCGGCTCTCCCGAGAATGTGGGGGAAAAGCCCCTAGCTGAGAGCCTTATGAATTAGTTAGAATACGCCTCGAAACAAAT
>CALXYZ010000348.1 GCA_944393075.1 uncultured Anaerobiospirillum sp. | reverse complement strand
AGAGATACTCTAAAACGTTTAGGCAGTGCCTAACATAAACACAAACGCCAAGGCCGGCATCAGCTAGCCTTGGCGTTTTAGCATCATGGCGATGGCAAACTGGTGATAAAAATCAGGGGCTTGACGGGTGCGGTATAGTGTTGTGGTTTAGATTTTTTGGAATTTTGGTGAGTTGTATGAAGTTAGCGATTTATGGCTATGACACCATTGTCGGTAAGCTTGTGTTAGAGGCTTTAGAGCAAGACGAGAGCTTAAAGTTAGATGAGTTCTATCCTTTAAGTCCACTTGCCTCTGAGTACGATGCCGTGCCATTACGCGGTAAGAACTACCTCATTTC
This sequence comes from uncultured Anaerobiospirillum sp., assembly GCA_944393075.1. Classification (GTDB taxonomy): domain Bacteria; phylum Pseudomonadota; class Gammaproteobacteria; order Enterobacterales; family Succinivibrionaceae; genus Anaerobiospirillum. The sequence continues at coordinate 10,256 of CALXYZ010000348.1, read as the reverse complement.
CTATGTCGACGAGTTCGACTTTAGCAAAGCCGATGTCGCTTTATTCTTAACCACCAAAGACGAAAGCGAGCGCTTGATTCCAAAAGCTCAGAGCGCTGGCTGCATCGTGATCGACGATAGCCACCTCTACGCCGGCATCAAGGGCAAGACTATGGTGCTCAAAGAGGTCAACCCTTATGCCGTCAAGGATGTCATTGAGTCCAAGCTGGCTTGTGTGCCTTTAGCCACTTCAAGCGAGATCGTGCTCTCCTTAAACCCACTGCACGATGAGTACGGCATCAAAAAGGCTGTGATCACTGCCATGATCTCCACCTCCGAGCATGGTGAGTTAGGTACCCAGACTTTAGCCCGTGAGACCACACAGCTGTTAAACGGCATGGGCGTTGATGTCACTGACTTCCCAGCCCAGCTGGCTTTTAACATCCACACCCGCATTGGTGAGCTTGATGATGATGGTATTTCCTCGCACGAGCAGATCGTGATCCACGAGGTTTTCTCGTTAATGGACAAGTTCCCAGAGGGCTTGGCTCTAACTTGTGTGCAGGTTCCAACTTTCTACGGTCATACCCTCTCTGTGCACGTTGACTTAGAAGAGGATTGCTCGGTCGACGAGCTTAAGGCCGCCTTTAAGCAGAGCACTGTGATTGCCTTGGAAGAGGAGCTGAAGTTAGACGCAGACGATGTCGATGTCGATGCTGATGCCGATACTGATACCGATGCCGATACCGATACCGAGGCTGAGTCTGGTGAGGCCAAGTCTCAGGCTTTAGTAACTCCAAACAAGAACAACTTAGTAAGCCCAGTGTCTTGTGCAGAGATGGAGAGCAAGCTATACGTGGCTCGCATCCGCAAGCAAGGCCGTGCCTCCTTTGACTTTACTGTGGTTATGGATAATACCCGCCATGGTGAGGCTACTGCTGCTGTTGACCTATTACAGCTCTTGCAGAGCAAGATCGGCTAACTTCCACACTGTAAGCGCAGGAACCCAAGTACTTACACCTTTGCTTGATTTGTAAGTTTGCTCTTTAAAGACCGCCTTCAGTAACAAGCTGGGGCGGTTTTTTCGCGAGTAGGTGGTGGCTGTTAGGCTGGACGAAAGCTAGCAGGGGCAGGGCTTGTAAAAGTGTTTTTGTGCAGTGCGGCAGAGGACGGCTATGGCGTTGTGATAAATCACATAAAATCGCGCTTTGTGGAGTATCTTCATGCGTCTTTGTTCGATAGCTTCTGCTTTTAGCCGTACAATAGGGAATGCTCTGTCCTAAAGATAGGGGCGCGCCGTGCCGTCTAAAAGGGTGTGCGCTTGGTTTACAGGTGCTGAGCGGATCTTTCTTGCTGGTTCGTGGATAGCTGTGAGCTTAAAGCTTAAAGATTAAAGCTTAAAGCTGAGCGTAGAGGACGGATTGCTAGCTAATGGTAAAGCTAGCTGTTTCTGATAGCTGCAATTGCAAGTGCAAGTGCAACAGAGTGCAGCTGCAACAAAGTGTTTCTGTAAGCTGATGATTTCGATTTCGTTTGGTGGCCTTACTGCATGGCCTTTTGTGGCAGATCCAAGGAGAACGCGTATGAGAACGATTAGACCTGCTGCAGGATCGCAAGCTTGGTAGGGGATTTTGGCTGCTCCTCCTATTCTGCGTTACTACCGTTTTGGTTGTAACTATGAAAATGCCTGCGATCATGATTTTCTGCGGCAGCCGCACGTGCTGGGCCTTTTGCACGGGATTTGCATAGAGGTCATATGGTTTGCTTGTCAGTTATTTGGCAAGCCTCATCTTAAGTGATGTAGATTGGTGGTTCTCATGAGCTTTTACAAGCACCTGTTAGCAGTAATGGTCACTTCGCTGATCGTTACCTCCAACGTTTATGCTGAAGAAGAGTTTTCGATCAGTATTACCGGCCCAGATGAGGAGGTAGCACCTACTCCGGTGCGCCGTGCCCCTGCACCGGCTGCCACTCCAGTGCGCCCTACCCCTCCTGCAACAGCCGCAGCCACACCAACTCAGCAACCTGCTTTAGGTGCTAACGCTGGTGGTGCTACTGCAACTGCCGCTAACCGTCCTACCACGGGTGGCGTTACCACTACTGGCACTGAAATCAATATTCCAGCCTTAGGTGGTGCTACTACCCCAGCAGGACAAGGCACATTGCCTCCAAACATTCTCACTCAGCACGTGGTTGCTCCTCGTGAGACTATTTGGGGTATTGCTCACCGTTACTCGGCTCCATACGCTGACGTCAACGAATTCCAAGCGGTCGCTTCCATCTACCGTAACAACCAAAATGCTTTTGATAATGGTGATGTGAACAGTGTCCGTCGTGGCGCAACCTTAAACATCCCAGTAGCACAAGAGATGGCCTTAGAGTCCACCCAAGCTGGCTCTGACCTCTTAAGTGGCGCAATCAGCACTCTTCCACCATTAAACCGTCCTGCTAATGCCACTGCTCTTGCTCAAACCAATGGTTCTGGTGCTTCTGCTACCGCTACCGCTATTGCTAACGCGGGCGGTGCTAGTACTGGTACAGCCAACGCTACTGCTTCAGGTCAAGGCCAAGGTACTCCATTCCCTCAACCAACCACTGGTATGACGGGTAATCCTTTAGTACCTCCTATCACCAATGGTGAGGTGGTTGCTAACCACACTCCAACTTTCGTGGCACGTGAGACCTTACTGCGTGGTACCGCTCCGGTGGAGACTGCCTCAGAAGGCTCGTTTGATAATCCTTATGCTCAGGTCATTACTGATGAAGAGTTAGCTGCTCAAAACGCTCAGCGTACTCAAGAGAGTGTGCCTCAGTTATCTAGCTCCAGCTTAGATCTGCACGCTATCGAGCAGCTCCTAGACAAGACCGAGCGCAACATTCAAAGTGCACAACAAGATATTTACAAGCGCTTAGACGTAAACATCCAGCGTTCGGCTCAGGTGGCTCGCGATACTGCTGAGGTGGCTGCTAAAGAAGAAGTTGGCGCCCTCATCAACCACTACGAGCAGGTTATTGCCGAACTGCAACAATCGAATACTGATCTGCGTTCTTCGTTATCCAAGATCAACAAGCAAGTCGATCAAATCCGCGGTATGCAAATCGAGACCGCTGATTCGGTTGCTGCTTTAGGTCAGCGCGTCCAAACTGGTTCGTCATTGATGAGCGGTAGTGGTGGAAGCAGTGGTTCTAGCGATCCATTCGGCTCAGGCCCAATCATGTGGATCTTGCTGGCATTCGGTATCATCGCTCTGTTGTTATCGATTGGCTTGTTTGTCTTCAAGTCTAAGATTCGTCGCCAACGTGCAAACACCTTAGTCTATGATGATGATGACGACGATTTTGTGGATGATGACGATATCGAGATGTCCGAGCTATTAGCAAAGTCTAATCGCGAGGCCGCATCCTTACAGAAGGAGCATGACGATGATAAGGCTCCAGCTGAGGACAAGAAGCCAGAGGCCAAGAAAGAGCCCGTGGTCAAAGACAGTGGCCCAATCATGGACGATGATACTGGCCCTATTGCCGACGACAGCTTCGATTCCGGCTTTGATAACAGCTTAGGTGATTTCGCCGATGACGGCGCAGCTGCATCCACTAACAAGGCAACACAAGGTGGAGCAAAGGGCCCTAAGAAGCCAGACTTCCACGACGAAATCGTGATGCCCAGGGAGGCCCCAGTAAGCGCACCAGCTTCTAACGTTGGTGCAGCTGGGGCTGCTGCTGCAATGGGTGGTGCTGCCTTAGGTGCAGCTGCTGCTATGGCTGCTGCTCCTGCTGTAAGTGCTAATAACACTCCAGAAGATGAAGCACAAGCAGCTTGGGATAGCGCTGCCTCTAACGCCTCTGAGGCCTTAGATAAGAGCGCTGCTAACGCTGTGGGCAACGACTGGGCTCAGTCGTTAGACAATCAAGAAGCCTCAGCCCAACAGGTCGACTTAGGTGGTGATGCTGGCAACGACTTTGGTGGCAATGCTGGCGGCTTCGGCGGTAGTGCCGGTGGCGACTTTGGCGGTGACTCCAGTGGCGACTTCGGCGGTAGTGCCGGTGGCGATTTTGGCGGTGACTCCAGTGGCGACTTCGGCGGTAGTGCCGGTGGCGACTTTGGCGGTGACTCCAGTGGTGACTTCGGCGGCGATGCTGGTGGTGACTTTGGTGGCGATGCCGGTGGTGATTTCGGCGGTGACGGCGGCTTTGGTGACGCCGGCGACGGCGGCTTCGGCGGCGATGCTGGCGGTGACTTTGGCGGTGATGCCAGCGGAGACTTCGGTGGCGACGCAGGTGGCGACTTCGGCGGTAGTGCCGGTGGCGACTTCGGCGGTGACGCAGGTGACGGCGGCTTTGGCGGCGACGCTGGTGGCGACTTTGGTGGTGGCGCTAGCGGAGACTTCGGTGGCGATGCCGGTGGTTTCGGCGATGATGCTGGCGGCTTCGGCGGTGGCGACGACGCCTTTGGTGGTGATGGTGGCTTCGGTGATGCCGGTGGTGATTTTGGTAGCGACGCTGGTGGCGACTTTGGCGGTGACGCTGGCGACGGCGGCTTCGGCGGCGGTGATGATGCCTTCGGTAGCGGCTTTGATGACTTGTCGGCAGGAGGCGGTGGCGATGATACCTTTGGCGGAGATGACGCCAAGCAATTTGCCGCGTCGATGCAAGGCGCAAGTGGAGGGGCCGACTTCCCAAAAACTAATGCACTAGTCTCCGAAGAGGTCATCAAGGCTAGTGCAAATCGCGATGACCAACACCCTCATGCTGATGCTCCACATGCTGAGCCTCAGCATGAGGTACAAACTGCGGTCAGCAGCGAGCAACCACGCGGTCAACACGGCCAAGTTCAACAACAGCATGCTTCTCAGCAGCAGCCTCAGGCTCCTGCTGCGGGCTCGTCTACCTCTAAAGAACAGGATGCCGCACCGCAAGATGCTGATGCTGCCGCAAACACTGACTTTAACTTAGACAATATCGACCTCGATTTAGGTGCTGATTTAAATGCCACTGAAGGCGCTACCGACAACGCTGACAGCTTAGACGGTGGTGACTTTGGTGATTTAGGTGCCTTAGGTGATGATGGGGCCGACAGTGGCTCATTTGGTGACATTGACTTTGGTTCGTTAGCAGACGAGCTTGAGAGCAGCACCTCTGATGCTGTCGCAGCTCCGGCTCCAGCACCAGCACCAGCTGCTGCTGTTGCCGAGCCTGAACAGAAAGTTCAGCCACAGCCACAACCACAGTCTGAGGATAAGTCTGTCCTTTCTGATATTGCTGAAGCTGCAGTTCCAGCAGCAGCCGCAGTTGCTGCTACTGCTTTAGCTGCAAAAGCTGCTGAGCCTGAAAAAGAAGAGGCTAAGGCTGCTGCTGCCCCTGTAGAGGCTCCAGCACCAACCCCAGCTCCAGCCAAGCCACAAACCGTGGCCAAGAGTGCTGATGATGCTGAGGTCGCAACTGTAACCCCAGCTCACAAGCTCCAAGGTCAAGAGCCACAGGTAGTTCTCCCAGAAGAGATCCCTGAGGTTGCGGCTATGGACGAGGCTGCCCAAAAAGCTGCTGAAGAGGCCGAACAAAAGCGCAAGGCGGAAGCTGAGCGTCAAGCTTCTTTAGGCGAGGGTATGTACTACCCACCTGAGGGCTTAGAAGAGGTTGCTAAAGAGCAAGAACCTGCTGCAGAGCAAGCTGCTCCAACTGAAGCTCCAGCCCAAGAGGCAAAGGCTGCTCCGGTTGTTAATGGCAGCTTAGATTTATCTCCACTTGATAACAGCGATGATGCGCTCTTAGACATCGAGCCAGCCAGCGCCTTTGGTGATACTAATGACGACATAGGTGGTGACCTTGGTGGCGACCTGGGCGGTGACCTTGGTGGCGACTTCGGTGACTTAGAGGGCAGCTTAGATGCAGGTTTAGCTAACCTGAATCCTGATCTCAAGGACGATGAAACTGCTCCTGCTCCAGCTCCTAAAGAGGATGCTGGTACCGAGCTGCCAAGCGACTTAGATGCTGCTTTTGCTGACTTGGGTGGTGATTTATCTGATTTAGGTGCTGGCGATAGTTCAGAGGCTTCAGAGTTAAGCGCTGCTTTACAGCAACCTGAGTCTACTGAAGCTCACGATTTAGAAGCATCTTTAAGTGGTCTTGCTGATCAGACTGAGCCTGCAACTGAATCTGACCTTGCTTCGCCAACAGCTCCTGAAGCCGAGTTAGATCCTGCTTTAGATTTACCTGCTGATAGTACAGATGCGGCCTTAGGCGACGGCTTAGATAGCTTAGATGGCTTTGGTGACGACAACCACGGCATGGATATGCTAGGTGAGAGCGCACCAGCTGATGACTTTGCTGTCTCTGATGAGGCTATGGGCCTCAATGCCGCTTTAGATCAAGGCATGGCTGCTCCTACCGAAGAGCCTGCTCCAAGCCGCGATGCTGATCAAGATGCTGCCGCAGATGCAGATGCAGCTGCAGTGGCAGCTGATGCAACAGCTGATACTGCTGAGTCCGCTGACGCTGAGTCTGATTCCGGCGATGACCTGTGGTCATTAGGCTTTGGTGATGATGACGAGGAAGAAGGCAACGGTGACAGCGTAAGTGACAGCTTAGATACCGATACTGACTTCGATCTTGGTGATAGCGCTGCTGATGATTTAGCTGGCGATAACATCGCTTTGTCTGATGAATCCCAAGATTTAGCTGCTGCTCTTGCTGATGAGCACGCGACCTTAGACAATGCTCCATTAGCAGACGAAACCCAAGATTTAGGTGACATGGGTGCCGATACTGCCCCAGCTCTTGATGCTAATGCTGATGCTGAAGCAGAAACTGAGGCTATGCCTGAGGCAGAGCCACTCTCTGAGAGTACAGAGCCATTAGGCTTTGGTGATGACAGTGCCTTAAGCGATTTAAGTGACTTAGGTGATTTAGACGAAGAAAGCGAAGAAGCACAGTTAGCCCAAGCTCTTAGTGCCGCCGCTCCTGCTGCCAAGGCCGAAGAGGAAGAGGCTGCATCTGAGACCGAACCTGTTGCAGAGCCAAAAGAGGATCTTGCTCCAGCTGCTGATAACAGCGCCATTGATATGGATCTGGCAGATAGCGTGCAGGCCGATACCCTCAAAGACTTAGAAGGTGGTGCAGATAGCAGCGCTAGCGCTGATAGCAGCACCGCAGAGCACGATAATGACGCCTTAGGCGAGTTTGCTGCTCCTGATGACGCTTTTGTGCCTGAGGACATCCCAACTGAGCTTGATTCGCTGCAAAACACCTTTAAGCCACAAGCCGACATCTTAGATTTAGAGCAAGAGGCAACTCCACAGGCTGCCACAGAAGAAGCTCGTGATTTAGCTTCGGTCTTAGGCACTTCCTTGGCAGACGCTAACCTGCACGATTTAGATCTGGTTGATACCGATATCGAGCGTGCTATTAGCCGCAATGAAGATGATGGCACCGACGCTGAAGCCGATGCTGACACTGAGGTGGAGGCTGAGGCTGATGCCGATAACGCTGCAATCGAGGATGCTAGTGAAGAGGCTGCAAACTTAGCTGCTTTCACTGCTAACAGCGCAGCTCCAGCTGCTGAGGCTGAGCCTGAGGTAGAGCCACAGCCAGAGCTTTCGCCTAGCGAGAAGGCTAAGGCTGATCTCATGGAGCTTGCTCACGAGATTGCTGCTACTGACTTAAGCGCTGCTCGTAAGAGCGATGAGCTTGAGCCAGAGCCGGCTGCTGCTGTGGACTTAGAGCCTGATAGCGATGCTATTACTGATCTGACCCACGAAGATGGTATTGTCAGTGGCGATGAGTCGGTACAAGGCCAAGACTTTAAGGAAGTTTTTGGTGAGGAGCCAGAGACCACTATTGCTGACAGCACTCCAGACACTGCTGCCGACGATCTCTTTGGTGATGTTGGCTCTACGATCGAGCTAGAGCACGAGGAAGAACCAGAGCCTGTTGTTGAGCCTGCTGCTAGCGCTGAGCCAGAGCCAGTACCAGCTTCTGCACCAGAGTCTGAGCACCACGAGCAGTCATTACTTGAGGATACTGATGACTTAGGTCTGGAAATCACCCCTGTCTCTAGCGTGGCTACTGAGCCGGTGGTTGATCCTGTAGCTGAGTCTATGGATGCAGTACCATCGGAGACCGAGACTGCTGCTTCTGCTTCAGCAGAGCCAGAGGAGTTGGCCGCTCCATCAGCTGAAGCTGAAGCTGAAGCTGAGGCTGAGGCCGTTGCTGAGGCTGCCCCAGAGCCAGCAGATGACGACATCTTTGGTGATTTCAAGTCCTTATCAGCAGCAGACGATGATGACCTGTCGTTAGAGACTGTGCCTGTAGCCAGCGCTGCTAGCGATATGAGCTTTGCTGATGCCGGTGACTTAAGTGGCTTTGGTGCCGACGGCTTAGAGATTGAGCCTGCCGCAGCTGCAGATGACTTAAGCTTGGACACTGTGCCTGTAGCTGAGGCTGCTGAGACTGAGACCGCAGCTGAGACTGCTGCTGAGCCATCTCCAGTCTTAGAGGTGGAAGCAGAGGTAGAGGCTGAGCCAGAGCATCAGGCTGAGCCTGAGCCTGAACCAGAATCTGCCACAGCTCCTGAGGCCGAGGTAAGCTCCGCAGAGAGCAAGCCTGAGGTGGAGTTAGATAACTCGGCTGCTGCTGAGGCTGCTACTGATAAGCTTGAGTCTAGCCCAATTGAATCTTCGGATTCTGAGGCTGACGATACTGAAGTACACGATGCTTTTGGTCAGATGCCTTCATTAGAGGAGCAACAAGAGGTTGATGCTACTCATCCTGATTTAGGCTCCTTAGATGAGGTTAGCCCAGAGGCTGCTTTATTAGCCGACGCTGTGGAAGCTGAAGCTAATGCCTATGGCAACCAAGATAGTGATGTAAACCTGCTTGATCGCGATGGTGTGCACGAGTTTGATGGTCATGATGAGTCCGAAGAGGACGAAGACGATGACATCGACTTTGTGAACTTTGCCAAGGCCTTGCATGCCAAGCAGATTGCTGAAGATCGTCAACACGATGATAGCGATTTCTTAAGCGATGCTTTTGAGCGCCACATTGATCTTGATAAGACTTTAGAAAACGATGATTTCCAAGGCATCGAATCGTCTAAGCACCCTGAAGAGGATGACGAGCCAGTGGTGATCTCGGATGTTCGTCTGCCTTCTTCAGAAGATATCGCAGCCTCCACTGGTGAGCAGTTCTACGATATCGAAGATGGTCACAAGATCTTAGATCGCTTAGAGAAGCAAAACGTTGACGCTGCTGACGCTGCTGACGGTGCCACGGATGCTGATAGCGAGACTAATGAGAAGCCTGTAACTGCCTCTTGGGGTGATGCAGCCCCAGACAAGTCTATCGCCGATGACTTCGATGTGGATGATGCCACTATTGACGCTGAAATCGATGCAATCGATGCCGTGTCTACCACTCCTGCTGCTGAGCGCTTGGCTAAGGAAGAGGCAGCTCGTGCCCGCGAGGCTTTAAAGCATGATGACTTAGGTAAGCCAGCTACTGACGAGCCTGCTAGCGATTCAGAGCTCTTAAAGGATGCTGATGAGTCTGACTTAGATGAGATCTTAGGCAGCCATGAATTCCGTGGTTTCCCTGATAAGGGCTACCCTGATATTGATGAAGACCACACCAATGGTCACAGCAACATCGTTATGTTGGATGCTGATGAGGCCGCTGGCCCTCAGCCTTCTGCCTACGAGAGTGACTTAGATGAGGCTGTAAATAACCTCGATATCGCCAACCTCAAGGAGCCAGACACTCCATCTCACCTCTTAGATGATGACGATAGCGCTCCAATGCCAGAGCCTGCGGTATCAATGCCTAAGACCGAGACCGAGGCTGAAGCTGAGGCTGTGGCTGAGGCAAAAGTAGGGGCAGAGGCAGATCAAGAGCCAATGCCTGAGGCTGCATTCGATGTTGAAGCAGAAGCTGCTACCGAACCTGTATCGCAGTCCCAGTCTGAATCAGAGCGTGCAGAGCGTGCACAGATGGCGGCTGCTGAGGATGATGCCGATTACGCTGCTCCTGCCGACTCTGAATTAGATGCTGAGGTTGAGCCAGAGCACCAAGCTGATGCAGATAGTGATGCTAGTGCCGAGAATGAAGCTGCTGAGCCAGAGTTGGAAGCCGAGATTGAAGGTGTAGATGATTCTGCTGCCGCTGCCGCTGAAGATGCAGAAGACGCAGAAGACGCAGAGGCTGCTGAGAGCCTGCTTGATCGCCAAGCTAGCCGCGCTATCGATGACATCATCGATAACGAGGATCTGCGCGGTGTGTCGTCA
>CALXYZ010000347.1 GCA_944393075.1 uncultured Anaerobiospirillum sp. | reverse complement strand
AGAGCTTGGTTATCAAGGTAATCTGCCAAGCCGCTCTGTTTTCTACGAAGCCATGAAGGCGGCTGATGTACTTGTTGCAACCCAAGATGCCGCTAGCCCACTTGCTGCTTCGCCTGATTCTCTTTCTTCCGAGGAAAGCTCTGATCAACATGAGACCTCCTCTGAGGTTGCTGTTGAGCCTAGTGATTGTACAGAGCAGCCAGAGTCAGCCTCTCAGCCTTCTCCTTCCTCTGTCTGTGGATTTATTGGCATTCGCCCAAATCAGACGGTACATGTCATCCTGCCTCGTAACAAGAACAGACTTGATACGGGTGTAGCTTCAGCTCAACCATCAGAGACTATGCCAGATAGTACCGTGCCCCAGAAGCATAAGTTTAGGCTAGGTGCTTTCGACCCCAAAGCTGGGCAGCAAAAGCCTATTATCGATAGGTTACTTGGGTATGGAGTGGTGGCCACTTCTACTGTAGTGCGAGGCCTGCTGTTTGGTGCTGCGATCGCTACCCGTGGGGTATCTGAGTTCCTGTTTCGTTTATCCGCATAACTGCGTCTTAGGAGGATACTATGTTATTCTTCAACTTCTCTTTTAATAAGCCTCGCAAGCCTGAGGGTAAGTACAAGGTCACCTTAAACCTTAACCCTTGCAGCATGCGCTGTGGCATTCCTAGTTTGACCGCTGAAGCTATGCTCTATGGCATAGACCTAACCAAGTGCAGGGACGTGATGATCTTTGTCTCGAAGTCAAGGAAGATCCTTAAGCTGGTGTGGTACGACAACAAGGGCCCTTTCATGCTCACTAGAGTTCTGCGCCATGGCGGCTATCAGAGACTCCTTGACCGCGTTAATGGCAATGGCACTAAGGAGCTCACCTACGCCGAGCTTGAGCTATACATCGATGGTGATCGCATCATGGTGAAGCCAGAGGCCTGCTAAGTTTTTTCTCAACCCCTTGCAAACAACCCTATACTCATGCAAGAATCGACAGCCATATGACGGGGCTGTCGATGTGTCAGCCCCACCAATAGAAGAGGGCTAACAGTCATGCAGTATAAAAAACTACCGGCTATTTTTCAAAAAGTAGTCCGTAGTGTACCTAATGACAGCATAGCCGTCCCTCGTTCACTTCTTAGCGCTTTATTGCGCATTTCCCTTGCCTCCCTGAATCAGGCTGAGACCACAAAAGATGCTCTCAAAAGCATCATCAAGCTTTCCTATATCGCCAAAGAAACCTCCCTTGATCAGCAAGCCTTAGAGCAAGCTATCCAGGACTGCGAAGCCTCTAATACAGCCACTAATGACGCCTTACCATCCCAATCAGACCTCAAGGATTTAGAGGCTATTTTCAAGCATGCCGCTTTAGAGCAGCCAGAGGATCATGAGGCTTTAGCAAATGAGCTGCAAGCTGTTGCTAATGCGGTTGCTAGCATCAGAGAAAACCCGCTCGAGCTTAAAGAGCTTTATAACGCAGTCAAAGCGTTATGCGACACCAAATTTGATCTTGAGAGCCACAAGAACCACTTGGCCAACTCCATGAACAAGAATGGTCATCCTGGCAATATCAGCACTAAGAACCATGAGAGTGCTGATACACCGGATGATAAGGGCAGCAATAATAAGTCGCTGACCAAAAGTAATCGCGTGAAGGATATCCCTGATCCAATCGTCATGGAGAACATGCAGAAAGGTCTTGATAAGCTCAACTCAGATATTGCTGAGCTGCAAGCCTCTGACGAGCTAAAGAGTGCCTTAAATGACCTTGGTGCAAGTACTGAGGAGGCTATGGATGCTTTTATCGCTAAGCTTGTGGAGCAGTACCAACACGACGAGCAGCGCAAAGAAGGCTTAGAGAAGCTCACTCGTCTTCAAGAGTTACGCAAAGAGCGTAGAGCCCATAAGAAAGCTATGGAGGCTATTGGGCTTGATGTGTCTCCTAAGAAGAGCATTGGCTCTAGCTCTTCTAACAAGGCTAAGGCGGATAGAGACCAAGCGGTAAAAGGCTCTCTAACGAAAAGCGATGATGGCAAGACCACCAAATATACGTTTAAAGGCGCATTCCGCAACCGTACCGGTATTGTAAGTAGAATCGCCCAATTGGTGAGTAAGAAGCTTAAGACCCAAACCCCAGACGAACCTGAGAATTTGGAGGTCACCTTATCTTTAACCTGTGAGAACAATGCCGACTGCCAAGCGACTGACATTGAGTTCACTATTGGGGCCTCAGCAACCTCAACAGAAAGTGAGTCTCAGGCTACAGCTGATGCCAATGAGCCGCAGCCTCAGCCAGCACCTACTGGTAGTGAGCAGAAGTCTTCTAATGCACATCAGCCTGCTGTGATTAGCAATGCCCTGCAACCTGCTGTTCCTGGATCAACTCTATCAATGGGCGAGCTGCTAGGCTTCATTATCATGACTGACGAGTATGGCCTGCCAACTAACGCTGTTAGAGATCTTTTTGAGGGCAAGGACATTAGCCACAGCATCCCATACAATGTGCTGAATGCTGCTGACAACGAGTTCTTTGTGCATGTGCATAACGCTATTGCGGAGCTTACTACGCAAGCTAACTTCTTGGAGATTGATGAGTTTAGCCGAAATATTGCCCAAGAAGCCGTTGCTCTTGCGGATCTGTTAAAGCAGAAGAAGAACTACTTCCTTGTTCTAAGTGGCATTGTCACTGATGAGAACAACAAGCCTCTGTACCGCACTGTGTCCTGTGAGTTTACTAGCCGTCGTAAAAAAGAGGCCCTTAAAGAGGTACTGGATAGCTATATCCGTCCCCAAAACACACCTCTGGTGGTGAAAACTGACTCCCTTAGATTCTACAAGGAGTACTTCAAAGATCTGCCGATTGGACACCAGTCATGCATAGTGCACGCGATGCGCTACGTAACGGGCGCTCTTGATAAGCTGTTTGAGCGTATCCTTGAGGTTTCTAGCAATAGCAGTCTCACTAACGAGCAAAAGAACGAGAAGTACCGCGCAATCATCAACGAAACAGAAGATACAGCGACTTTATTCGCTTGCCACACTATCCTGCGCACCATCTTACGTATCGACCCAAAGATTGAGGGATCTGAGGACTATAGCGAGGCTGATTGGTTGCAGCTTATTGAGCATCGCAAAGAGATTCGTGCCGAGTTCAGTGCCAATTGCTTTACCTTGCTTGATAACCTCATTAGGAGCTTAGGTGCTGCCAAGTACAACGAGAAGAAAAAGCTGTATGAGGGCTGCTCTCCCATTAAGGCCATCTCATCTGCTGCAACATACTTCCTCAATAACCGTGATCAGCTTAGTTTCTTCTTGTCCTGCCCATTTGCAGGCCTCAGCACTAATGAAGTTGAGCGCATCATCAAGGATATTGTTCTGTTTGCCAAGCGCTCCGATCGTGGTTTGTCGTCTGAGGGTGATATTCGTGTGTTTGCTCACCTTGGCACCATTCTCAGAACGCTGAGCATCAATGGTATTGAGCCATTTGAGCCATTGTCACGTCTGCATTTTTGGGCTACCAAGTACGGTGCAGCAACCTACCTGTATGACCGCATCTTCATTGATGGGTTAGAACCAGGATCGCGTGACATTCCAGTACGTCTTCGCGACATGCTGTTAGATGACCCTGAAACAGGCTGTCAGCATTGGCTGCCAGACGCTATTGAGCACCTGCTTAAATACGGTACTCTAGATGGGGTTGAGGAGCGCATTAAAGCGTTTGTACTCCCTAAGCTGACCTACAAACAGAGGCTCCAAGCCCAAAAAGAGGTCAAGGACCTTAGGAAACAACGAAATCAGTCCAAACGGTCTCGGGGCAAAGCGCGAAAAATCGATAAGAAAGAGACGGCCCAAGTCGAAGCTAAGGCCAGTTAGTCATGTCTTTTTACCACCTAAAAGGGCGCGAGCTGTACTGCAGCTCGCGCCCTTTTGCATAAATACCCTGTCACCCTGTCACC
>CALXYZ010000346.1 GCA_944393075.1 uncultured Anaerobiospirillum sp. | reverse complement strand
CATACAGTGGGTAGCCATAGCACCCTATTTGCCCATCAACAGGGACATGATCTGTGGAAAACAGTAAGTTGCCCTCGTGTATTCCTTCATACTTCACAGTCATATTTTTGCAAGCGAACTCTTCGCTCAGGTCTTGCAGAACGTTCCGCACGTACTTTGTGTAAGCCATTAGTAGCTCCTTGGTCTCATGTTAGTGATGGCGGCTAGCCTCATCTTTTCTCGCTTCTGACTTTGCTGCACAGTGCCTTGGGTGACATGCCTTAGCATGTGAATATAACCGCTATTTTGGAGCGTCTGCTATTACAGGCAAGAGCATGGTGCGGTTCTAAGCTCACTCCACAGCAAGCTGTAGGGGGCGGGCGCTGTTACTAAGTGCTTTGCGTAGGCAGTGCACATAGTGCCACGGTTCTGCCTTGAGCTGCGCGTCTTGTGCAGTAGGGGTGCGTCTTCTAGAGCACCAATATAAGGATTCCAGCAATCAGTCATTCAGCTCAAAGCAGCACAATCTCGTGCCTGTTTAAGCGCTTCCAGTCACTTTCTTTAAGTCGTTAGACCGCACTTTTTCTGCGCTTGTGTCTGTGGATCTGCTATTCATAGGGGGCCTCGTTAAACATGGCTGCGTCTGCAAAAAATTTGACTAGTCAAGATACCAGTTTTCACTGATAAATTTCGTAATCATTTGCAAAGCACGGGTTAACTTTGACTGTGATTTTACAAAGAGCAGTCAGAACTTAACTACAGCTAAAGGAAAAATATGGAATATATTTCACATTTTTGTTTCTCAGTTTTACCATACGGTCATAAATACAATGAAAAAATTAAATAAAACTGCTCTTTCCCACATACAAGCCAAACTTAGAGGACTGAGAGCGGCAAGTGAACGTTGTTCTTTAGATATAGAAGAAGGAGTAGGTAGTATCAGCTCACGGCAGCAGAGAAAGTAGTGCTCACACTCGTAGTGATGCCTGTATGCGACGCAGTAATAAGGTGCCGCAGCCACCAAGAGAAACTCCTCTTATCTAAGTAGCTGCTTCACCAGCATGAGGCTCATGTGCATGTGCCAAGAGGTATCGCTCCTGAAGGTAGTAGGGGATAGTTTTGGTCGATCCAGCTAAGTCTGATCAGAGTCATGGATCTGCGCATTGCGTTAGTGCTTTATACCTCTTTATAGCCAAGCTCGAAGCAGCAGACTTAGTGAGCAGCGAGTGGAGCCAAGTGGTATGTGTAGGTATGAATGCTTGTAAGCAATAAGCAGCCCTTGGTAGAAGTGTCTGTTGTAGACAGCAAGTGGTAGTTCAATGCCTTGGTCTTTCACGCCCTTCTGTTCGCTGGGGCGTAGGGGCAGTAATCCTTTATGACGGTGATGGCTGTGTGGCCCCGTGTGAAGCCGAGCGCCTTTACCGTATATGGGTATAGCTTCAGTTCTGCCATACCTCTTAGCTCGGTCAGCGCAGGTAGTCACACATACACAAAGCCGCAATGGCGTGCGCAGTGTCTGGCGGCGTTATCCAACTCTCCTTCCTCTGTAGGCGTTTGCCTAGCCTCCGTAGCACTTTCACAGGATTTTATTCATTATTTTCTTGGATCTAAAGAGGCGCAAAGCCTTATACAGTCAGGGCTGAACGCTGTTTTTTAATGTAATATGTTGTGATTTAGAGTTTTACCCTACGGTCTAATTTTTAAATAAAAAACCAACCCAAAACACCCAATTAACTACTAACTCAATCACCCAAATACCTATAAGGCGGAGTGCGGCATCTTGCTGCACCTCTTTAGGGAAAAGTTAAGGTTGTGGCCCAAGGTTACACACAGAGTAGGGGCTATCGCGTCTCGCCTTGCATTGCCCTACTTTGCCTGCAGCAGCTCTGGGCAAGGATGAGTTACCGGCCTTTGTAACAAGACACACCTCAAAGCTGTCTCCATATTTGGCACCTCCACCAAAGATCAGACCTTGGTACCGAGCTGCCTCATCAGGTCTCCTGACAGAGTTCACCTTTAGAAGTTGGTCGGTCGTTCAGCTTACCGCTGCTTAAGATTACGAAGGCCAACTCTACCCTTAGGACAGAAGGCGGAGTAGGGTATGACTCGACGTCTTCACCTGATAGTTGGACGTTGGTTAGGTCTAAAAGGACAGGTTCCGCTTTTCGCGGCCACGTTTTATCGCCACAACTAAAGACCGCTCTACTGTACTGAGTTGGCATAAAAACCGCCGTCTGAAGCCACGTTGTCTCTTTTAATTATTGGGGCGTTTGTGGGCTTGAGTTTCACCCCACGGTGAAACAAGATGCCGCATTTTTACTGGGTTGCGAGCGTTTTGACCCGAGAAAACAGCAAAATACAAGGACTTCTTTCCACGGTGACGCTTGGTATCATTGGTACGTTTGAGGCAGCGTTTTTAGGGCTGACTGTTCCTCTTGATGTAGGGGCTGAAGCAGTCGTTTGAGTGGAATGAGCTGTCAGGGAGTAGGGGCTGCTACCAAAAGGCTGGTGACGTTTGTGGGGGAGCTTGGGAGATTATGAGCCAAGGCCTCTGAGCCTTGGCCCTTAGAGGAAGCTTAGTGGGTCAGGTCGCGCAGGGTTACTGCCGAGCGCAGACGTCCACGGAGGGAGGTGGTGGCAGGTCTGAGGTTATTGTTGTTATTGATGGTGGCTGGACGTGAGAAGCGGGTCTTGGAGACGTTCTCACTGCTGGAGCTGGTAGCGTTGTTACTGCGCATGGCGCTAAGATTGGCGCGGCTTTGTACTTGCGTCAGGCTGTTATCGCTATCAAAAGCTCGGCTTGTGGTTGCAGCGCCTGTGCGGTGGTAGTAGCTGTCAGCAAGGACGCGACTATCTGGCGCAAATGCTGGTGTGACCTCGGTATTGGTCGCCTCTTCCGCCTCAAGTTCGATGGCGGTCTTGTGCTGTGCATCAAGCTCGCTGATAAGTTCAGCGTTGGCATCACCGGCTACAGCTTCAACTTCTACAGTTAAGGCACTATCGCTGTAATCTTGGTCTTGGCTTTTATCTTGACCTTGGCCTTGTTTTTGAGCTGCCGCGGCTGCGGCGGCCGCGAGTTGCGGGATGGCACAGCAGTCAAAAGGCTCCTGCTCTTCAAGCTTGAAGCTTTGGATCTTCAGCGGATCACCGTTTGCGGCTTGGTAGGCCTTTTGATAGGCAATACCCCATTGCCCTAAGACGTCTAGGACGCCCTTGAGGCTTTTACCAGTATCAGTGAGGGTGTACTCTACACGTGGAGGGACTTCCGGAAAGACCTCGCGACGCACTAAGCCGTTTTGCTCTAGCTTTTGCAGGTTGCTGACTAAAACCTTAGGTGAGATGTGTTTAAGCGAGCGGCTCAGTTCACCATAGCGCTTGGTGCCTGTAAGGAGGTCGCGGAGAATCAGCACCATCCAGCGGTTGCTGATTAGCATTAGGGTCGTCTCTACAGGGCAAGCCGGCAAATCGCCTAAACCTGTTTCCACTCCAGCCTCAAGAGAGGCGTCTAATTTGCTGCCACGCTGCGCCATAAGCCACATCCTCAATCACACACACCAACCACAAGCGCTAACGAGATCACAGTTTTTCCTACATGCTCTCCTCAGCGGCCTATATTCGCAATACTTTCCTTTTGGAAAATATAGCACAAAAATGTGCCTACTACCGTCACACTTCCGCTCGCGCTAAGCTACAAGCATAGACTCAGACCGTTCAGCTCTTCTCAGGCAGTTATGGATTGGAGTACTGATTGACCACGTTTGCGTTACTCGGCTTGGAGGGATGACTATGGCTGATTATCTGCACTACTTGCGTTTCATCGTGGAGGACGTTTACTCGGTAGTGTTAGCCACGACCGACGCTCAGGGCGCTCCTCGTACCTGCGTTATCGACATGATGCTCTATGACCAAGATGGTCTCTACTTCCTTACCGCTAAGGGTAAGTCCTTGTACGAGCGCTTGACCGCTTCTGCTTCTGCCCATGCCCGACGTCAAGACCCTGCACTCGCTATAGACGCAGTAGACCGTGAGGGTGACGTGCCTATGGGGGCTATGGGTAGCGGTATGATCGCTTTAACCGCGTTATGTGGTGAGAGCACCATGCAGAGCAAGTCGGTCAACCTCCAAGGTCAAGCCTGTGAGGTCGGCCCTGCCCTCTTAGACAAGATCTTTGCCCACAACCCATACATGGCCGAGATCTACCCCACAGAGCAGAGTAGGCAAGCTCTAACGGTCTTTCAGATTTACTGTGGCCAGGGTGAGTTCTTCGACCTCAGTGTGCGTCCTATCTTCCGTGAGAGCTTTGCTTTTGACGCTCGGGCCCGTCAGACCCGTTTCGGTACCGGTATTGGTACCGTTGATGGTAACGTCAACATCGACGTCTCAGCACCCCACGTTGTAACAGTTACTGGTGCAGGGGCAGGAGCTAACACCGTCTCGGACATTAACAGCGCCCGCACCTGTGATTTGGGGGCAGCGGCCACCATTACCACC
>CALXYZ010000345.1 GCA_944393075.1 uncultured Anaerobiospirillum sp. | reverse complement strand
TGGTTCCGCATACTACACGAAACCATGAGTGTAACAAGCCATCAAGACAGGTCAAAATTTATTGGATTAGGCACTAGCCAAGACTAAGGCTTTAGCCTCAAGCTCAAACTCAAACTTGAGACAACGCTTGGGCTTGAGGGGTCAACACCATCACACAGCGCCTGCTCCTAGAGCACAATGCAAAATGCAATCTGGGGGCGGGCGCTGTTATTTTGGGGTTAGAGGTAGATCGGCCCCCACAGCAGAGTGCGTAGCGTTTGGCTCAGTTCCAGAATCGGCAGAGCTGGGATCCCATGCTTAGCTGACTGAATCAACAGCAACTGGTAGTGGAAAGCCGTGCTGTTAAGAAACACCGACTGTGCATTAGACAGGAGGTTGGCGTGGTCGGTGATGATGCTCTTATCGGTAAAGATAGAGCGCAGCATCTGCGCATCGTCCTCTAACAGCGGTGAGAACAGAGCGTTGTCTAAGAGCAAATGCTCGATGAGCTCGCAGGTTAGATCCTGCCCAATGAAGCGCAGTAATGGCAGGAACTCGCGCTGGTACAAGCCTACGCTCTGAGCGTAGTCCTTAGCCTCGGCAAAGGTAACGAGGCCGAAGTCTGTTCTCTCTTGCAGTGCGTAGTAGCTCAAACCAATGCACAGCACAGCGCAGGCGCGCATAAACTCGTGATCTAACACGCTTGGCTCCATCATTTGGTGCTCAGCGGTCTCATAACCGCCTTGCTTAACCAAGTTGAGCATGAGCTCACCTAAGCCTTGGAGCTCAATGCTGGTGATCGTCGGCAGGTCAGCAGGTGAGGCGTCCACGATGTACGGGTAGTCCGCATACGGCCCATAGACGATGCCATCACCAGTGACCGGATCAACCGGCCCATAGAGGCCAGCTATCGTACTGAGGTCGCTTTTCACCTCCAGTTCCTGCTTAAAGGAGCCCTCGCCTACATGGCCCTTAAGGTAGACCGTAGGGCCAAGGGTACGTGGCAGTTGGTCGTAGCCATCAAACGACTGGAAGCGGAAGAAGATCTTTCCGCCCTTTTTGCCGGCGCAGGTGAAAAGCTGCTCTTTCTGCAGCCCCAAGCGCAGTTGCAAAGCGCGCATAAAGCGCGACATCAGCACACAATCATTGAAGTCACAGTCAAGAGCAATGACGCCGTTGTCGGCAAGGCGCAGGTTGAGCGCGGTGGCTCGATGTGAGATCAGGTCAGCCTGTGCCCACTGATGCAGTTGCTCGCGCACAGGGGCTTTCCACGGGTGCAGCTTTGAAGCCTTAAAGACGGAACCAATGACCGTCCAGCCACGATGAAACATGGCATCCTCGATCCCTCGTAAGAGATCAAAGACGCCGCCCAATCCCACAGGGGCGCCATTAGGAGCCCGTAAATCACTGAGTAGCGTCATAAACCCTCCTAGAACTCAAAGGAGAAACGGGAACCAGCAGAGCGGCGCACCTTAAGCGGAGTTGAGGTGTTCATGCCGTTGCGAGACTTGCACACTGACAGCAAGAGGTCGGTATCGTTGAAGAAGCGATCCTCACCAAAGAGTTGGTTCGCCTCAGATTCCATGGCAGCACCAGTAGCCACGCCTGAGCCAGCGGCAGCGGCAGCAGCAGCTTCAGGCGTACCCACAAATAGGTTCCCTTGCCGTTCGTCGTAGAAGCCTGGGCCAATGCCACCGATGTCACCGCCAGACTTGTCTTTTCTAGATGAGACCATCTGGTACATGACCATCACCGCATCGGCAGCATGGACGATGTAGCTCGACTCAGCAAGGTCATTGAGGCCTGGAGGTGCGTTGTCCTTGCCCTTGCGGTTCGGGTTGATCAGCTGAGATAAAGCCAGTACCGCACATTGCTCGCGCTTGGCCATGGTACAGAGGCGCTGCATGATCCGCAGCACGCGCTCGTGATTGGCGGAGTTCTTGTTTGGCGACTCAGCGCCTTGGATGTTTTGGAGGTAGTCTACGACCACCAGATCAAGGCGCCCCTTAGCCGATGCGGAGGCTACCGCCGCTTCAATATCATCGATGGTGATAGCTTTACGATCAGCACCGATAAGCTTGATGGCACGGTCGCTATGGCAGAAGTTGTTGAAGCGCTGCATGTACGTCTCCCACTCACCACTTGCGCGGTAGCGCTTAAGGTCTTGAGTGAGGATGCTGACGTTGTTGACCAAGGCGAAGATACGGAACTCAATCTCAGAGACAGACATCTCCGAGGAAATGTAGAGCACGCGGGCCTGTGGATGGGTACGCAGTAGGCGGATGGACATGTCGAGCGACACCCAAGTTTTGCCAATACCTGAATAGGCCGCCAAGAGCGTCACGCCACCACGGTGTAAGCCCATGATGTGGTCGTCAATGACCTTGTAGCCAGAGGGGACGAAGTGATTCATCGCCAGCTCGTCATCGGTGCGCTCAATGCACATGGCATTGACGTCGTCAGGCCAGAGCTCCTTGTCGTTGTTCTTGCCTTCGCTGATTGGGGTCAAGGCTTCTTGGATCTCACGACCAAAAGCCTTAAGCTGAGCACCGCGGAGCTGCGGTGCGTACTTCTTGAGGCTCTCACCTGCTTCGATCAGCTGACTCTGGAAACCAAGATCGGCCACCTCATTAAGGAAATCGTAGGCTTGCTCCTCAGAGGTAGCATTAGCTGAGCTCAGCACCATGTTAAAGGCATCTTGGGAGATCGGCTTGTGTTGCAGCTGCAGCCAAGTTGTGAACTCGTTGTAAGAGTACGACTTGTAGGCACGGCAGTACTCGTGCATGGCCTCCATGATGCAGCGTGGGCCTTCCGGCATATAGCGGAAGAACTCGAAGCTGTCGTTGAGGAAAGTCACACGGGCAGCCATCTTGTCGTCGCCAGCGATGTACAGCCAGTACTTGGTGATGGCGCAAGACTTCAGCAGGATCTCATGGAAGCGGGCGCAACCTGAGTCGTCGTCAGGCGCTGGTGGCTGCAGCACTGGGCTCACAGGTGGAACGCTCTTGCGAGCGTCATGGAGTGCCTGCTGCACGTGAGTCTCATACTCGCGTGGTACCACGTAGCCATTTTTCTTGGCCTCCAAGATCAGAGTGCCAATATGGGCACCGTCACGCTGGGAGGAGTTAAAGAACTCGGTACGCTCCTTAGCCCTGTCAGCAGCAGTACGGTGAGGGTATTGACTGCTCCACTCCTGAGCGATGGCGAAGATCTCGTGATCATGTTGATAGTCGCGGCCTAAGACGCAGAACACCTTGTACCACATCTCGCGGTCGTTGTAGTTGAGGTAGATGAGGATCTTGCGCACCTCACTTGGATCTGGCTTGTCGCGGTAGCGCGAGTACAACTTTGGTTGCTCGCGATTTGCTGCTGGGTGAGCAGACCTCACCATCAAAGACATGCGCGATGGATTCAAGTGCTGGAACGGAGCAACTTGGGTCGAAGCAGCAGCTGGGGATGTCGA
>CALXYZ010000344.1 GCA_944393075.1 uncultured Anaerobiospirillum sp. | reverse complement strand
GCAGGAACCAAACCCATGCTATGCAGTAGGAACCTCCTCGGAATCCCCCTGCGTAAGCTGGGGGAGGATGTCAACTTTTACCGATATTTGAGCAAAAACTGCTGCTGCAACAGCAACAAACGTCCACGCTGTGAAGCCTATTGCCCTAGGGCACATAGGCTATTTGCCGTTGTGTTTTTGTAGAAACGGCGCTTGTAGTGTGGGTACCATGTAACCACTTGGGAGTAGCGCTTATGGACAAGATCAATCCGCTGCTTAAGATAGGTGACCACGTCATTGCCCGACGTTTTGCCTACACCCATCACGGCCTTTATTTAGGCGAAGGCATGGTACTAGAGTACGTCTTAGAAGGTGGCGTCATTCAGGTCTCATTAGAGGAGTTTGCAGACGGCCGCTCGATCTACATTCGTGAGCATCAACAGGCCCCCTACCAAGGCAAAGAGGCGGTGAACCGTGGCATGAGCAGATTGGGCGAGAACCACTACAACCTCCTGACCTGCAACTGCGAGCACTTTGTGAACTGGTGTATCGACGGCGTGGAAAACAGCCGCCAAGTCGATAACTTTATCCTCACGATCATCCCGTTCTACTCGATTTTTCACAAGTCAGACTTTGTGAGGGGCTGCCTTAAAGTTATCTTTGATAACCCAGCATCCTTAGATCAGGCCCTTGAGCGCATCAATATCAACAACCCCAACGTCCAAGACCCGCTCACCCGCGCCAAAGAACTCAGTGAAGACGTTTTTGGCAGTCAGCACGAAAAGGTCATCAAGCTCACCTCGCGCCTGACAAACGCCTCGCAGCTCTCCAAAGAGTTCAACTCGTGGCTCAACTACCGTCGCCACAGTTTCAACTTCACGAAGCAGCTACATCACACTCTCAAGCTGCCGCAGCAAGCGCTGCACGCCGCCAAAGAATTTGCCGACCACTTTTTACCAGGAGCCCATCACACCGACAAAAAGAGTCACACAGCAGATCAAGTGCCAGTGCCTGTACAAACACCCGTCCAAGCAGCCACAACGGCGCCCGCTCCTCAGCTGCCACACCATGATGCGGTGTTCTCACCACAGGCTCTAAAGCAGTCGCCGAACCAGACTCCGCACACCTTACCGCAACCTCATCAGATTTTGGTGGAGGCTAACTTTGTCGCGCCGCGCGTGCGCAGCTTAGATGACCTGCGCGGCAGCATCTGGGCTGGCGGTAACGTGGCCGCCTTAACGGCGGCAGCCGTGATGGCTCAGCACAGTATGGACGGTAATAGTGAGTTAGACCCAGAGCTCAGCGACAGCAAACTCAAGGCTGATAGCCATAAAAGTGAGTTTGAGGGCGACTACTCCCTGCTTTTGCCTAATGTGCACATCACACTCAAACCAGCAGAAGAAGCCACCGCCGAAGAGCTGGCCTCGGTAGTCAATAAAGAAGCCGTACAGACAGCAAGAGACAAGACTACCGTTACCACCACTGTCTCTATTGAGAGTGCTTGCGATGGCAGCAATGGTGGCGATGGCCTCGATAGTATTGGGGGTAGTAGCGACACAGACAGAGCTAGTGAGCGCTACACCTCGACTGTGGAAAACGCTGTTGATAAGGAAACGGTCTCAATGAATCCGACCCAGCCACATCGGGAGACGCACATGCTCAATGGTGAGGAGATGAATGAGGCTGCGGCTCATGATGAATGTCAGCGCATGATCTTGGAGTATCCACAGCCAAAGGTTGAGATGATAGTAGACCCAACCGACTGGCACAGTAACTTGGGCAATCAGCAAGCAATGCGCTCCACCAAACAGTGCTACCAAAGTAGCACCATGGACAATGCCTACCCTGACAACAGTCCAGAGGCACAGGCACAAGCCGCTACGTCCCCACAACAGCAGCTGCAACAGCAACAACAGCAGCTGCAACAGCAACAGCAGCTGCAGCTGCAGCAACAAGCTCAACCTACCCCTGCCTACTCTATTAGCGATCTGGCTTTAGACGTGGTAGACAAGATCACCCAAGACTTTCAGGTGGGCGCACGGCAGCACAAGCCACCAAAAAGTGAAGCCAGCGACGACCAACAGCCTGCCTAGACCTAAGCTGGCTCAAACCAAACAGAGCTAAGCCCAGCCCACACTTGGAGCCAAGCTTAGCTCTGTAACGGCGCCCGCCCCGCCAACAACTCACCACAACCAACCAAAAGCCTGTGGCTAATGGTTGGTGGGTGGTGGTGGACGGTGCTGGCAGGTGACGGACTGACATGCAAGGTGCCTGACTTAGCCTACAAGATTGCCTTCTTCTTTTTTCACACCGATCTCTACACGGCGCTTAAAGATGTAGACGATGCGCGATCCTAATAGGATGCTGGCGCAGCTTAGCGAACAAATAAAGCCAAACCAGAAGCCCTGAGCTCCGCTTAATGAGCCACTATGCAAGGCCTCACTGATGTAGCCATAGCCTAACGAGACCCCCAGTGGCATACCAATCAGCCAATAAGCAATGATGGTTATGATGAAGATCGAACGTGAGTCCTTAAAGCCACGTAACACACCAATGAAGATCACTTGCAGCGTGTCAGGTAACAAGAACACAGCACAGAATAGCAAGAGCATTGGGGCTAAGGACAAGACCGCGACGTCTTGCGAGTACAGGGCAACAATCAGGTCACGACCGATAATCAAGCCCACCACGGCCACCAGATAGAAGCCTAAGGCAAAAGCAATGATACTTAAGGTGCGAGCACGAGCTTCACGCCAATTGTGACGGCCCATAGCCTCACCTACTTCAATCGAGGCCACAGCACTCAAAGCAGTAGGCACGATCACCAAAAGACCGGATACGTTCATAGCAATGGTATGGCTTGCTACCACCACTGGGCCGAAAGGGCTGAGCAGCATGGCCACTAACGAGAAGCACAATGTCTCCACCATACCGGCAATACCTAAAGGCAGCGCATACTTAGCAAAGCCCCACATCTCTGAACGCGAGATGCTATACCACTGACGATAGAGACGCACATGAGCAAAGAGCTTGTGCTTTTGCACGAAGAGCAGCATACAGCCGACAGTGATATACATGGTGATACAGGTGGCAACACCACAGCCCACACCGCCTAAAGCAGGCATACTCAAATGACCAAAGATAAAAATGTAGTTAAGCGGAATATTGAGGGTAAGGGCCAAGCAACCGAACAACAGGGTTGGCATAGTCTTACCTAAACCCTCCCAATAGGCACGCAACACGTTAAACATGGCGTAAGCAGGCATAGCCAAACCAACAGCTGTTAAGTAGCCCTGACCGATGGAGAGCATGTTGCGGTCAACACCCGACACCAACCCCATATCGTGGGCATACAAAAAAGCATGAGGCAAAGCCACTAACACCAAACCCACAGTAGCAGCAAAGGCCAAACACACCGTGGTCACTAACTGCATCTTGCGCGGTAGCAACGATAACTCGCCACTACCAACCAAGTTTGCTACCAAAGGATGGATAGCCAAACACATACCGACGACAAAGAGCTCGGCTGGCCAAAAGATCGAGCTACCGATAGCCACACCGGAGAGCTCTAAAGTACCGGCGGCGCCGGCCATGACGGTATCCACTACACCCATCGAGGTGGCAGCAAGCTGACCGATGAAGATAGGCAAAAACAGCATCAAAGTGCGAACAAAGTAACGCCACCATACCGCAAGCTTGCTCGGTGCCACCACCAAAGGCTCAACCATTTCAGCTGCTGCCACCGCCACATCCGAGGTCACCTTAGCGACATAGCCACGACCCTGCGTCACATGAGGCTGAGATTCGTTAGTACGGGCTAAGGTGTCATCCATGGTCTTGACGGCTGCGGCCACTTGCGAGGTTGCAGCTACCGCCTTGACCTTAGCGACCGCAGCCTTTTCTTTCGCAGCAGAGGCAGCCGCCGAAGCAGCGGCCGTAGCCACCGCCGCGGCGGACGACGCCACCTTTTTGGTCGCCGCCGTCGAGGCCGCCACCGTTGAGGAAACAGACTTAGCCACAGGGGCAGAAATAGAGGCGCTGGCAGTAGCAGTTGGCAGAGGCACAGCCACAGCTACCGCCACGGACACGGCCGAATCAGAATGGTTACGGCTAGCATCATTGAGTGCTAGGTTTGGTGTGACAGAAGGCACTCCAGTTATCTTCTTGCTCATAACAACTCCTTACAGCAAGTTGCTGCAAACAAGAGCGAGGAAGAACTGAAGGCCGAGGCCTTTTGCTACAGCACAACCACTACGAGCAACGGTTCTACTCTGCTACTACTCAAATTCAAGCTATTACCTAGCTACTACCGAGATATTGCTCGGTGCAGAGTCCAAAGCAGAGATAGAGCACAGCAACACGGCTGCCGCGTGGCTACAAAAAGCTAGCAAAAGGCAATGGACACACAAAGTCTCATTACTCAGGGACAACAGTACCTGCCATTGTTTGCGTATGAGAGTTCAGACTTTGGGAGCAACCGGAATTTGGGAGCAGCCGCCGCGGCTATAAAAGCCTAAAGCACGCAGCGGGGGTGAAGTGCAGAGCACAAAAGCTTTAAACGCTAAGGCCAAGGTCAAGATCACGGGCAAGCCGCAGAGGTTGAACTTGGTCTCACCGCCCAAAACAGGTTGAGGCGTTACGACACGGGCCCATCCTACAGCAAGGGCTAAACACAGCCTCTACTGTGCACGTGAGCTCTGCTCTATAAGAGCAAAGAAAGAGCGACACGCACTAGGATCCGCAAATACTTGAGGGCTGCAAAGAAAAAGACAGTAAAGCACGCCGGCAGTATGAGCACTGCAAGAACGGCGATACACCCTCAAGTTGGGCAAAAGTTAGTGGCGATGCGGTACACGGAACTACAACTACATGCACCTCGATCGCAGCTAACGCCATTTCAGCTTAAGAGCGATAGCATTTGCTCCTGAAATCACAAGGAAAACAGCGATTTCTCCCACGAACAGTGTCAGCGGACGCAGGATTAGTACGCAAGAGGCGACACAAAAGCTGATCTGAAACAACTTAAGCCTACGACAACCATTCTAACAGAAGACACAAACAAGCGCAAAGGCCAAATATAAGCCCACAACAGCAAAAACTACCGACCTGTACGGTCGCGTGCCATCTGTGACTAAACAGCGTGCATAGAGCCACCCTCTTGGTTAGCGACATTCAGCCCAGTGGTAGCGCTCTGTAGACTCAGCTTAAAGCTAACCTTG
>CALXYZ010000343.1 GCA_944393075.1 uncultured Anaerobiospirillum sp. | reverse complement strand
CCTCCGTATCTTGTCGTTGGCACCAGTCAAAGTATGTATAGACCGAGCCGGTCGGCCAAGCAAGGAGACCGGCTCGGTTGAGTGCCATCCAGTGCTGGCTGACCATATTCATTAGCTTGCCTTATAAGTTTCTTGATAGGACTCAGAAACCACATAAATAAGCCATTGATGCAGTAAGCAGGTGGCTTTAGCGTGTCTAAGTCTGCACAAAACAGCATATTTAAGCCAAAGTCGTAAGATGTAGGGTGGTTCTTAGAGTAATCATGGTGCTTGGACGGAGGCACAGACCTTGGGGGTGCTTCACTTTGTGCCCCTTACCTCGCTGACCATGGTGGCAGCACCTCGCGTAGTCCATGGCACGGTCTTATGGAGTACCATGGTCAGCCTTGGTCATGAGTCTAACTTTGGACGAGGTGCCGGCCTTGAAGACATGACCTTCCGTGACTCTATGTTAGCACCAGCCCAAGTTAGTACGACCGAACCGAACGCGCAGAGTTCGGTTCGGTCGATAACCACCAAGAACCATAAGCAAGCCTTCGAGTCGTAACCTGAGACTCCAGTAATATAAGTAAGTGCTAATGATTACTGCGTTCTAATAGTCAGCCTTGGCGACAAGCAGCTTCTGGTATTTTGGATAGCACCAACCTAGGTGAGCACAGACCGAGCTGGTCTCGGCAAGCTCGGAAAACCAGCTCGGTCAAGAGTCCAGCCAAGGCAAGGCCAAGCTTGCCACTGCTGCGGCCTCTACTGTCGCTATTTAACATAATTATACTTATGCGAATATGTCTTGGGGATTGTTATATTGCTGTATGACTTGGTTTGGTGCTGCTTGTTGTTAGCCGTAAGCAACTGAGTGTTGAGGTTCAGGGGCAGTCATGTCGGTCATGTCGGTCATGTCGGTCATGCCGGTCATGCCGGTCTCAGGTCGACCAAGGGTCGACCAAGCCAGTGCTCCAACCTCAGACTGACCAGACCTCATCATGCTGTGTCTTGGTGGTGGTTGTCGACCGAGCTCCGCCCGCGGGGTTTTATCGCGGGCGGAGCTCGGAGCGCGGGGCCAAGTGGCACAGACTGGCAGTTCGGTGTCTTTAATGCCGGTACTCGTCATAAAGCTCATATATAAGCCAAAGTCTAGCAAGAATGGCATAAGAATACGGTTTTGCAGAGAATAGGGCAGGGTTTAGCAGCAAATCAGGTCATGTAAGGTCACGGCTTGGGCACACCCTTAGTAGGTGGGGCAGTGTGGGTGCTGGTGCTCGCGACAGGTCTGGGACAGAGAACCTCTAAGGGCGAGGAGGTGCTTACGACTGGTTGGGTGCTTCCGGTCTGGGTAGGTGCTACCCCCTACTCAGCCACCCTACTCCCTAGACCTGCCTGACAAAACTTAGGTACCCATCCAAGCCGACCAACCTAGCTAGGAGTCGGCTTGGACGGTTAACCAAGGGGAAGGTGCTGTCTCAGGTGTTGTCTCAGATGCTGGTACGGTGTCGGTCATAACTGTGGTTTTAGCCCTTATTTTGTGCTGTTTTGGCGAATCCTTGCAGGCAAGTAGTGTCGTCACTTTGCAAAATCGCTCAAAACAGCACAACTTTAAGAAAGCTGATATTTATGCGGTTTTACAAGGGTTATAACCGCATAAGAACGGTTGCAGTGGTGGTTCAAGGCCGGTATATGGACATGGCCGTCTCTAAGAATGGCTTATTTATGGGATTCTGCTAGAGTAGCTGGTCTTAGGGGCGGTTCTCAACCGAGCCGGCTTACAAGCTTTGTCTTCCGGCTCGGTTGGTATCTCCAAGAGCTGGTGCCTGTCAGTCAGAGATGATGACCAAGGATAGGTCTCACCACCTCATGCCCCAGTGACCTTGGAGGAAGGTCTACCAGCCAGCTCGGCTAGCCAGGTCGTCGGTCTAAGGGTACCGTCTGGGGCATGGAGTGTTGGGCTCATCACCTTATGACCTGCCTCTGACTATGGAGTGGGTCTGACCTGTATCCCAGTACATGACCTTAACTTGGGCAGGTGTCACTCTAGGACTTGAGGACGGTTTTGGGGTTGGCACCAAGGCTGGTACGACTACCCATGACCCACTCTCATCTTAGACCACATGACCATGACCTCGGTATAGAAAGGTCTACCCTGCCGACCATACTTAGACTTCAGTCCAATAGACCGTGGTCATGGGTAGAAGCTCTTGGCTCTGACCTGTCAGCTTTGGTAGCGAGCCACGACTAAAAGTGCCTGCCTGTCATGACCCTACCGAGCCCACCCACTCTGACCATGAGGATAGCCATACTATGCCCCTATTTTGTGTAAACGTTTACATAAGTTAGGGTGTAAGTGGGTGGTCTCAGGTCTTTCTTTGTCTCCAAGCCAAACCTCACACCCCAGTACATAAGCTTTACTTATAGTTTAGCGGGGCGCCTCGGTCTTAGGTGTGGTCAAGGTGACGGTAGAAGTTTGCCTCACCCTCTGACATGACCTTGGCCTAGGTGGCTCGACCAGTACACATGGCAGGCTACTACACCCTGTTTTTGTGTTGTTTTGACGAATCTTTGTGGGTAAGTGGTGCTGCTGCTTTTTAAAATCTCTCAAAACAGCATAACTTTAAGAAAGCTGATATTTATGCGGTTTTGTAAGGGTTAGGACTTCCTAAGAACGGTTACTGCGGTGGTTCAAGGCCGGCATGTGGGCTAAGCTTCCTCCAAGAATGGCTTATTTATGGGACTCTGCCAATAGTACTGGCCTTAGGGAGTGGCTCCCAACCGAGCCGGCTTACAAGCTTGCCTTCCGGCTCGGTTGGTATCCACTACGGCAGGTGCCTTCTCAAGGCTAGGTTAAGGTGAGAGGTCTTAGGATTGGGGGGCTGCCAGTTAGAGGTGGCGACCAAGGTATAAGTCTTGTCACCTCGCGACATGACTTTGGTCTGTCTGGTCACCCATGTATCATGACCACGGTCTTGGGTAGTGACTCTTAGGATACGGTACATCTCCCTATACCATGACCTCTGTATGGGGATGTCTACCGCATGGGCCCGTGGCTGGGTCAGTCAAAGTAACAGGTCTTAGTCTAGGCGGGTCAATCTGCCGGACTATGAGGCACCTGCCAAGGTAAAGGTGTGGTGCCGGAGCTGGTTACGACTACCCAAGACCTACCCTCACCCTATACCGTGACCATAGTACGGTAAAGACTATCAGCCGGCTCAGTTAGTCGGAGGCATACAAAGTGAGAGTGCCGAACTGCCAGTATATGGGGTACCGTCCAAAGTAAGGGTATGGCTCTTCGCCTCGTTACTTGACCCGTGAGCTCGGGTGGGCGAGCCACTGTTTCCCGACTCCTACCAGTAATGACCCTACTGACCCCACACCCTATGACCATGAGGGTTAGCCTCTATTATGACCCTATTTTGTGTAAACGTTTACATAAGTTAGGGCATAATCCCATTAGCTTTGCTTATGGTCGGCTCGACATTCTTCTACCCCAAGGCAGGTGCTTGTCCCAACCCTAGGTGACTACCCCTACCTTAGTGCCACCTCTACTTTTGGCTGACCTTCCCATATGGGGTGAACCTCGGGTGACAGGTGATGAGGTACCGAGGGCAGTACCTAACATACTATGTGTCAGCTACGGTCAAAGTAAGAGTCAGACCCTATGGCTACCCCCTTATGCTCTGCCCCCTGTACCCAATGACCAGCATTTGAGGAGCCGGACTCAACTCTTGGAACTGATCAGGTCTGAGGGCTGGTTCAAGCAAAGGCTCTCTCACTTCCAAGTCAGGAGCTCATACCAATCTTGGGGGGCCTCACTCCTACCTTAGTGCTGCCCCTACTTTTGGCTGACCTACCCTTATGGTGTTGCCCTTGGGTAACAGATGATGGAGTACTAAGGTTGGTACCTGTCGGACTCGGTTGTCAGGTATGGTCAAAGGTAAGAAGTCAGACCCTACCGGCTACCACCCTCCCTATACCCTCCCCTCCCCTACCCTACCCTACCCCTGTGACCAAATTCTTAGATGGTTGGCTCAAGGTCAGGTCCTGGTACTAATGACAGGTCGCCATGGCACCGCCTCCTTAGAGGATAACCCTATCACTTGCCCATATGACACCCTATTTTGCTCGGTACAGAGTGTAAGGGGGTTAGACCTTGGTAAAAAACACCCTATTTTTGTGCCGTTTTGACGAGTTTTTTGTGAGTAAGTGATGCCAAAATCAAATAAAATCGCTCAAAACAGCACAGTTTTAAGAAAACTCATATTCTCCGGAATAAGGAGGTTAAACACAGCGGCTAAAGCCGCATAAACACTGGCATTGACACTGATTTAGGCAT
>CALXYZ010000342.1 GCA_944393075.1 uncultured Anaerobiospirillum sp. | reverse complement strand
GGCCGATATATCAGCCAGCGTCGTATATTATCTCATGCCCTCTCAAGGGCCTACGGGTGATTTATGGGGAGCATACAATGATAGAGGCCCCATCTGATGTGGAGTAACCACCAAAGCCGTCTGGAATGATAGAGACCCCATCTGATGTGGAATAACCACCATAGCCGTCTGGTGAGACGTACAAGTCGTCTGACCAGTCCCCTAGGTTTGCCTGCGAGAGTGGGCTAAAGCCTAATAGCAGTACTGCTGCTACCACACCAAGGACGGTGCGAATGCGTGGGCATTGCATGGATCTCTTCTCCTCTTTGCTCTTTGCTGCCAGGGCCGTATAGACATTGGCGCAGTGCTCGGCATGCGGCACGCGGGACGCAGGACGCAGGACGCGTAGCGCGGAGCGCAAGGTAGCGGTTTTGCGCCGTGCAGAAAAAGAAAACCCCGCAACAAAAATTCTTCTGCTGCAGGGTGTCGGTAATCTAGGCGGCTTGCCGCCTCTTGATTACTTCTTGTGGAGTTGGCGTGCGCCTTCAGCGGTGGATACCACTAAGTCTAAGGTGCTCTCACCATCGGAAGCAGCCTCAACACCAGCGCCGACTGCGCCCTCTAACACTGGAGCGTCAGCGATCTTCACACGAGATCTTAATGGCTCCTCTAACATGGCAATAGCGGCTTGCGAGCTAATCACACCAGAACCTAAGTCAGCTAACACCACAACGCCTTCGCCTTGGTCGGCTAACTTAATAGCGTCCAGAACCTTTTGTGGATCAGTGCCTAAACCACCCTGAGCATTGCCACCTGCTGGATAAATTGGCATCTTGGTACCGTCACGGGCAGAGATCTGCTGCACCATGTCGCAAATACCCTCGGCTACTTTGCTGCTGTGAGAAACTACAACAATACCAATCATTAATGAACTCCTTTAAGTCTTTGAGATCTGCCACACCACAACTGACGACAGACACTACCCAACTAGCGTCTCAGCTCAGAGGCATCACACGTTATCTTGTGTCCAAACTTAGTTTGAATCAGCAAAACCTTGCAAGCTTATCACCTGCATCGCTTTGCTTTGTGCCCTAAAGCTCTCTTTATCAGAGCATGATACTCTGTTGCGCCGATAAGCTCTAGAGTTGCGCAAAAAACTCACCTGCGAGTTTGGTCAGTTTTGCCCTACCCTAGATTAGCTACTCACTATTAAGAGCGCGTTAAGCCGCTCACTCCAAAGAGCCTTGCACTTAGGCATCTTCAGACTCCTTTCTTAACTGCACTCCCTCACACCACCTCACTCCCATTGGCAGTTAGAGTTGATTGGTATGACAAGTGAAATACAAACACAACAAAACAGCGAAACTAAGTCCGACATTAGTATCTACTTGGCTACTCTTGAGCTCTTAAAGCACAGGCAATCACAATCCCCTGCGCAGTTATTTTGTTGGCCACAAGCAAGAATCTTTCGTATTAGGGTATCTCCTATAGGGTATCCCCTAGGGCATCCCCCTAAAAGCGGGAATCTCTGCAGCTTCGCAAAGATTTGAGCTCTATGCGCCCAAGTTATTGATACTTGAAACATTTATAGCACAGCGGGCCTATGCATGCGCACTTGCCCACAAGGAAATGCAATGCAGCTAACGATTTTCGGAGCTTTACCTACAGCTATACTGACAAGTATCAGCTCTTTGCGCCCAAATGCAGCACCCGAGCTACGCTCACACCACATACAGTGCGTTAAACAGAGCCAGTCTAAATTGCACAAAATTCACCTAAAACTACACTACATTGCACTTTCTGCAAACTATTTACCATGGTCTAGCGCGGTATGGCATGCAGTGGACGGCGCCCGCACCTCAAACAGCATGCGAGCGCATCCCCTTATTTGCCTTATTTGCCTTATTTGCCGCCTGCAGCGGGCGTAATCTGTAAGCTCCCCAAGCCTATATCAGCTGTACCCGCATCTGTAGTTGCATCGGCTGCATCGGCGGCGGCAGCATCAGATGCCACAGCATTAGCAGCAACTTGATGCGTGTTCGGAACGGCGCCCGCACCTGAAGCGGCCGATACTGCTGCTGTATGTACTGTAGCTGCTATAGGTGCAGTAGCAGTAGTAGCTGCTGCCGCATTGGTGGTGGTAAAGATACTACCTTGCTCACTGCTTGCGGACACTACGCCTAAATTAGAGCTCTCAGACGTACTGAGCACTCCTAAGCTTGCACCAGCATCAATTAGGCTTGGGATTTCAACACCAAACACATCATGGTCTGAGGCAAACGACTCTAAAGACGTACTTGTTGCTAAGGAGCTAATCTCCCCTCTCCCAAAGACATCGTTGTCAGTAGCAACAGCATCTAAGCCCGTACTCGCGCTGTTTGAGATAGTGCTAGTACTGAAGCTCACATGAGCCCCTAGCGCTTCGGCATCGGTATCTATATCTACATCTGCATCTGTATCGGTATCTACATCTGCATCTGCATCTGCATCGGTATCTACATCTGTAGTTGCATGGGCATCAGCCTCACTCTCGGCTAAAGGCTTCTGCCTATCATCGTTTGTGGAGTCATTAGCGGTAGTAGCAGGTGTAATACCGAGCTCGGTGCTACTTGTAGTTGACTCGGTTTCTACTAAGAGGCTAGAGCCACTCTTATTCTCTTCATCGTGAAGTGCTGCAGCTCTCTCAGCTTTATCCTTCTCGACGCTCTGAGCCTTAGTAGCAGACTCCACTACTGTAGCTGTAACGGCAGGCTTAATCTCAATTGGTGCGAGAGCATTGAGATCTAACTTTGGCGTAGCACTATCGCCTTGATCCTCTAAGACTACACTGGTAGCAGTCACAATGCCCAAATCACTGATATCACTGAGATCATCACCACTGCTGCTAGAGGTAGCACCTAATGCTGGAGTCAGAATAGAGCTGGCCTCTAAGAGGCTGGGGGCATCTACACCTAGCACCTCGCCTGTGGTGAGATCATCATCAAAGCTTGTAGCTGTAGGGACAGTAGATGCCAAGCTCTCACTCTTTGCAGACACTGCTGTAGCAGCAGCGTCTGTAGCAGCAGTAGCCTCAGCAGTTGCATTAGCATTTGCAGCTGTAGCTGTAGTAGCAGCAGAAGCTACAGCAAGCTCAGGAGCGGGCGCCGTTGCGGTAGCGTCTTCTTGCACTTGAGGTGGAGCCGAAGCTGAAGCAGGTACTGGTGTAGGTGCGGGTGCGGGCGCTGTCTTAGTAGACTTAGACTTGGATTTTGCGGTAGTGGCAGTGCTGCCTGTAGAAGCTGTAGCACCTTTGCGCTTAATGACCTTAACGGCTGGCTTTGGAGGTGTTACTTGTACCTCGACCTTCTTACCCTTAATGTTTGGTAAGCCAACGTTAGAGCGAGTACGGGCGTCAGTATCAACATCGATATCGATACGGCTTAAATCAACTGCAAGCTCTGTCTGTTCTGCTTCTGCAGCAGGGTTTCTCACAGCCTTCTTGGTCTTACTATGGGCCTTGATAGTTGATTCCAAAGAGTTTGCGGCTTCTACCTTGCTCTCTAATTCAGTGGCAGCTTTAGCAGTGCTATCAGCAGCAGTAGAATTAGCAGCAGTAGCTACAGCTGCTGTTGCTGTAGCTCTGACTTTAGGTGCAGCGTCGTAAGCTTTAACAGGCTTTAGCTGCACGCTAATAGTTAGCGGAAAGTGTAGTGGAGTAGCACTCTTAGATGCAGTTACAGTGGTAGCTTCACTACCTTGCTGCAAGCGACCACGTAGAGATACGAGGGCGCTACTTATGTTGTGGGAAACGCGGCATACAGTGCCGTGGATGGATGACATCATTGCTTTCTTTTTCACAGTTAATCTGAGCGCAGTATGGCTATGCTGATCTGGAGTTTGTCAGTATCACCAGCGCTCAGCTGAGGTAAAAGGAGCTTGTGCGAGTTTTTTTTTTTTTTTTTAATGGATATTTGCATTTGGCATGGCCAAGGGCT
>CALXYZ010000341.1 GCA_944393075.1 uncultured Anaerobiospirillum sp. | reverse complement strand
TGTTAAATTCAACTCTTGAACCTGCATATGGCTTAAAGCCTGCTTTGGGAACAAATGTTTTGGTTGAGGCTTTTGCTGCTCATCCTGATTTTTAGGAGGTGCAAAGCTCTTCAGCAGCTGAGAACTGCCGTGCTGCTTGATATATTCACAAGCAACTTGGTTACGGGCATGCAGTACGCCACTGTCTTGTTGCAGAGTCTCAAGGTCATACTGATCCATCATGGCATTCAAGTACATGCCTTTAGGCTGCTCAATATAAGACTTGTGGTGTTTCTGATGTGCTTCTTGGGCATCAGCGCTTCGCGTGGTGTGCTGCAGCAAATTACCTGAAAGTATCAAGCAAGGTGTACAGTAGATTGCTACTATTCGTATAGTACGGGCATAAACACGCCGTTTCTGAAGCTATATGTTGTGATCACCAAATGAAAATTAGTGACCAGCTAACGTCGATCTAAAGCCGTGCTCAGATTTGCCTTAAATATGCTGGTTTGTTGCGTCAGATGATACGAATAGTGCCATTCAGCCGTTCACCCTATTTGATACTTTCAGGAAATTAGCAGCCATGATATCGCGCTGTACACTCTTGCCATCACTACCACAATGGTAGCGCTCACTAAGCTTTAGCTTTAGCTTTTGCTTGTGCAGTTGTCCTTGCGAGTCTAAATAGTGATGGCTTGGAGCCAAGTTGCGCTGATTGACCAAGTTTTTACCATGACCATAAAAGCGACAATTAGCTGAAATCCTGTCATCTGCGGTAGAGCTTTCATCATTGCTTGGTCTCTGGTTGTTGCTGAGTTTGTGTTGCAAGCACATGAATTGCAAACAAGGTCGATAGCACAACCCTTCAGAAATAAAGATACCGTGAACGACATGATGATTCTTGTCGTTAGTACGCATCGATTTAGCGCGCTCATTTTCTTTCTTGGCACGCTTTTGCGAAATCCGCTGGGCTATTGCCCTTTTTTGTTTTTTTTGCTGCGAGCCATGCGCTAAGCCCCATTCACAAACCAAGATAAAACAAGAACCAACTTAGTCGTTAATGCGTGTTTTCCTCCATCTCTAAGTCATGAATCATGCATTACCAGATATAGCCTACTATATTTCAGCAACACTTTGTGACTTTGAAGAGAGCCCATGTTCATAAGGTAGCGCCCGCGTTCGACTCTACATTTTCTTGGCAACTGCCTTACACAATACGCATCGCTTAATCCTAATAAAGCCTCAGGCATGAGTGATCAAGGATATTGCCTCTTAGCCTTGTATGATGCGGTGTGGTAAATTATAGAGGTTCCCAGCCGTTGTTTCTGTTCTTTTTGCTGTTCTCATGCGAGCTGTTTCTTGATTGACTCTTGATCGATCGTGGGCAGATGTCGAACACCTTGCTCTTTTAGTGATCTTTGGTGTGAGCGCTGTTGCAAAAGTTGAGATTGGGGAGAGTCGAACATGTGCCACAAGGAGCTGTTTTAGGTAGAATTTGTGGCTTGTTTTACGAAAGTAAAACGTTTGCATTAGTTGTAGTAACGCTATAAGCTTAGCTAAAAATAGCGCAGAGTCTGACAAATATGGCTTTTGTGCTATATTTTGATGTTGGCTTTGCTGTTGCATAGCCTAGGTTAGCTAGGGCTAGCCTAGCCAAAGCTAGCTTAGAGTGAAGCGTGACTATATTGAAGCTCGATAGTGCTGCACTATGGACACTATGGAGTGGGTAGCAAGTCCTGCTTTGCTTGTTTGGCAAATTTACAGTCTATTGGATCTAACAGATCTATTTGGTTGCTCAAAAAAACAGTTAACCTTAGTGCTACAAACGGTAGTACGAGGCTCGCGTGTGCCTAAAATAAAAACATAGGACGCAGAGTCTGTTGCAAATTGGCTTTAGTGCAACTTAGTGCAGTTGTGCATTGGTGTAGTTGTGAGTAGCTTTATCCGCTACCAATTAACGAAGGGCAGGGCATGCCCAGATGGCCTGTGTTATCGTACTTAGCAATAAGTGCGATATAACGCGAGCCTCGTTAGAGGCCGATCAGCAGGAACCAAACCCATGCTATGCAGTAGGAACCTCCTCGGAATCCCCCTGCGTAAGCTGGGGGAGGATGTCAAGCCTGTACTCATGAACAACAGCGCCCTAAGTCTCATACAGAGTTCCAAGATCTTTTGACTTAGCAATCGCAATTTGTTCGAGGTCACTAATTCGTCAAGCATTTTTATGCTGTTTTTTAGCAATTAGCTTTTGTGCATAAATAAAATGAGAGTTATCTTGGCGCTATGCCAAGAAGTTTCATGAGTTTAGAGGAACAGGCTGAACAGGGCTTGACCTTGATGCTCTTTGGCTTCGAAAAGGCAATGGCGCGAATAGCTAAGGGAAGCGATGCGCGGCATCAGCTTATCCTGTTAGCTGTCTGTATGTTTCAATCCATTAGATGGAGCTAATATGCCAACATCTACTCCCAGACCAGAGACCAACAAGCCGCTTGGCTGTGGTCAAGTCTCTAGTGGGCGATTTGATAAATTCATTCCAAGTGAGCCTATATTTTAGGCTTACCTGCTTAGGTGGCCGCAAGGACGT
>CALXYZ010000340.1 GCA_944393075.1 uncultured Anaerobiospirillum sp. | reverse complement strand
CAAATCAGTTTTTAAAGAGCACAAACGGCGTAAATAAGCTGTTTGTTTAAAGAAATTAACTTGGAATTTCAAGTTATCCATCTTTGGCTCTTCAGGGCACCAAGCATCACGCCAGCAATAGTACACCTCTCCAACAGAGTTGGCTCGCAACTCAGGATAGCCATCAAGCCACATATGGTTCATGCCATCGAAAATTGCAATATCAAGGTTAAGGAAAGCATAAACCTCTTTTCGAGCTGTGCGTACAGCACAAATCAGCCTCTAGCCCTTGTGCCATAAGGAATTACCCCCTGTAGGGCCATACTTAAGCAGCCTTTTTTAGAAAGTTCTTTTGCTTGGTAGTGAGGGGCTTACGCTGCGGGGTTTGCGGCAAGTCACTCAAAGTCATTACTGGCTTTTTTATTTGTGCCCTCATTTCCTCCATTGATCTAAGCAAGCTGTAGCCCGATCTCAAGGCCGAATGCAGCCTTATACAAAAAACGGAGTGTCGGCACGAGCTGGCACTCCGTTTTTGTTCGCAAGGCTTTATGGCTTTTAGGCTTCAATGCTTTTTTAGGTCTGCGCCCCTTTTAGCCATGCCTTAGCCTTCAGACTTCTTACTAACGCCCCTTGCTCTGCGCCTTGGGCTAGTTAGTACATCTCAATTATTAGATGTACTTGAAGTCGATCTCCTTGATCTTCTCTTTCCAGACCTTAGGGCCTTCGGCGTGGATGTTGTTACCTTCGCTATCAACAGCCACGGTCACAGGCATATCCTGCACCTTGAACTCGTAAATAGCTTCCATGCCTAAGTCCTCAAAGGCCAGCACACGGGCTTCCTTGATGGCCTTGGACACTAAGTAAGCAGCGCCACCAACAGCCATTAAGTAAGCAGCCTTGTGCTTCTTGATGGACTCAACAGCAGCTGGGCCACGCTCGGACTTACCGATCATGCCAAAGAGGCCGGTCTCAGAGAGCATGGTCTCCACAAACTTGTCCATACGGGTAGAAGTGGTAGGACCGGCTGGGCCCACAACCTCGTCACCAACAGCTGGAACAGGGCCGACATAGTAGATAAACTTACCCTTGAAGTCCACACCCTCAGGCAGTGGCTTGCCCTCAGCAATGAGGTCACAGATGCGCTTGTGAGCAGCATCACGGCCAGTTAAGATGGTGCCACTTAACAGTAAGGTCTCGCCCATCTTCCAAGTGGCGATTTCTTCCTTAGTTAAGGTGTCTAAGTTGACGCGCTTGACGTTGTCGTTGCCGCCTAACTCGATCTCTGGGTAGTCGTCTAATGATGGAGGGGTGAACTTAGCAGGACCAGTGCCATCTAACTCGAAGTCGATGTGACGGGTAGCAGCGCAGTTAGGTATGATGGTGGTAGCCTTAGACACAGCGTGGCATGGGTAGCTCTTGACCTTAACGTCTAAGACGGTGGTGAGGCCACCTAAGCCCTGAGCACCGATACCTAACTTGTTGATCTTGTCGTAAAGCTCTAAGCGGAGCTCTTCATCAGCGTTTTGTGGGCCGCGCTTGATGAGGTCTTGGATGTCGATTGGGTCGTTTAAGGCCTCTTTAGCTAAGATAGCGGACTTCTCAGGAGTACCGCCGACACCAACACCTAAGATGCCTGGTGGGCACCAGCCAGCACCCATCTGTGGGATCTCGTGTAAGATCCAGTCAACGATGGAGTCGGATGGGTTGAGCATCTTCATGTGGGTCTTGTTCTCAGAGCCACCGCCCTTAGCAGCAATAGCAACTTCGACCTTGTCGCCCTTGACCATCTCAATGT
This sequence comes from uncultured Anaerobiospirillum sp., assembly GCA_944393075.1. GTDB lineage: Bacteria > Pseudomonadota > Gammaproteobacteria > Enterobacterales > Succinivibrionaceae > Anaerobiospirillum. Next base: position 744 of record CALXYZ010000340.1, on the reverse strand, counting down.
GCACAACGGCAGGAGTATTGTCCTTGGTGTTCACACGCTTGCCAGCTGGGTCAACTAACACCGACTTACGCAGTGGGTTGGTCTTGCAGCAGTATGCACGACGAGTACCTTCATCGACCATCTCTTGTACGGTCATGTCGCCTTCAAAGCGCACATCCATACCGATCTTCACGAAGCAGGTCACAGCACCAGTGTCCTGACACAGTGGACGATGGCCAATAGCACACATCTTCGAGTTCTTGAGGATCTGAGCAATAGCAGCCTTAGCAGAAGGGTTTTGCTCAATCTCATAGGCGTGCTTCATTGCTTGCAAGAAATCACGTGGGTGGTAGTACGAGATAAATTGCAGAGCCTCGTAGATAGAGTCAATGAAATCTTGAGTCTTAATCAGTGTGGTCATCTAGTAAGGCGAATAGCCCCTCGCTTATTAAGACGGAGAGGAGTTGCCCCTCCTGTTTAGTTGATATTCTCTAGCCTATTTTTGTTGAGCCATTGGCTCTGTTATGTGCGGCATATGCTCTTTACCCTTTCAGCAGAGCCTACATCTCCCTGAAGGTCAAAATAGGTTGAGGCCTGATTGCGAGTATGTAGTACGGCGCTTGTATCAGCACAAACCTAACAGCTGTAACAGCTACTGCTGTAGCAACGGTGAGCACCGTATTCCTCTAACTGCTTGATTATACGCCCACTGAGCACCGCTGTCCTAGTAACAATCAGGGGCTGTGCACTTGCTCAAAGAAAACT
>CALXYZ010000339.1 GCA_944393075.1 uncultured Anaerobiospirillum sp. | reverse complement strand
GAGCAATACTTTATCCAAACATGCGACCTTATCCCCACTCTCACGAGTGGGGTATTGGTCGCTATAAGTCAGATAAGAGCTGGAGCTGCTTTAGATGACCTTGATCTCGTCCTTGAGACTTGGGCATAAGGTCATCAGCTGCTCAATGAGGTTGACCTTCTCCATGCTGGACTCAAAACTCTGATCGGCAAATACCACACGCAGAGGCTCGCGTCGCGCAATCTCAAGTATCAGCTCACGATTGATCTCACTATCGAAGCAGGCAACTAGTGCATTATCGCCGTAGCTCAAGAGCGTACAGCCAGCTATCTGCTCACTCTTGCACTCCCACGTTAGAGGTAAGCCATAGGCAAGGACACAACCAAATAGCAGCTCTTCACCCCGACGCTCAGGACGCAGCGAGCGCTCTAATTGCTGCAACATGTCTTGGGAGTAGTCACTGACCGGCATATTGACGCCTAAGTCGTTAGTATCGGCAATGGTAAAGACACGGAAGCCGAAGTCTAAACCTAAACTGGCCGAAGAAACGTCAGCAGCAGCAGAACCGAGCTCGGATAGTGCATCAGTACTAAATTGCGGCGTAAGGATGGCATTTGCTTGCACCGAAATAGTGCTTACCCCCCCCCCATGCACAATTTTAGTGCATTGTTTAGCTTTTGCACTGAGAGCGGCGGCAGCACGGCGAATGCGCTCTTCACCGATCTCACAGATAGTGGTGAAGCCTGCTTGGGCTGCGGTGCTCTCTGTATCGACTGATTCTGGGTACTGAACCATGATAAAACGGCGGTTACCACCATCTTCGAGGTTCTGCTGCAGCACAGCATCGGCTGTGGAGGCAGAGCCCGAGAAGAAGTCCATGACGATATCACCACCCTGTGGATTGAGATTAGCAAGGCACATAAGGTGACGGATCAGACGCGTTGGCTTTGGGCCATCAAAGACACCAGCGTTCATCAGGGCTTTGAGCTCTTGTGCACCCTCTTGGCTGTGACCAACATCGCTGTAGAAAAGCAATGAAGTTGGGGCCAAACCGTCGGTCTTAAGTTCGCTTAAAAAGCGCTTCAAGCTAGGCGAGCTGTCGCCCTTATTACCGAAGTAAATGCGGTTATCAGCCACCAAGCGCTCATACTCACGAGCAGACACCGACCAGCAGCGTCCTGCTGGTGGTCTGACCTTACGACCAGATGGCAGCGTGACCTCGTAGTCGTTGGCTTTGGAGTAAGTCTTCACCGACAGATCGCTGCTCTTCCATACACCGCGTGGGTCGTTATCCTTGTTCTGGTAGCGGCTGTTAACCTTCTCATTGCGTGGCAAACGCCCAATCTTGAAAACCGAGATGTCGCGTACGTACATCAGCACATAGTCATGGCTTTGGCTGACACCCTTAGCATCATTCTTTGGTGAGTACGCACGCTGCCAGATCAGTTCAGCCATAAAGTTACGCTCGCCAAAGATCTCATCGCAAATCTTACGGAGGTTATGCACCTCGTGGTCATCAATCGAGATAAAGATGACACCATCACGTGTGAGGAAACTGCGGGCTAACAGCAGGCGAGAGTACATCATGGAGCACCATGCTGAGTGATAGCGGCCTGAGGTATCACTGTTACGGAAATATCGCTGTCCCTTATCATCGACAGCCCCCGAGAGTGCGTCATAGTCCTTAGCAGAGAGCGCAAAGTCATCGCGATACACGAAGTCGGTGCCGGTATTGTACGGCGGATCCACGTATATCATCTTCACAGCCCCGCTGTAGCTGCGCTGCAAAAGCTTGAGAGCCTCTAGGTTATCGCCTTCCACATAGAGGTTTTGTGTGGTAGCAAAGTCCACACTGCGCTCGGTAACAGGCAGCAAGGTGCGGGCGATGGGACGCAGCGCCTCAAGACGAGCTTGGTCTTTGCCAACCCATGTGAACTCATAGCGCTCACGACCAGATCCTGTACCAGCGCCCACACCCGCACCAGAGTCAGAGCCACTGCTAATGGAACGGCCGACTAAAGCTTGGAGCTTGTCCAAATCGAGCGCGAGCTCAGTTTTGCAGGCATCATCGGCACTGCGACACTCTACAATGCATGATGGGAACAGCTCGGCCAGCTTGTGCAAATTGCTTTTTGCTGTGTCGTCACTTCTAAGCTCAAGGCGCTCTAAGTTCACGCTCAATCCTCCAAAAAACCAAGTTCAAGTTCCAGCGACTCACATTAACCCAGACATGGCTGCCCATGCTGCGTTCGCAGAGCATCGTAGCTCGGACAAGGCAAAAGGCTCAAGCTGCTACTCAGCTCACAACAGCTGCCAACACCACCCCGTAAGAAGCAACGCACACGGTATAATGACCACCAACCAAAGCAGCGTGAGCTCTGCTTTTTTATGATTTTTAAGTTCTTGCTTAAAAGCTGCACGCCACGACAGCTGTGCTCTGGCGCTGTGTTGAAGATTAATTAAGCTACTACCACCACTCCTTTAAGCTAAGGCTCTCATCGTCAACTACCTGCGGTCTTACGACCGAGGCTTGAGAGATCAAGCCTAAGTTGTCTAGCTTCAGTCCGTCATGGGA
>CALXYZ010000338.1 GCA_944393075.1 uncultured Anaerobiospirillum sp. | reverse complement strand
TACGCGAGACAAGTAGATCAGAGGGGAGTATAGCAACCCACGAGTCACGAGTGGCAGGCGACCGTACAGTAGGAAATGTTTTTGGGTTGTGATTAGCGGTCTTGCCCATAGCTGCACGTATGCAGAAGTGGCTATCAGGACACAGCGAGCGACATAAAGACTGGTCTTCGGCCGCCTGCTAGCATCGAGCGTCGTGGTCTAGATGTCAAGCGACATATCTTAATTAGCTGCAAGTTGTAACTCCCCCACTGTCAGTTCCATGCCATGCGAGCCTGCATTCGTGTGGGCTTAGTCTGCCATTATATAACTAGATCAATTTTGACAATAATGTAACTAGATATAAATAACGCATTAAAGCGGCATTTCGGCACTATTTGTCGGTAAGAATGCTCAAGAACCCTTGTGCTCGTCACAGAGTGATGGCAAATTTGCCGTTCAGTTTAGAAGTAGCTAAGACCTGTTCTGAACGTGCGGCTGTTATTTAGTTAGCACTAGGAGTGCTCTTAGCTACCTAAAAGATTGCTCGCTTGCTTAGTTAGTTGGTTGGTTACTTGCTTATTGGCTGATTTGTCTCTAGCCCTAAAGCCATAAAGTCATAAGGCCATAAGACCCTGATGGCCTAAGTCGAAGCTAGGCAAAAGTAGATAAGATTAGTGTTAGGTGGTGGTGCGACATCTTGAGACGCCAGCACATTCCGCCTGTGGTTGTTCTTTTTAAGCCATGTGCAGGGACATTTTGCTGTTTCTTTCCTTGTAAACATAGGCTTAGGCGCAAAACTTTTCGGGGTGCATAAAGCAGGGAATTGTGCGCGTGTTTTTTTTTTTTTTTTTTGCGTGTTTGTGCGCAGTTGTATGCATTGGTACGCGTGCTTGCTCCGTGGTTTGTGTGCATGTTCGGTGCTTTAAATTGAGGCTCTGCAATAAGAGTTGGCAGTGTGATTTCTAGTTATTGCTATGGCTTTGGTCTTGGCCCTAGTTTCCTCCTGCCTAGGCTTGCGCAGGGTTTTCTTTTTGTAATGCCGAGATTTCTTGGTGACGGTGTGCAGCATCAACGTAAGAGGCTTGGTGCAATGCGCTTCTTGCTTGGTGCAGTTGCTGCATACAGCCATAACGGTATGAAGCCGTAGCGGTGCCTTGTCACCTTATCTTGGCTGTGCAGAGCCGAGATTACACTGCGTGGGGTATAGCGCCTGCCTGTAGACAGGAGCACGGTGCAAGTGCTCTCACTATGGGAGGCAGGCGCAATGCCCTAGGCTGCGGCTTCTTTTACCACTGTTTAGTGTGCACACGCACATACACTCGAACGCATACATTCACATGCAAATGCACATGCAAATGCACATGCTGATTTGGCTGTAAGCCCTCGATGTAGGTTTTGGTGCGTCTCTTTCTTGTTAGAGAGGTGGAGTTGTTTTATGCTAGGCTGGTATTACGGTTTAACACTTAAAGCCAAGCTCTATGTGAGCTTCGGTGTGGTGATCTTATTGACATTGGCTATTGCAATATTAGCGCTGACTTCGATGCAAAAATCGCGTGAGGTCGCCGATTACCTGCAATGGGCTCTGCAAGAGCGCTATCAGCGTGTCGATAGTGTGCTTAAGGCCAATATCTCCACTCAAGAAGGCTACGTTATCTTCTTTAACGATTATCATGACAACAAGAGCTTGCTGCCAAAGACCGATAATCTGCTCTCTAACCTCGACTCCTTGGTTGATCAGCTGCAGATGTCGCGCTTCCCTAAAGAAATTGGCGCCATTAAAGCTGGTTCTGCTCGCTTAAACGAGATCTACACTTCTAAGATTCGTCCTCTGACTTTAGAGGGTAACGTCTCTGAGGCTGCTAACATCTACATTGAAGAAGCCTTACCTAACTTCATGGAGATCTTCAACAACATCAATGCCGTCCGTGATCAGCAAATTCAAGAAGCTTTAGATCAAGCCAATGCTGCCGCCTCGGTCACCCCAATGATTGTTGTCGCGGTTGTGACCATCATCGCCATCTTGATTTCCTTTGTTGTGGTGGGCTTGACCGCTGGCTACTGCAAGCGCGCGATCCACATCCTGATCGACAACATCTCCTTGCTTGAGAACCAAGATCTGAGCAATGAAGTAGAGGTTCGCTACCAAGACGAGTTTGGTCGCTTAGCTGCCTCCTTAGAGAGACTGCGCTCGCAACAGCACAAGATCATAAGCACTATGGTCAAGGTCAGTAAGGATGCTAGCGACAGCATGCTCGCCGTCAGCGAGGATATGAAGCGCTTAAGCGACAGCGCTCACGATGCTGAGAGCCGCTCCATTACTGTGGCCGCCTCCTCCGATGAGATGGTCTCGACCACCAAAGAAATTGCAAACAACTGCGAAAGCGCTGCCAGCTTATCTAGCGAGTCGCGTGATATTACCGCCGACGGTATCGTGAGAGCTAAGAACTCGATTCAGGGTATCTACCGTCAGTCTGAGCAGACTAAGGAAGATAGCAAGCAGATCGATGCCATGATCAGCCAGTCGCGCAATATCTCTCACATCGTGGGTACCATCGACGAGATTGCCTCCCAAACCAATCTGT
>CALXYZ010000337.1 GCA_944393075.1 uncultured Anaerobiospirillum sp. | reverse complement strand
GGTCGTGGTCCTATGTACCCAATTGCCTTAGAGGGTGCTTTAAAGCTCAAAGAAATCAGCTACATCCATGCTGAGGGGTATGCCTCAGGTGAGCTCAAGCATGGCCCAATTGCATTGATCGATAGCAAGATGCCTGTGATCGTGGTGGCTCCTGACAATCAGTGGTTGCCAAAGCTCATCTCTAATATCGAGGAGGTGCGCGCGCGTGGCGGTCGACTCTACATCTTTGCAGGTAGCGACTTTAACTTGGGTGATATTGGACAAAAGGGCGCAGAACAATGCACTCTCTTCGCGGTTAGCGATGTGTCTGATTTTATCAGTCCAATGATCTTTACCGTGCCGCTACAGCTTTTGGCCTATCACGTGGCAGTAATCAACGGAACTGATGTTGACCAGCCACGTAACCTTGCTAAGTCCGTGACTGTAGAGTAAGACAGAGCTGCAAGGGGCTGATAAAATAGCGCAGATTAAGCCGCCGAGGTCTTACTTTGCGGCTGAACAAGAGATTTTGTCGGAGTTGTTATGACTGAGATCAATTGGGGCCGTATTAAGTGGCAGTCGCGCCGTGGCATGCGTGAGCTTGATTTGATGTTATTGCCTTTTGTAGAGCATGATCTGCCAAATATGGATCCTAGTGTCATTGATGACTACATGGATTTGTTAAACGCTACCGATTTAGAGCTTTTCCGTTGGCTTCATGGTACGGCTGAGCCTGATAGCGAGCGTCGTAAGAAGATGGTCGCAACGATCGTCGCCTGCCACGAGACCCGTAAGGGCCGCGAAGGCGTGTAATCACACGGTTGGAGCGCGTGTGTGCGTGAGCACGTGCGAGCGTGTGAGCATGCGAGCATGCCAGAGCACGAGAGTGTTGCTGCATTTGTGTAGATCTGCTTGTTTGTTGTTTGTGTTTTGTGGTGTTGAGGTATTAGGTTTTGACTTTTGATGAGTTTGTATTGCCGGGCTTTGTGTTAGATGCAGTGGCACAGCTTGAATGGGAGCAACCAACCCCAATTCAGGAGCTGGTGATCCCTAAGGCTTTAGAGGGTGCTGATATCTTAGGAGGTGCCCCTACGGGTACTGGTAAGAGTGCTGCTTTCTTATTGCCTATCATTGCCCGTCTTGCGCAGCGTCCACGCAGCAAGGGCGTGCAGTGCATCATCTTAGAGCCAACCCGAGAGCTCGCACTGCAAGTCAACTCTGTGGTCGAAAAGCTCTTGGTATCGCAGCAGGAGTCCCTAGAGTCTGGTGATGGCGAGCTTAAAGAGCTCATAACCCATGGCACCATCATCGGAGGTGAGGACAGGGTAAAGCAGCGTGATAACCTGCCAACCATTGTCTGTGCTACCCCAGGTCGCCTCCAAGAGTTCCTCAAAAAGAAGTGGATTAAGACCGACGATGTGGAGATCTTAGTCATCGACGAGGCCGATCGTATGTTAGATATGGGCTTCCGCGATGATATCGCCACCATTACCCGTGCCTTAGATCAGCGTTATCAAACCATGCTGTTCTCGGCCACCTTAGAGGGGTATGGCGTGCGCTCCTTTGCCGCTAACGTGCTTAATAACCCTGTAGAGCTACGTGTGGGTGCTACCGGTGCTATGGTATCAGAGGGAGAAGGTAGTGATGAGGCTGTAGGTGCTGCTGCTTCAGTGGAAAAGCTGCCTGAGCTCTTGCAAGGCCGAGCCTACTATGCTGCTAACGAAGGGCAAAAAGTTAAGATTCTGTTGCACCTGCTCAACACCGTTAAGGCTAAGGCCATTGTCTTTGTACGCACTAAGGATAACCTTGCTAAGCTCTCTAGCGTGCTCAAAAGGCAAGGCATGAGCTTTGCAAGCCTCAAGGGCGAAAGTTCGCAGCTAGAACGCAAGGCAGCCCTACGTCGTTTTAGTGACGGCGAAGTAGATTTGCTGATTGCGACCGACGTAGCCTCACGTGGTTTAGACCTTGAAGACGTTGAATACGTCTACAACTTCGACCTTCCAAGCAAAGGTGAGATCTACGTGCACCGTGCAGGTAGAACAGCCCGTGCTGGTGCTAAGGGTGTGGTCGTAAGCTTCGTTTTAAAAGAGGAAATTCCTGTTTTAGAGCGTATTGAGCGCTACACCGATCGTACCATCGAACGCCGTGCCATCAAGGGCTTATGTGCCTCCTTTGAAGAGTTAGGAGCTACACATCAGAGCGAGAAGAAACGCAGCCGTGCTAATCCTAATGGCGGTTTTGATAAGAAGACTGGTAAGAAGGATGAGAAGAAGCACGTTAAGGTGCGTCATCGCGATAAGAAGAATAAGGGCAAGCCTGATTTTGCCGCCAAGCGTGCGAAGAAAGCAGCTCGCTTAGCTGCAAAAGGCGGTGCTGAAAATACCGCCGCTGCACCATCTCCTACCGCAACAGCCCCTACAGCCACTCCTGATACCCCAAAAACAGAGAGCTAAGAGGCTAAGTTAGAGGTCAGAGCACAGGCGCTAAGCTCATGCTCGATTGTGCAAATAAGAGCGAACTTTTATCTGACTTATAGCGACCAATACCCCACTCGTGAGAGTGGGGATAAGGTCGCATGTTTGGATAAAGTATTGC
>CALXYZ010000336.1 GCA_944393075.1 uncultured Anaerobiospirillum sp. | reverse complement strand
CTGTAGGGCCATACATAAGCAGCCTCTTTTAGATGCGTTTGAACTTGTCAAACACGTTTGCTGTACGCACAGCTCGATTAATTTTGTTTATCATAGCCCCGTATTTTCTCATGTTTTCTTGGATGCAGCCTGTACTGAAGACCAAAATCTGGATCTAAAGTGTGGATGCTATAAAATATTTACTCGTTTTGAATGAACTTTTCAAATCGGGCACTAGTGCGACTAGTGGACGCGATCTCCGTTCTTAGCACCGCTATCTGGCGAGAGTAAGAACACATCCTCACCACCTGGGCCTGCGGCCATGATCATGCCTTGCGACATACCAAACTTCATCTGGCGGGCCTTAAGGTTAGCCACCACAATAACCTGACGACCAACTAAAGCCTCTGGATCCTTATAGGCTGCCTTGATGCCAGCAAAGACCTGACGCTTCTCAAAACCCACATCAAGCTCTAAGCGCAGGAGCTTACGTGCACCCTCAACGTGCTCAGCTTTGATAATGGTAGCCACACGCAGATCGATCTTAGCAAAATCATCGATGGTGATTTCGCTCTCTAAAGGCTCGTATTGGCTTTCAGCAGCAGCAGCTGTGGCTGCGGCTGCAGCTGCGGCAGGAGCAGACTCTGCGGCAACAGGAGCTGGCTTAGCGCTTACTTGAGCAGCCTTGAGGTCTTGCTTGCTGTCTTCGATCATGGCCTCAATCGACTTTGGATCGATACGAGTGAACATTGGCTTGAACTTGTTGATGGTGTGGTCAAGCAATGGGGTAGCAGCAGTGGTGAACTTCAGCTCGTCGTTTAAGAACTCTTGAGCCTTGGAGTAGAGCTCTGGCAGCACTGGGCTTAAGTAAGTGATGATGGTCTTGAAAGCGTTAAGGCCGTCAGTGCAGACGCGCTGTAACTTGTCGTCTTGCCCCTCTTCCTTAGCAATCACCCATGGAGCCTCACGGTCGATGTAGCGGTTAGCTTCATCGGCCAACCCCATGATGGCACGCACAGCATCAGCATAGTTGCGGCTAGCATAAGCTTGGTTTACGGTCTCACTAATAGCACCTAACTTCGCCATAAGCTCAGAGTCGTAAGGCTCTGTGGCTAACTTGCCCTCAAAACGCTTGGTGATAAAGCCAGCACAGCGGGAAGCTAGGTTGACAATCTTACCTACGATGTCAGAGTTGATCTTGGCCTGGAAGTCATCGAGCGATAAGTCGAGGTCGACGGCATCAGAGGTCAGTTTCGAGGCAAAGTAGTAACGCAGGCACTCAGCTGGCAGGTGCTTTAAGTAGGTGCTAGCTTGAATAAAGGTGCCCTTAGACTTGGACATCTTAGCGCCGTTGACGGTGACATAACCGTGAACAAAGACGCCATTAGGCAGACGTAAACCAGCGCCCTTTAAGGTTGCAGGCCAGAACAGCGAGTGGAAGTAGAGAATGTCCTTACCAATGAAGTGGTAGAGCTCCTTATCCGAGTCAGCCTTAAAGAACTCATCAAAGTCGATACCGTTGCGGTCGCAGAAGTTCTTAAACGAAGCCATGTAGCCGATAGGAGCATCCAGCCACACATAGAAAAACTTGTTGTCGGTGTCAGGGATCTCAAAGCCAAAGTAAGGAGCATCACGCGAGATATCCCACTCCTTGAGACCTTGCTTGAACCACTCATCAAGCTTGTTGGCCATGGCTGTGCTGATGGCACCAGAGTTATGCACGAAATCTTGCAGGAAATCGTTGAACTTTGGCAGATCAAAGAAATAGTGCTCAGATTCCTTGAGCACAGGTTTAGCACCAGACACCGTGGAGTAAGCATCCTTAAGCTCAGTAGGATCGTAAGTAGCTGAACACACCTCGCAGTTGTCGCCGTATTGATCCTTAGCACCGCAGCGTGGGCAAGTACCCTTCACAAAACGATCAGGCAAGAACATGTTCTTTTCTGGATCGTAGAGCTGCGAGATGGTACGGGTGGAGATGTAACCAGCATCACGGAGCTTTTTGTAGATCTCGGTAGAGAACTGCTGATTCTCAGGAGAGTGAGTACGATAGTAGTTATCGTAGGAGATCATGAATCCATCAAAGTCAGCCTTATGCTCTACGCCCACTTGGGTGATCAACTCTACAGGGCTGATACCCATGTTATTGGCCTTAATCATGATTGGCGTACCGTGGCAGTCATCGGCACAGACGTAATAAACCTGATCGCCGATAGCGCGGTGGTAGCGCACAAAAATGTCAGATTGGATGTGCTCTAACATATGGCCTAAGTGGATTGGGCCATTAGCGTATGGTAGAGCTGAGGTCACAAGCATAGAACGTGGTGAGGTCATAAACTTCATAGCTGCGTATCAAGCCTCAAAGCCTCATGGAAGCTTTTACTACCAAAGCCTAATGCAAGCTAAACGCAGCACTCTCCTCAGAAAATGAAACACAAAAAACCAAGGCAACGCCCAAACATTACTCTAGCCCTTGCAGCTAGAAGCTAAGACAGACGTTACCGCACAAAGCAAAGCCACTGACTGTGCCTGTGGCTTTACTTGAGAACTTCTACAAATTAGCTAAATGGCTTATTTGTCTTATTTAGTGCATTACCTGTGGGGGCGGCGTATAGCCA
>CALXYZ010000335.1 GCA_944393075.1 uncultured Anaerobiospirillum sp. | reverse complement strand
ACCTTCAAGTACTTCTTTCTAGCATTTCTCATTGTAGCGGGCAACAATCACCAACCTGGAAGCATCTTTAAGGATGTATTCAAGGTCTACAAACGGATATGTGCTTTCAACAACGTGCAGCCACTACAACTGCGTTCTATCGAGTCGCTATACCAACAATACACTAAGGCACGTCACATAAGCTCGCCTGCTAACCATGCGAGCGCAGGTTCATTCATAAACCTTGGGGGGTGGCTTGATAACCACCCTCAAAACATCCTATGGTTGGTTTTGGTCGCTTGCTGTGGTTAGCGAGTGCGCAGGGAGTGGCGCTCACGGTTGTTGAAAGACTCTTTGTCGCCCTTCTTCAGGATGACCATGAGTGCACCAGTGCCTCCTTTCCACTCTGGCGCTGAGTGGTAGGCAATGACCTCTGGCATTTGCTTGAGCCAGTGGGCTAGGTAGCTCTTGATGGTGGCTTTGCGCTTGAGGTGCTCGCGTTCGCCCTTGCCGTGGATGATGAGTACGCAGCGATAGCCTTGCTCGCGGGAGTAGAGAATAAAGCGGCGCACATACTCGTAGGCTACTTCCACTGTCTTGCCGTGGAGGTCAATGAAGTCAGCCTCACGGTATTCACCGTGCTTGAGCTTCTTTAAGAGGAATGGCTGTGCACCGGCACTGCGATAAGCTAAGACCTCGTTTGGAGCCACCATCGGCACAAAGGTAGACGAAAAGTAGTCGATGCTCTCTTCCTTAGTGTCACGTACAGCCGCTTCCTTTTTGATCTTAGAGAGCTCTTTGTCCATGCTTGGGGTATGAGTCTCGACCTTGTCTTGCTCCAGCTTCTTGATGCGGCCTACTTTTTCCACTAAGTCGATGTTGTCGACTGCCTGCACAGCCTCTTGACCTAAAAGGTCTTCAAAAGAGAGGTCGTCTTTGTGCGCTTTGCTCATGGTGTTCCTCTTAACTTGCTGTTTTGTGCGTCTCTTCTTCCGCTTGGTTGTCTACTTCTTAGCTAGTAGTGTATGTGGTTAATTGGGATGTGGTAACTGCCATTGTTGCCATTGGGTGCTGTCACTAGCCTGATGTGTCCCGTGTTCGCTCCGTCTTAGTCGTAGGCTGGGGGAGGGGGATGGGATCGATCGGCACTGCATCTTACTTATAGAAATGGTGTGATGCAAGCTTAGCTTGGTTTAGTTTAGTTTAGCGCAGGAAAAGGAGGCTTGCTAAGCCGCGGCTGCAATGCCTGTATTTAAGGCTGGGGTGTGGCCGCGGTTGCGTGTTTGGATGGTGAGCTGCTGTGCTTAGAAGTTGAGGTCTATGATGATGGCAAAGACAAGCAGTATGAGTCCACACATTCTGATCTTGCGCATGGAGTAGAGAATCGACTGCTCATCTGGGGAGTGTTCTCCACCAACGCTAGGTAAGCGCATGAGATAGCCCTGATAGTAGCGTGGGCCGCCTAAGCTGATATTAAGGGCACCACCAACGGCACCTAAAACCATTCCTGATACTGCGGCAGGGTAGTTAGAGAACGCCTGCTTGGCTGTAATGAAGTGGCGCCATGGGCTCTTGGAGCATAAGAGACACAGCATCAGCACTAGGGCTGGAATAAAGAGCAGAATTTGCTGCATTCTAAAGATCATGCGGCCAAATTGGTAGTTACCACGTAACTTGTAGTTGTAGCAGCGGCTTAAGACATTGACCGTCTGCATCATCACCGCACCTTCAATCCCTAACATCAGGTACCAGACCATGACGGCAAACCAGCCACTAAAGATACGCAAGATCGCGCTTTCGCTAGCAGCTTTGGCAATGCCCATTGGCGAGAGCATATTGGTCTCGCGCAGCACCATGGTCGACAATAGGTCTTTGGCCTTGTCCTTAAAGCCTTCATGTAAGGCGCGGTAGACCAAGATAGATCTATCTTGTGGAAACTTGAGTTCTAGCACTAAGACCATGACCACTAAAGCAATAATGGCATCAAATCCAGAGATCACGTCTAAGGTTGTGACTAAGAACAACAAAAAAAAGAGGATAAGGGTTGGCAGTAAGAAGCCAGCAAAGGCACGTTGAGTATCGCTAATGCCTGGGCGATTGACTTTACGGCCTAAGCCGATGAACACATTCATCAATCCGTCTAGCTTAAAGCGCTTACCTAAAGGCAAGATCATCTCTAAGATCACAGCTATAGCTAAGATCAAGGTAGGCTCTTGCATCAGGATGCTGACATCCATGTTTTGGTAGAGCGAATTGAAGTCAGTTATGCCTTGGTTAGTGCTCGGTTGAGTGGTGGCAGCATTAGACTGCTGCTGCACAATTTGCGGTTGTGACTGTTGCTGCGGCTGCTGTTGCTGATATTGCTGTTGCAGCTTCTGTATCTGCTCGTCAAAGATCGATCGTTCTTCTGCTTTAAGTGTTGTGGGGTTAGAGGACAGGGCGTGATCAATGAGCGTTGGGACATTTGCCATGGCCTCTGCTACCGCCTCAGGTACGCTGACAATGGCGTAAAATTCAAAGTCAGGAAGAGGGAACTGTTCGAACTTAATAGTTTGCAACGCTGCGTCCTCATTGGTTTGCTTGGGGCTCAGCCTTTTGATTCGGCCTTGATGCTCAGCCT
>CALXYZ010000334.1 GCA_944393075.1 uncultured Anaerobiospirillum sp. | reverse complement strand
GCGCCGAGGCTAGTCCTGACTGGGCCGCCATGGCTTGCCAAAGCTCACGCTTTGGCTGCGCCGAGGCTAGTCCTGACGCTCTAAGATAGCCTTGATTGAGGCTACGGCATCTTGTTGTGGTACCACTTCTTGATTGGTGGTGCGCATATCCTTGATAGCCACAGTGCCGTTCTTGATCTCTTCTTCGCCTAAGATCACTGCTACCTTAGCCTGAACCTTATCAGCGCGCTTTAACAGGCGCTTAAAGTTACCGCCACCGCAGTGATTCATAATGCCATACTCTGGCAGAGCTTGGCGTAATTGAGAACATAAAGCTAACTGCTTAGCTTCAATCATGTCGCTGCCATCAGCAGCACCCATGCCGCAAACATAGACATCAACAGCGCTCTTAGCCTTAACCTTCTCTAAAGTAGTCAGTAGCAACATTAAACGCTCAAGACCTAAACCAAAGCCCACAGCTGGGGTAGCCTTACCGCCTAATTGCTCCACTAAGCCGTCATAACGACCACCACCACAGACGGTACCCTGAGCACCTAAAGCAGTAGTCACCCACTCAAAAACGGTGAGGTTGTAGTAATCAAGGCCGCGTACTAAGCGTGGGTTGAGCTTAAAGCTGATACCCATGGAGGTTAAGAGGTGCTGTAACTTCTCAAAGTGAGCCTTACTCTCTTCTCCTAAGAAGTCAAAGAGCACTGGGGCACCCTTTAAGATCTCTTGAACTTTTTCGTCCTTGCTATCGAGCACTCGCAGAGGGTTGGTGTGAGTACGACGCTTAGAATCATCATCTAAGTCCTCAAAGTGAGCCTCTAAATACTTCACTAAGCTCTCTTTGTAGGCCTTACGCTCTTCGCTGTTACCTAAGGTGTTGAGCTCTAATGTCACGCTGTCAGCGATGCCTAACTTCTGCCACAGATCGTGGGTTAAAGCGATGATTTCAGCATCAATGTCTGGTCCGTTTAAGCCAAAGACTTCGACACCTAACTGATGGAACTGACGATAGCGACCTTTTTGTGGACGCTCGTGGCGGAACATTGGGCCCATGTACCACAGGCGCTGCTCTTGATTGTAGATCAGAGAGTGCTCTAAAGCGGCACGCACACAACCTGCGGTGCCCTCTGGGCGCAGCGACAGGCTATCACCGGAGCGGTCTTCGAAGGTGTACATTTCCTTTTCGACCACATCAGTGACCTCACCTATAGCGCGGCAGAACAAATTGGTTTGCTCTACGATAGGCATGCGCATTTCGCTATAGCCATAGGAGGAAACGGTCTGACGTAAGACGCGCTCCACCTGCTGCCACACTGAAGTATCTTCAGGCAGCAGATCGTTCATACCACGAATGGCTTGAATCACTTGAGCCATGAATCAATATTCCTAAATAACCACGTAAGATCAGCACCAAACAATATAGCTGTCTTACCTAAAAACACTGAAACTAAAAAACATTGTCTTGTTCTCGCGCCTCCGCGCGCCACGCAAGCGGCGCGGGCGCGCCGCAGAGGCCTCACCGAAGCCGCGCTAAGCCTCAGCTGCGGCTAAAGCACGTACACGACTTTCGACGCGCTCTAAGATCTCGCTGGTGGCGATACGGCCTAAGAGCTCACCCTTTTCGTAGATAAGACACTTGCCATTGTTGCCGCCACAGATAGCCACATCAGCATGTAAAGCCTCACCTGGGCCATTGACCACACACCCCATAATGGCGATTTTGATTGGCTTTCTGATGTCAGCTAAGCGTTCTTCTAAGGCCTGCACCGTACCGACCACATCGTAGCCACGACGCGAGCAGGTTGGGCAAGCGACAATATTAATACCGCGGGTGCGCAAATGCATGCTCTTTAAGATGGCCCAGCCAACCTTAATTTCTTCAACCGGATCGGCCGCCAAAGAAACACGCAGCGTATCACCAATACCCTTTTGCAGCAGCATGCCAATGCCAATAGACGACAAGACAGTACCACCAGTAAGACCTCCAGCCTCAGTGATACCTAAGTGCAATGGGGCATCGGTCTTTTGCGCTAAGAGCTCGTAGGCAGCCACGCACAAGTACAACTCTGAGGCTTTAACCGAGAAGGCGTAGTCCACAAAGTTATGGCTCTCTAGGATGTCAGCTGAGCGCAGTGCAGCTTCCACCATAGCCTCAGGACTTGGGGCCCCATACTTCTCTAACAGGTCTTTGTCTAAGGAGCCAGCGTTCACACCCACACGGATTGGCAGGCCATGGTCTTTAGCCGCTTGGCACACAGCCTCAACCTTATGGCGAGCACCGATATTACCAGGGTTGATACGTAAAGCAGCAGCACCATTTTCGGCACAGGCGATAGCGATGCGGTAATCGAAGTGGATGTCGGCAACAATAGGCACGTTAGAGGCAGCAACAATTTGCTTAAAGCACTCCGCAGCTTCCATTGAAGGCACCGACACACGCACGATATCAGCCCCCACGTCAACAAGACTCTGCACTTGGGCAATCGTGGCGGCCACATCTAAGGTATCGGTACAGGTCATACTCTGTACGCTAATTGGGGCATCACCACCAACCAGCACAGAACCGACCTTAATCTGCCGCGACTTGCGGCGCTCAATTTTCGGAGCTTGCCATTCCATAAAGCAACAGCCTCTTCATCTAATATCGGCGCGGATACCCCAGAGGTAACTCTGGGGAGGAAGCGCCGCCTCCTTCTGTTCTAAATTCTG
>CALXYZ010000333.1 GCA_944393075.1 uncultured Anaerobiospirillum sp. | reverse complement strand
TCTCAATTATGCATGATCAAGGCTATTGCGTCTTAGCCTTGTCCGATGCTGTGTGGTAAATTTTAGAGGTTCCCAAACGTACTTTCATACCCGCACAGACAACAAAGCCCCACCATCGCAGGTCTCAAGCTCAACGCCTGAGGAGTGATGATGGGGCTTAGTGTTTAGCCAGCTAACTGGCTAGCAGCAGACTAGCTGCTAACTATTCTTCATCAACGCTATCAGCTGGAGCGTCTTGCTCAGCAGCAACGGCTTCAGCCTCAGCAGCTTCACGGGCAGCATCTTGCAGGCAAGCACGGATCGACAGACGGATACGACCATTGGTCTCGTCGATGCCTAAGACGCGGACACGCACGGTATCACCAACACGTAAGTAATCGTTGACGTCGGCGACGCGCTCGTCGGCAATCTGCGAGACGTGGACTAAGCCGTCACGGCCAGGCAGAATGTTGACGAAAGCACCGAACTCGGTGATACGTACAACCTTTCCGTTGTAGTCCTTGCCAATCTCAACCTCAGCAGTAAGGTCACGGATGCGGGCAATAGCAGCCTTTGCATCTTCCTCAGAGGTAGCAGCAATGCGTACAGTACCATCATCCTCAAGGTCGATAGCGGTGTTGGTCTCGGTTTGTAGAGCGCGGATGTTAGCACCACCCTTACCGATCACATCCTTAACCTTGTCAGTTGGGATGTTGATGGTAACCATGCGAGGAGCATATGGCGATAAGCTCTGCTCTGGCTCTGGCATAGCAGAACCCATGATCTTGAGAAGGTGGATACGAGCAGCGTGAGCGTCGGTTAAAGCACGTTGCATGATCTCACGGGTAATACCGTCGATCTTGATATCCATCTGTAAGGCGGTCACACCTTCGGTGGTACCAGCAACCTTGAAGTCCATGTCGCCTAAGTGGTCTTCATCGCCCATGATGTCAGTTAAGATGGCAACGCGATCGCCTTCCTTCACTAAGCCCATAGCGATACCAGCCACAGCGGCCTTACATGGTACACCAGCCGAGAATAAAGCCAACGAACCACCGCAGACAGAGGCCATCGAAGAAGAGCCATTAGACTCAGTGATCTCGGAGACCACACGAATGGTGTATGGGAACTCTTCCATGCTTGGCAGCACAGCGCGTAAAGCACGCTTAGCTAAACGGCCGTGACCGATCTCACGACGCTTTGGCGAACCGATCAAACCAGTCTCACCAACGCAGTATGGAGGAAAGTTGTAGTGGAGGATGAAGCGGTCAGTACGAATACCGGTCATATCCTCAATGGTTTGAGCATCGCGCTCAGAACCTAAAGTACAGGTAGCAATAGCCTGAGTCTCACCACGGGTAAAGAGAGCAGAGCCATGAGTACGAGGCAGAATGCCGGTAGCTACGGTAATTGGGCGGATCATGCGCTGAGTACGGCCGTCGATACGCTTCTCACCGTTTAAGATGCGCTCACGGACGATGTTGCGCTCAAGCTCGAAGAGGATGTTACCAATCTTAACTTCCTTATCGGCCCACTCTTCCTTCATAGCGGTGACCTTGGCCTTAACCTCATCACCGATGGCGGCTAAGCGCTCTTGACGCTCTAACTTATCAACAATACGGAAGGCATCACCTACATTCTCACGAGCTAAGTCTTGAACAGTCTTGACGAGCTCTTCGTCCTCAGCAGGCTTTTGCCAATCCCATAGTGGGCGGTTGACCTGAGCCTTGAAAGCCTCGATCTCATCGATGACGACTTGTTGCTGCTCGTGACCATACATCACAGCACCTAACATCACGTCTTCAGGCAGGATGTTAGCCTCAGACTCCACCATCACCACAGCTTGCTTGGTGCCGGAGACCACTAAGTCTAAGTCGGACTTAGCCATCTCAGAGGTAATTGGGTTTAAGACGTACTGGCCATCGATAAAGCCCACGCGAGCAGCACCTAATGGGCCATTCCATGGCAGGCCAGAGGTAGCTAAAGCAGCAGAAGAGGCAATGATCGAAATAATGTCAGGAGCGATCTCAGGATTGGCCGACATCACGGTCACCACTACCTGCACTTCGTTGACGAAGCCATCAGGGAAGAGTGGACGCATTGGGCGGTCGATCAGACGAGCAATTAAGGTCTCGCCTTCGCTAGCACGGCCTTCACGGCGGAAGAAGCTAGCAGGGATCTTACCTGCAGCGTAGGAGCGCTCTTGATAGTTAACGGTCAGTGGGAAGAAGTCACGCCCCTCATCCACATCCTTACGGTTGCACACTACTGTAGCTAAGACGGTAGTGTCATCCATCGAAGCGAGCACAGCAGAGTCTGCCTGACGACCAATAGCACCAGTCTCTAAAGTAATGGTATGGCGACCATACTTAAAGGTGCGGGTGATAGGCTGTAAATTCATCAAAAAAAATTCTCCAGTCCCTTAAATATTCCGTATGCAATGGTTTAGTCAGCAGCTTTTACGCCAATGCATCAAGCCAATAAGCTAAGCTTGCCTCTTGAGCCAGAGTTGTTAAGGCCACGACCTTGTTCTTGCTACCTTTGACCATGCTCTAAACAACCAAACACCAGCACCATGCCAAAGTAGCAACCACAAAATACAAAACGCCATTACCTCAACAAAAAACAACAGGCAAAGGCACAGCCCAAGCGAATCAAGTCCGTGAAGCCTATTGCCTTCTCAAAACAAGCCTCATAACAAGCTCCACCAAACCTAGCCAACAAGGCAGCAAAAGAGCTGATTACATGGCTCGTGGCAGGCAACAAGACTCAAACATTAAAAAAAAAAAAAAAA
>CALXYZ010000332.1 GCA_944393075.1 uncultured Anaerobiospirillum sp. | reverse complement strand
TTCCGTGATGAGGACTTACGTGCTGACCGTCAGCCAGAGTTCACTCAGATCGATATCGAAACTTCTTTCATGACCTCTCAGGACGTTCGTGATTGCATCGAGGGCATGATCGTCGGTCTCTTCAAGAAGGAAGAGAACTACGATTTAGGTAAGCTGCCAGTCCTCACTTGGACTGAAGCTATGGAGCGTTTTGGCTCTGATAAGCCTGATCTGCGTATCGACTTTGAGCTTCACGCTGTTGATGAGTTAGTCAAGGACAGCGAGTTCAAGGTTCTCTCTGAGGCTGCTAACGACCCAGCTAGCCGCGTCATCGCTTTTGCGCTGCCAGGCGGTGCTAAGTTAAGCCGTAAGAACATCGATACCTACACTGACTATGTGAAGAAGTTAGGCGCTACTGGCCTCATGTACATCAAGGTCAATGAGCTGGAAAAGGGTATCGAGGGCCTGCAGTCTTCGATTGCTAAGCACGTGTCCTTTGATCACCTCAAGGCCATGATTGAGGCCTCCGGTGCTAAGGATGGCGATATCGTCTTTATCGGCTGCGGTAAGACCATCAAGTGCCAGACCTTTATGGGTGCTTTACGTTGCCAGACCGCTCGCGACCACAACTTGGTTGCAGATGGTTTCAAGGCTTTATGGGTCATCGACTTCCCAATGTTTGAGATGACTGAGGAAGCTGGCCTGACTGCTATGCACCACCCATTCACTGCTCCAGCCAACGTTACCCCAGAGCAGCTGATTAACGATCCAATGAGCGTCTTTGCCGATGCTTATGACATGGTGATCAACGGCTACGAAGTTGGTGGCGGTTCGGTTCGTATCCACAACGAGGATATGCAAAAGGCTGTGTTCAAGGTCTTAGGCATTAGCGAGGAAGAAGCTCGCGTCAAGTTTGGCTTCTTATTAGATGCCTTATCCTTTGGTGCTCCACCACATGCAGGTTTAGCCTTTGGCTTAGATCGCCTCACCATGTTGCTCACTCACACTGACAACATCCGTGACGTGATCGCCTTCCCTAAGACCACTGCTGCTTCGTGCTTAATGACCGAAGCTCCAAATGTGGCCTCTGAAGAAGCTTTAAATGAGCTTGCCATTGCCATTACCGATTTTGAGAAATAAGTAGGAGTTTAATATGTCAGGTCACTCTAAGTGGGCCAACATCCGTTTCCGTAAGGCCGCTCAGGATGCTAAGCGCGGTAAGATCTTTACCAAGTTAATCCGTGAAATCACCACTGCTGCTCGCATGGGTGGTGGTGATGAGAGCTCTAACCCACGCTTACGTTCTGCTGTGATCTCGGCTTTAGCCCAGAACATGACCCGTGACACCATCAAGCGCGCTATTGAGCGTGGTGTTGGTGGCGGTGAAGGCGCTGATTTAGAGTCGATCACCTATGAGGGTTATGGTATCGGTGGTGTTGCTGTGATGGTCGAGTGCATGACCGATAACCGCAACCGTACTGCTTCTGACGTGCGCCACGGCTTCTCCAAGTTCGGTGGTAACTTAGGTACCTCTGGCTCCGTGAACTACCTCTTCACCAAGAAGGGTGTGATCAACTTCCTGCCAGATGACGATGGCAAGATGGCCTTAGACGAGGAAAAGGCTATGGACATCGGTCTGGAGGCTGGTGCTGACGACATTATCGTCAACGATGATGGTTCTGTTGATGTCTACACCACTCCAGAGGCTTTTGCCAACGTGGTGGATGCCTTCACTGCACAGGGCTTCAACCCATCTAACGCTCAAGTGACCATGACTCCTTCCACCGAGACTGCTTTAGATGCAGAGACCGCTGTGAAGTTCATGCGTATGATCGACTATCTTGAGGACTTAGATGACGTGCAAGAGGTCTATCACAACGCCAACATTCCAGATGACGTTGAGTTAGACTAAGCTCACGGCTCTAAGCCTTTTGCGCTCTAGCCTTGGAGCGCCGACGTAGATTTAAACGGCCGCAGGTGTTGCCACCAAAAGTAGGGGGCAGAGCCTGCGGCCGTGTTTTTTGCCTGCCCAAACGAGCAACAATATAGATATAAATGGCTTAAAATATTGGTTTAAGAGGGGATTGAAGAACTGAATTTGACGCTAGAGTAAGCGCGTGATCTAGCAAGGGAAGAAGAAAGTAAAAAAAAAAAAGAATTAATTTGGGAAGACAGAGTTTAAGCGTTGGGTTTAACCACAAACACCAAAACGGCTTCTCAAAATCTCATAAGATGGTCGCGCCTAACTTCCATCAACCATCGCAGTAGCGCAAAAACAGCGCTAACAGCAACAGCGCTGTTGCAGAGTTGGAATAACGTCGCAACATTCCGGCAAAAGCCAAGAATGGCTTGCAATCAGGCCCCCAGCTACACAAGGGCCAAAGAGTCCTGCCTTAATTTTTTTTTTTGTTTTTAGCAAAACTCTCAATACCTCTCGGATCTACTCCGCGGCTTACGCCGCGGTGAAGGGCTTTTCTTGCGAAAAGCCTTGTTCTAACTGCATTTGGCTCACCTTCACTGCACCTGTAAGCTGTAAATACATCATATCACGAATATTATCTTTGGCAAGAGTAAAGATAGATACACAAGAGAACATCTCAACACAAAAAGCTAATAAACACCGTATTCACGTGATAAGATTAGTTTTTAAGACGATTTTTGAGGCTTGACAAAAGCCTCCTCCTCCTCCTCCACTTACCATCAGTCATTCTAGGTGTCAAGAACTTATTTTATTTTTATTGCGGCCCGCTGAACTGCGTGGCGCGCACCGCCAGATTGGGCTTTTGGGGGCTTGGCTCGACCAAGCT
>CALXYZ010000331.1 GCA_944393075.1 uncultured Anaerobiospirillum sp. | reverse complement strand
AGCCTCAGGCATGAGTGATCAAGGATATTGCCTCTTAGCCTTGTATGATGCGGTGTGGTAAATTATAGAGGTTCCCTGTAGTTTTCTGTGTGGTAGTGACCGTGTCCTTTAGTGTAGTGAAGGTAGCGGTAACTTTGTTGGTTTTGAGTAAGGAGAGCAGCACATGCGCATTGGTATCTTGCTGCTGTTGCTTTTTATAGCAGTAGTTGGATTGCTGTTGCCGATGAGGCAAGGTGTGATCATTAGCTCGCCTTATATCGCTGAGCACGGCTTGCATATGCTCGCTATCTACTTTGGTAGCATTGCTGCCTTTGTGCTCTTTAACCTCATTAGCATCCCGTATAAGATCAGAGCCATCACTACCTTTGCAGTGATCATGGGCTTACTCTCACTCTTTGCGATGCAGATTGTGGTCGCTGCCTATGTCATCATTCCGCTCTCGTTTAGCCTTCTTACCATTTTGTTTTGGCGCATGGGAGAGCGCAAGCTCCTCTTTCGCCGGTATATCAAGGCTCAGCGCAACTACATCAATGACTCCAGCTTAGATCAGTTTAACCACGCCCTTCAAGCTCTTTCTCGTCGCGGTGTTTCGCAGTTGATGTGGGTGAATGTTTGTGGTTACGTCATCTCTGCCTCTGACTTCTTTCGTCTGATTGTGCCTTTTAAGCAGGCTTTTAATGGCGATATCCTCGCTTTGTCCTTGCTTGAGCAAGAGTTTGAACAAAAGAGCAAAAAGCGTGGACACACCCACCTCGATGTCGATAGTTACCACCTTGTTGCTAATATGCTTAAGGCCACCTCGTGGTTCACAGGGAAATTTCGGGAAACCCTCTTCACCCACCACAATCAATGCGCAGCTTAAATGTTAATACAGATCACTACCTGCGCATGATTTAGCCTGCCACCAAGCTAAGGTGTAATTCACATCGAAGATGCGATTCTTGATGGATTTGCTAGTGATGTATATTTCATTCTGATGAATTAGTTTTGATACGACTATGTTAGGTTTCCCGAAATTTCCCTGTGAACCACCTCGTGGCACTATCAGGCACATAAGGATGCTCACTTTAAGCAAAAGTCATCAGCAGGTTTAGACAAAGATCTTGAGACGATGTTCTCGGGAGGTTCGGAACCATATGCTGCCGCAGCCGCCGCAGCCGTCGCCGCTGATTCTAGTAAGATACAGCGACAGAGACATAGACAGAGACAGAGGTCGCTGGCCATGCAGCAGCTGGAGCTGAAAAATAGCGATATCCCATGGTTAGGCTCCACTCAACAGCAGCGACAAGCTCAAGAGCAGGCCCAAACTGCTGCTTATTCTTCTGATAGGGATGCTAGTGCTGACACATCGAGTCCTGAAGATGAGGAGAAGACTGTTTCTGAGTTGGCCGAGTTAGTGGCATCGGCTGTTGCCGCTCGCCAAGCTCAAGAACAAGCGCAACAAGCTCGTCAGGAGCAGCAGGCCCAAAACGCCTACGCTAGAAGCGCTGATTATGAAGACGATGATGACGATGAGATGGAGTCGCACGAAGGCAGTAGTGCTGGAGTGGGGGTAGGTGCTAGTGGTAATGCTGGTTTTGGTGTTGGTGCTGGTGCGGGGTATGGTGGTGATGACCGCAATGCGCTCAAGCGCTTTACACAGATGTTGTGGCAGATCAACGCTAACAATCCGCATGTGCAAGCATCGCAGACTCCGGCTCGTGGAAGCCGTTTAGTCGATTTTGAGATTGGTATTGCTAAGCTCAACTTTGCCGGTGTGTGGCGTTTGCAAATCACCAAGCAAAATGAGGCCTTGTTGTGGCCTATCTTTAGCCTGATTGTGGTGCTCTGTTGTCTGTGGGGCCTGCTGCGCGTCGAAAACATTGAATTCTTGATTGAAAACCAAGGCGGTTTTACCAACGCTATCAACCTCTTAGAGGCTTACAACCTGTGGTCGGTTTTAGTCATCATGGTGATGGGCATGGGGTTTGTGCTGTTGGTAACCGGACTCTCACTTAGTAAGATTGATGAGACGCTGCATGCAGCGGCCATCAAGATGCAGGTGGTCTTGATTGGTCTTTATGTGTTGGTCGCGTTTGCGTTGCTGTACTTTTGTCAAATTGGCTCTCAGTACTTCAGAGTACACCAAGATTTGGAGCAGGCTCGTGGCGGTTTAAGTGAACTGGCGCAAGTTGAGGTGTTCTTAAGCCCTAAGGTGATGCTCGGTAATTTAGGGGGGCCATCGCAGCTCAAGACCGTGCGTCGTTTCCGCGGCATTGGTGCTGACACCAATCGTCGCTGGCGTTTGTTTTATGTGCCACGTGATGTGCTGCTACCATGGGACGACAAACATGTTTTCCAAGAGAGCAAATCGATAGCGTGGAACTACGATAACGCTAGACTGTACCAGCTTTTCTATACCAAAAACTTCCACATGGTCATCTACGCCAAGCAGGTGCCATTCTCTTTTGAAGACCAAAAGAAGCTCAACTCACAGGATCTGCCTTTGCGCGATAGTCTCCGCGATGCGCAGCATATCTCGCCTGAGCTGTTACAGGAGCTGATTAATAAAGAGGCCAATGACCCTAAGGAGAAGCCAAAGCCACAGGTGCCTGTGAACTTAGATCCACTGCGACGCTAGACCACGGCTAGGTCTTGCTTATGAAGGCGCAAGTTAGCGCTGCTTGGTGTTGCTTATTGCAGCTTTGCTCTAAGCCGATCCGATCCAATCTGATTTGATCCAATCTTCCCCATGCAACACCAAGTTAAGCCGTGACTTGATTGTCATGGGTGGAACTGAGGTGGGGGGATTGGTTGATGTAGTAAACTAGCACTATAAAATAATTAAGATGCGAAAATTCAATATTTGTGAAGCTGAATTAAATGAATAA
>CALXYZ010000330.1 GCA_944393075.1 uncultured Anaerobiospirillum sp. | reverse complement strand
GGGTCGTTAGCTCAGCTGGTAGAGCAGCGGACTCTTAATCCGTTGGTCGCGGGTTCGATCCCCTCACGACCCACCAATCATATGAAGGTTTAAAAAATAAAGAACTCTGTCGAGTTCTTTTATTTTATCTTTAGGTTGTATCTATGTTATCAATGATGAAAAAAGGGATAGGCGCGGTGCTTATCCCTTTTTTCGTTATGTTGTAGAAGCCAGTGCTTGGGCACTAAGCGCTGTGGCTCAAACTGCCTATTGTGTTGTGACACCGGCATTATTACTAGCACTTGCACTGCACTGCAATGCACGGGTACCAGCAACATCACTGGTACCAGCTTCAGTGCTTCGGTGCTTAGCTTGATGGGATTACTTGCCTAAAGCGCTTGATGCTGCTTGAGTTGCTTTGCGGGCAGTAGTGGCTGCGGTGGTTGTGGTAGCACCACCATCCTTATTAGCAGAGACAATCTTCATTGCCGAGCTAATAAGCGAGGTCATGTCGCCTAAGTTCGCTGGCACAATCAAGGTGTTGTTGGTGCGAGCAAGTTCGTTGAAGGCCGCAATGTACTTGTCAGCAACTTGCAGATTCACAGCAGTAAGACCACCTTGCTCTTCAGTTGCAGCAGCCACTTGGCGAATAGCTTCGGCCGTGGCCTTGGCAATAGCTAAGGTAGCAGCGGCTTGACCTTCAGCCTTGTTGATCTCAGCTTGCTTTTCACCCTCAGACTTAGCAATAGCAGCTTCTTTCTCACCAGTTGCTAAGTTGATTTGCTCTTGCTTACGACCCTCAGACTCAAAGATCAGAGCACGCTTCTCACGCTCAGCGGTGATCTGTTGCTGCATGGCTTGTAAGATCACAGCAGGAGGCGTCAGATCCTTAATCTCATAGCGCAGCACCTTCACGCCCCAGTTTAAGGCTGCGTCATCAATGGCCGAAACCACCTCAGAGTTGATGATGTCGCGCTCTTCAAAGGTACGATCAAGTTCCATACGACCAATCACCGAACGCAGGGTGGTTTGAGCCAGCTGCGTGATAGCGATGACGTAGTTGGAAGTACCATAGCTAGCACGCATAGGGTCGGTTACTTGGAAGAAGAGTACACCGTCTACCGAGAGTTGGGTGTTATCACGAGTGATACACACCTGAGCTGGGGTGTCTAATGGGATCTCCTTTAAGGAGTGACGGTAGGCGACGTTGTCGACAAAAGGAATAATGAAGTTCAGGCCAGGGGTGAGCACGCACTTAAACTTACCTAAGCGCTCCACCACCCAAGCTGACTGCTGAGGCACCACTTTCACGCTCTTTGAGGCGAAAATGATGGCGAGAATGATAAAAACCACCGCAAAAACGATGGTGCCATCAATTAAAGAGAAAAGTTCGTCCATATTTGTTTGTGCCCAGCCCTATATTACTGGGCCCTCCTGTGGTGTGTGGAACTTGGTGGTTTTTAGAGCCTAGCGCAACCTCCTTGGGCACGCTGGGGCTTGATGAAACTTGGGAATCTTGGGGTTAATCTTTGCGTGCAGTGCTATCTTTATCGCTATCGCTGCTATCGCTGCTAGCAGCAGTTTGCACTTCACCAGATGCGGTGTCTAAAGCCGCGCTAGGCTGGACAGTGTCGGTAGCATGCGGATCGTCAACTGCATTTTCGGAGTTAGGGATCTTGTCTCCTAAGACGAGCTGCGGGCCATCAAGACGCACAATAAAGTAGATGCCAGGGGTGAGAAGTTCATTCTCCTTATAAGCTACCCACTCGGTGCCGCGGTAGTTGACGGTGGCAGTGCCATCCTTTTTGATTTTGTCTTGCTGTACCACCACACGCTGACCCTTGTCTAACTCGTTGTGGTTTTTATCCATAGCGCTCTTGAGCTTGCGTCTTAAGTAGATAGCACCAAAAGAAGCAATAATGGTGACGATGCCTGAGACAATGAACTGCTGCGTAATGGAACCTTCCATATAGGCGCAAATACCACCTGCAACAGCGCCTACAGCGACGGCCATCAGGTAGAAAGACATCAAGCCCATTTCTACAATAACGAGAACTAAAGCCACGATAAACCAAGCAATGTAGTAGATATCCATGAGGACTCCGTGTGGTGTGCGATAGGGTTAGTGGATGGTGAGTTGCTGCAGCTGTTGCTGCGACAGCTGTTTAGCGGCGATGCATGTTGTGGCCAGCTCTGTTGAAGCCAAAAGCCAAAAAGATGCAGACGCTAAAGATTATAGTTATCACGGTGTTGGCTGTTCCATTGAGCTCTCCAAACAGCAAGAGAAGGGTCAGAAAAATCGCAATGGTGATCATAGCGTCGCGCAAATTAGTGAACTTGTTCTTGATTTTGGGAGGCTTATTGGCAGTGGCTGTGCGAGACGCTTGCGCCGAGCGATTAAAGACAGAGCTACGGTTGGGCGTTGAGGTAGGGCGTGGCTGAGCTTGAGTGCGATTTTGCTTGGAGTGCAGGGCATGAGCTCGCTGTGAGGCACTCATACTATCGCTGAGTGATTGCGTTGGCTTTTGGTAGACTCCGCTAACCATAGTGCCCACGTTGATAGTAGATGTCGTGGAGGTGGGAGCTTTTTGGGTATTGTGTTGCAAGCTCTGCATGGTGCGCTCATGTTGTGCACGGATGCGCTCCATGCTTTGGCGAGGAGTCTCATAGGTATTAGAGGCATTAAGACGTGCAAATGCCTGCTGCTTAGCGCTCTCGGTCTGCTGCCGCGACGCTTGATGGATTTTCTCGATGAATTTTACGTAGTCGCCATCTTCGACTTCGTAGGGTGCTCTGAATCTCATGCCTTGTTCCTGCTATATCGTTTGCTCTGCCCGCCTTTAGCAGCTTAGCGGCCCTGCCCTTTAGTCGCCTCTTAATTAGCCGACCTGTGCGGTCGGCAGCCATAATCAAGCAGCACAACCCATGTCGGCCTGATAATTAGCACAAGGCAGACAT
>CALXYZ010000329.1 GCA_944393075.1 uncultured Anaerobiospirillum sp. | reverse complement strand
AAAATCTGGATCTAAAGTGTGGATGCTATAAAATATTTACTCGTTTTGAATGAACTTTTCAAATCGGGCACTAGCGTACTGGCTTTAGAGATTTTTCGAGCTGTGCGTACAGCACAAATCAGCCTCTAACCCTTGTACCATAAGGCATTAACCCCTGTAGGTTCATACTTAAGCAACCTCTTTTAGATGCGTTTGAACTTGTCAAACCCGTTTGCTGTACGCACAGCTCGTACGGCGATTCGATTACCCCTTTGAATTTGTGATTTAAATCACATTGCTTCTTCGCGAATTTTGCACAAGCAAGCTCTGATGCGGGATTGATGCTTTATTTGTGATTAACTGCGTGACACTTGGTTGAAACAAGGTTTGGCGCATAATGTGTGATACAAATCACAAATTGAAGCAAGCTATCGAATCGCCGTACACAGCTCGAGATTTTTTAAAATTTTGTTGAGTTCCTTGCAAATTTAGTCTATCATGGGGCGCTTTTTTCGATAAGCATGTGGTGTTCGGCGCTAATTGACCTGTGGCTGAATGGCGACATGCATGAGGTCTATTATGAAAAAGAATATCCACCCAGAATACAAAGAAGTTAACGTTCGCTGCTCTTGCGGCAACAAGTTCACCGTCCGCTCCACTGCTGGTCACGACATCGATATCGAAGTCTGCTCTTTATGCCACCCATTCTTCACTGGCAAGCAGAAGATCGTTGACACTGGCGGTCGTGTTGAGGCCTTCAAGAAGCGCTTCGGTATGCTCGGCGCTCAGAAGCACGCCTAATAACAGAATTCTAAAGCCGCAGGCCTATCCTGAGGCTGCTTGAGAGTGACAGCTGAGACAGTTTGGCTGTGTACTCTACCAAAGCTTTAAAAAGCGCTTAGTCCATTGCGGTCTAGGCGCTTTTTGTTTTTCCGCCAACCAGTACCTTCCTCACCACAATCTCAGCCGCCACTCCTCACCTCGAACCGATAACAAACTCGCATCCTGCTAGCAGGAGCAGGAGCAGGAGCAAAAGCAGAAACATAACTGAGGGCCATTGCTAACAAAATGAGTTGAAGTGATTGTGATGCCCAAAATCGAGGCTTAATTTTTTGTGAGCGTGCGCGTGTTGCAAGATGTGCACAAATTGCGCATTTGTGAAAAGAATCTAGGTCAATATCGGCTTGCTGCTTAGCAAGATAGTTGCAAAATTTTCTCAATAACAGCAGTTAGCCATAGCTATCGCTGTATGATCGTAAACGTTTGAGAGCTAGGGTGTCGGCTTGCATAGCCCTACTGACGGGCAAAGCGTGTGATAGTGTGAAGAAAGGCACGCTGTTGCGACAATTGTTTGCAGATTTTTCCAAATTTACGACATGCGCCGCAATTTTAGGTGCCACGTTTGCAGTGCAATGCTATACACTGAAAAGCGTTCACAAGATGTGTTATCTCTTTGTGGCGCCTGATGTTGAGGGGAAAGTTTTTGCCTCACAACTATCATCAAACGTAAACGAAACGCAAACGTAACGTAAGCGTTTGATATCTTTGATAGCTTGTGATGGTGACACCTCAAAATAACAACCACAGCCACAAACACTTAAAGTTCTCAAGTCCATACGTGATTTAGGCAGCTGCCAAAAGCAGTAAGTCTAAAGAGAGTTGCGCAAACTCCGCGTGATGGCTAGGTTTTGCAAGTGCACGCTCATGGTTCTTAAGCTCGAAAGAGCTTATCTGCTTTTTGTCCGTAGCGCTGTTCGATTCGGTAAAAATATTAAGGGGGAAGTCTTGGATCATCAAGCCCTACACGATGCCGCTCTGAAGTATCACCAGGAGCCAGTACCTGGAAAGATTAAGGTAGTTATTACCAAGCCAGCAGAAACCGCTCTTGACTTAACCTTGGCTTATAGCCCAGGTGTTGCTGAGCCAGTGCGTGAGATCGCCAAGAACCCTGCCGATGCTTTCAAGTACACAGGTAAGGGTAACTCGGTTGCTATTATCTCCAACGGTACTGCCATCTTAGGTTTAGGTAACTTAGGCCCATTAGCCTCTAAGCCAGTGATGGAAGGTAAGGCTCTGTTATTCAACCGCTTTGCCGGCATCGATGCTATCGACATCGAAGTGAAGAACAAGACTGTTGAAGAGTTCATCACCACTGTTGAGTGCATTGCTGATACCTTCGGTGGTATCAACTTAGAGGACATCAAGGCTCCAGAGTGCTTCGAGATTGAGCGTGAGCTTATCAAGCGCTGCAACGTGCCAGTGTTCCACGATGATCAGCACGGTACTGCTATCGTGACCTGCGCTGGTATCTTGAATGCTCTGCAATTACAAGGCAAGAAGATCCAAGACTGTAAGATCGTCTGCGTAGGTGCTGGTGCTGCTGGTATCGCTTGCTCCGATCTATTAGTTTCCGCTGGTGCTGATAAGAGCAAGTTCTTCATGGTCGACCGTCATGGTGTGATCAGATCCGATCGTCCTCAGTACAACAACGGTGAGAAGCCACGTTACATCAATGATGCTGGCCCTAAGACCTTAGCTGAGGCTTGCGATCAGGCTGACATCCTCTTAGGTGTTTCTGGCCCAGGCTTAATCACCGATGACGAGGTTAAGAACTTAGCTCCTAAGGCTGTGGTCTTTGCTTGCTCCAACCCAGATCCTGAGGTTGATCCAGAGACCGTTAAGCGTCTGCGTCCTGATATCATCATGGGTACTGGCCGTTCTGACTATCCAAATCAGATCAACAACGTGCTGTGCTTCCCATTCTTATTCCGCGGTACCTTAGACGTTCGTGCAACTGCCATCAACACCGAGATGAAGTTAGCTGCTATGAACGCTCTGCGTGAGTTAGCTCAAGAGCCAGTGCCAGAGGAAGTGGTGAAGGCTGCTATGGTTGACCACTTAGAGTTTGGCCCAGATTACGTGATTCCAAAGCCAATGGATCCACGCCTCTTAAAGAAGGTCTCCCGTGCTG
>CALXYZ010000328.1 GCA_944393075.1 uncultured Anaerobiospirillum sp. | reverse complement strand
ACGCAAGGCCGTGGTGATTGATGGTGTTTGAGCATTTTGCTGCGCTGCCGCTGTGCTGCGTTGCGATAGCAGGTGCGGGCGCTGCCCGCTTATTTGTTTGTGCGAGGTGGATATGGCTGATTCTGGCTGCAATTTGACGGATCTCTTGCCCACAACCAAAACGTTCTCCATTAAAGAGCTTAAGGTTAGGGCTGCGCGCGATAAGCAAGCGCAAATGAAGAGCCTCAAAGAGCACCATATACCTCACTACGCCCATTCTCTGCCAATCGATGATACTGAGACTGCTGACGGAGTAGTCGCAGTTGAGCATTCTGCTTTGCCTGCTACCCGC
Source organism: uncultured Anaerobiospirillum sp. (assembly GCA_944393075.1). Classification (GTDB taxonomy): domain Bacteria; phylum Pseudomonadota; class Gammaproteobacteria; order Enterobacterales; family Succinivibrionaceae; genus Anaerobiospirillum. Next base: position 2,657 of record CALXYZ010000328.1, on the reverse strand, counting down.
ACGGTAAATATCGCGCAGATCTCTAAACTTACAGCCATGCCCCGTGGTGCTGATTCATCTCATACCAATGTTGCCGCAATTGAGCCGCAGCTTACGTCACACCATGTGTCACACCATGTACCACAGAGTGTATATCAGCAAGAGCCTGTCCAGGTAACAGCGCCTGCCCCTCATCAAACAGCTTTATCTGCTGTGCCTGAGTGGCTGCCACCTCAAGATGAAGTCTTTAATTTGCCTTTACCAGAGATTGGTAACAGTGATGACTTGGATGCCTATGAAGCTGAGCTTAGAGCAGAGTTTGCTCCACCTCCAGTATTAGCTACTGCGGCCCCAGTATCTCCGATACCAGCTTCAGCTTCAGCCTCAGCTCAAGTGCCAAATGATGCGCCTGTTTTGACGTCTATGCCTAAGTCTATGCTTAAGCCTGAGACAAAGGCAGATCCTGCGGCCACTCAAACTTCGGCCTCTGTGAAAAAGCAGACAGCGGCAGACCATAGTGCGGCTACGGCTCTTGCAGATTTTGATAGTGAATTTGCTGATCTTAGAGCGGTGCTCAATGAGTTTCGACACTCTCATCCACAGCAAGCTGTGGTTACTTCAGCAGCAGCTACTACTGCTACTGCCACTACTACTAATACAAGGGCCGTGATAGTAGAACGTGATTACAAGGTAAACCCAAGTGAGCTCCGTGCTCAGGCTCAGGTCTTTATCGATAATGATGATTTGGCTCCATGGGAACCGCGTTCTGTAGTGTTTTTTGCTCTAACTAACAGTGGCTATGTCGAAAAAGAGCAGGAACTGAGTGGTACATGGGAGTCTCGTGCGGTTGCTGCGGCTGCTGCAGCTGCAGATAAGCAATCCCAGTCTCTTTTAGAACCACAGGTAATGGGTAGCCAAGAGCGTTATGAGCTCATGATTGATGAGCTTAGGGCTGGTTTGCAAAAGCATTTGCGCCCCTTTGTCTTACAGTTAGACGACCTCGATAGCAGCAACCGGAACATTCAGGTCTGCTCTATCTTTGCTCCAAAGACAGGCGAGAGATTTAAGCTCAGCTTCTTTGTTGATAGTAAGTACCATGTAACCACGGTGCAATGCAGCTCTAACAGTGATGTTGCACAGCAGTGTTTGCGCTTTTTTCAGCATGTAAAAGGATGTTTCATCTATGAGCTTTCAGAGCGCTTAGATGCCTTTAAGGCTGGAACAGGTTCTTCTCCACGTGCTTCGCGTACTCCAAGCTCTTCAAGTACGCAAGGAACGGGTAGCAAGATTCCGTGGCGTGAGCGCTCTGCTGCGACTAAAGGCTCAACTGAGGCTGCGCCAATGCCTCGGCTTAGCGGCTCTCCACGTGATAACAAGCTCTTGCGCCGCAATAACAACTTGCAGTTAGAACGAGCTGAGGTGGCCTCTAAGATGGTTGTTGGAGGTAAGGTCACAGCGCAAAGTAAGGCTAGTGTTGGTAAGGCTCGTCTGATCTCTTTAGAAGAGCGCGTGGTGAATGCATTACGCCCTCTGGGTGTGGTGGTAGTATCGGTGTGTGACAAGAACTTCCAAAAGCAATTTGTGCTACAGGGAAGCTTAGGCGAGTTCAAGGTTAGTGTTTATTACAATGCTAAGAACACTATTTCATCGATTACGATCTCACAACGTAATGATGAGTCTTTCCGTTGTTTGCGGGTACTTGAGGGCTCTCTTATTGGTAGTCCATTAGAGGTGGCTGTAGATGTGAAGCGCACAGTTTCAGGTACAGGTACAGGTACAGGTACTGGTGCTAGTGGTGGTCGCAAATCAAGAGGTAGAGCTAGTAGCGCTTTAGGGGCGGGAGCTGTTACAGCGCGTGCTGCTTCTGCACGTGCTACTTCTGCACGTGCTACTTCTGCACGTGGTGGAACAGGAATAAGAGGAGGACGCAAATGAGTGTGCAGAATTGTTGCTTTAAGGCTGTAGCTGCGGCCTGTATGGTGGGTGCAGCGTGGCTTGTGAGTGCTTGTGCTACTCCGCCTGAGAATCAGGCTAAGATCGATAGCGTGATTACGGCTCTGCCAACAGAGGTAGAGAAGTGCACCTTCTTAGGTGAGGTCGACAGTCAGTTTCTGACCTTTGTGCTTGAGGAAGCTCGTAACAGGCTCAAGATTCAGACAGCCAATTTGGGGGGCAATACCTTGGTTGAGACGCATTTGGCGGTGAGCTCTACTTGTTCGTACATGTACCCAGATCCGTGGTTTGATCATCCAGCTTGGGCCAATACCATGAATAATCAGGGGTTTTACTTGACGGGACGAGCCTATTATTGCCCAGATGGTATGGGGGTCAAAGCCGCACCACACCTGATTAACAAGGCTCAGCAAGCGCGTTCGCAGTTGTTGCTACCTGCCATAACAGCCGATAGTGAGGCAGCTCCGGCTCCAGACCCAAACAAGCCTCAGCCGTTATCACAGCAGTCACAGCAATCACAAAGCGCGCCCGTTTTTGACGCCGAAGCGGCTCCTGCACCTGATCCTGCTCCCGCTTCAGCCGCTGCACTGACACCAGTACCAGACGACGGGGATTTGAGCCTTAATTTTTAAAATGATACCCATATAAGGTAAGCTATGAGTAACAACCGGTACCCTGTATAGGGACATACCGAAGCTCAAGGTTGACCATTTGGAGGGCATATG
>CALXYZ010000327.1 GCA_944393075.1 uncultured Anaerobiospirillum sp. | reverse complement strand
TACGTGAACCTTATGCGAACAGTAGAGCGGCGCATGATATAGAAAAACGCTCACAAACTCAATGCTACGCACTATGGCCATAATGGCGCACATTTATGGTCATTTATGATCAAAACTAAATCATGCTTGTGGCCAAGGTTGCTATTCCCTGCACACCGGCCTTTTGCCGCGAATAACGGTGGGCGGTGCAGCCGCAAACTCGAAATCCCTACGCACGCAAGAAACACGCCCAGAAACAAAAGAAATTAACCATCAAGCCACTAAACACGCAAGCTTCGGCGCTTTTTTACACACAAAGAATGACGGCTATTGTTTACTTACGGCACGTGCCTATCACCACTTCAGTGCTTTATAGCATTCTGTGAGGGCTGGAACGATTCTGTGCACCTACTGTGCTGGAATTTTGGGATTTTTGCCCCCTCGAAACAGCAAAACACCGTAACAATACGGCAAGCATCACACTAGCTCACTCCGCTCGGACATTCTTTGTAAATTAGCCCTTTTGCGAAAACCTTGCAATCCACTCGGCAATTGCACCGCAAAATATTAGCCTTGGCTCTAATTTTTGCTATGGAAAATCCAACCGATGTCGCAAATAAGTGTTGTGCTTGCTACCATCATGGTTGTCATACCTGCACATAACCCTACCTATGATACCTAGGCCATCTAAGCCATCTAGGCACCACAACATATGGCCGCGGGCATAAAAAAGGGCCCAGCTAAGTGGACCCTTTTTAGTCTATTTCGTTTGGAGTCGGTGTGTACCGATGTCAGTACCGCCTCTGTTTTCCTCAACTTTATAACTAAGCAGCTTGAGCTCAAGCTATGTCTTAGTAGAGTGCGTCACTGTTGATCGGTAGCTACCTAATGCGCTTTGTAAGTGGCTAGCAGCGATTGCTAGCTGCTAGCTGCTAGCTCTTACCTATTGCTTAGGCTGGGGTGTTTGATTCGCTGGCGCTTGGCACGTGGTCATTGTTATGGTCTGGTGATTTGTAGCCCTCAATACGAGTGAAAGTTAAGTCTTCTTTACGCAGTTGCGACTCGTCTAAGGTGAAGAAGTTGAGCTCCTCTAACAAACCATCAATCAAGTGGCTACAGTAGTTCGACACATCGGCAGCGTTGCCTGCAACGTCCACCGATTGTTGAGCCATTTCCGAAATACCCTGCATGTTGTTAGAGATCTCAGAGGTAGCGTTGATCTGCTCTTCAGCGGCGGCCGAAATCTGAATGATTTGATCGTTGACGTTGTTCACGGCAGCGCGGATGTTATCAAGGTTGGTCTCAAGCTCGGCTGCCTCTTGGGCCACAGTGTTCATCTGCTCCACCGAGCTGTTCATCGAAGTGGTTGCCTCTTCAGAGTCAGCCTGCACTCCAGCGACCATGGCAGAAATTTCCTTGGTCGAAGCAGCTGTACGGCTTGCAAGAGCACGCACTTCGTCAGCCACCACCGCAAAGCCACGACCGGCCTCACCAGCACGTGCAGCCTCAATAGCAGCGTTCAAAGCCAACAGATTGGTTTGGGCAGCGATGTCTTCGATAGTACCAACGATCGAACCGATGTGCTGAGATTGCTCGGCGAGCTTGATCACCTTAGCAGCATCCTCACGGGTAGCCTCAGCCTGCTCTTTAATGCGCATCACAGTGGCACGCACCTTCTCCACACCGTTATTAGTCTCAACACGGGCTGTCTCGGAGGTCTCTTGAGCAGCGTGGCAGTTCTTAGCAATATCAGAAGTAGTAGACACCATCTCATCTGAAGCAGCAGCCACAGTTAAAGCACGCTGCTCAGTGTCCTTAGCACCTGAGGTCACAGCATTAGAGGCGCTGTTTAAGGTGTGGGCGCTCTCGTTTAAGCTGTTGGACATGGCGATGGTACGAGCCACAGCACGGTTTAAGGTACGGGCGATATCTAAGAAGGAAACATAAATAGCGCCGATCTCGTCTTGGTGGATCTTCGATTGATTGATGCGGATGTTGAAGTCACCGTGCTCAATTTGCTTGGCATAAGTCATGATTTGCATCGTGCTGCTGACGATGTAGGAGTATAGAGCATAAGCAATAGCTAAAGCGATCACAGTGCCAATGAAAGCGATAGCAGCGGTGGTGTAGATCGAACCGGTCATGTCCAAATGATTGACATAGTAGGTCAGATCATTGGTGTAAGCGTAAATGAGCTTTGAGAGAGAAGCGTTAGAAGCCATGAGGTAAGGCAAGATTTCTTGTAAGAAAACCTTGTCAGCAGCCTCATACTCGCCACCGTTTAATAAAGGCTTGAACTGAGTGGTTTCGATGGTACGCACTAAGTTTTCGAGGTTGTAGTTAGCCTCAGAAGTGATGTCCTTAAAGTAACCCTCAGGTAAGGTGCCTAAGACAGCCTTTAAGTTTTCGACATTGCTATAGCCCTGCGAAATCATGGTTGGGTTTGGCTTCACCTGCAACTCGTGCATCCAGCGGTGCACTTCGTTGTAAGCCATGTGGACTTGGAAGACGTCGGCAAGATCTTGAGTGATCACACCCTTGATCTCATCACCAATTTTCGAAGATTGCACCATCGAGTACAGAGCGATGATAGCTACCGATAAGGCCACCAAGATCACAAAGCCGAAACCCGATAGCATCTTTCCTTTGATGCTAAGCTGCTTAAACATAGAATCTCCTTGAGAGCTTTTAACCCTATGCGATATCAGCATTGGTAGTAACTGACATCAGCAGTAAAGCAAAAAGCACATCGACCACCAAAGCCACATCCAAACGAAACTAAATAGGAAAAAGCTGGGCCTTGATAGCTTACGGCTTAGCAAGTACTAGAGAAGCTCAAGTTAGGCAATTAGGCAATCAGGCAAGTTAGCTAATTTACCTTAGCACTAGCCCTAGCCCTAATCTTAATCTTAACCCTTACTTCCTACTTAGACCTACATAGCCAACCCAAGTCTAACTAGGGTCAAACACCATTGACATCCTCCCCCAGCTTACGCAGGGGGATTCCGAGGAGGTTCCTACTGCATAGCATGGGTTTGGTTCCTGCT
>CALXYZ010000326.1 GCA_944393075.1 uncultured Anaerobiospirillum sp. | reverse complement strand
GCCATGTGCCTTTAGCTAGGGTATGAACCTCCTGTTGGCCGTACTTTTCAAAGCCCAAGGTGTAGACAGTCGGCCGGCTCCTATCAGGAACCAACAAATGAGATAAATAAGCCATTTAGCTTGATTTATATAAGTCCTCGAAAGATAGATAGATAGTGCGTAGCCAGCACTATACTGACTGCACTACACTGACTACGCTACACACGGGCTAAGGTGCGCTCTTCGGCTTGCTTGATTGCTAAGTAGACCTGAAGTGCCTCATAAGTCTTTTTAACATCATGGACACGCACGATATGAGCACCATGCTGCATTGAGTAAAATGCACCGATAACTGAGCCCATGACACGCTCAGCAGCTACCGTTTGTCCTGTAACAGCGCCAATCATGGATTTGCGCGAGAGGGCAGAGAGTAGGTGGTATGATGTGCCCTGTGTGAGCTTTTGGATGTTTGCCAACAGATCGTAGTTATCCTCGACACTCTTACCGAAGCCAAAGCCAGGGTCTAAGATGATCTTGTCAGCACTAATTCCAGCCTCCTCACACAGCTGAGCACGCTTGCGTAAAAAGCTAATAGCATCCTGCACGACACCGCCTTGCTCTTGATTGTAGTGTGGAGCGATCTGCATGGTCTTTGGATCGCCTTGCATATGCATCAGGCAGATAGCCACCCCAAGCTCTTTGGCTGTAGTAATAGCCTCAGGGTGTTGCAAGGCTCTGATGTCATTCCATAGGTGAGCACCGGCATCAGCGCACTGCTTCATAACTTCAGGATTAGAGGTATCAATGGAGATCATGGCCTCACAGCCGTCTGCTTTGATGGTTCTGACTACAGGCAGGACGCGAGCTAACTCTTCTTCAGTAGAGACCGCATCAGCTCCAGGTCGTGTTGATTCGCCGCCAATATCAATAATGCTCGCTCCTTCACTGACCATACGCTTAGCTTGAGCTACAGCTGCGTCTAGAGAGTTATAGCGACCACCATCAGAAAACGAGTCAGGGGTAACGTTTAAGATACCCATGATCTGTGGTACGTCTAAGCTTAGGCTTTTACCTCTGGCCTCTAAGATACGTGATCCCATTTGATACTCCTTGGTTCCTGAAAGTATCAAGCAAGGTGTACAGTAGATTGCTACTATTCGTATAGTACGGGCATAAACACGCCGTTTCTGAAGCTATAGTAATCCGTGATCAATTTTGGAGAAATTAGGAACAAATGGTATATTGGATCACCTTATGAATGATTAGGTGCTCTAATAATGGCCGGATTAAAAAAGACTAACATTTCACCTCAAGAGCAGAAGAAGCTTTGTGAGGAACTGACCCAAGCGTTGAAATCTCCTGAAGCAAAGAAAGATGCCAAATACGCTATGCGTCTGCGTGTTGTTTTGACGTACTTGCAGGGCGCATGTGCAAAGTGTCTTATCTCGCCTGGAGTTAGTGAAAGCTCTATTTATAACTGGCTTTCAAAAGTCAGAGATCCCGATCAGGGTATTGCTTCACTAAGAAACAACTCTTATCAAGGGTCAAAGTCTAGACTAAACGATCAGCAACTGAAGCAACTAAAGGCTGCGATTATGTCGGATCCTCATAAATTCGGTTACGACGTTTGGAAAGGCTCTTCGATTGCCGACTTTATTAAGACCAAGTTCGGTGTATCGCTTTGCGTTAGCCAGTGCTACAAAATCATGCGCGATAAGCTAAAGCTCTCTTATACCCGCGCTCGCATGTTTCCTACCAACGGTAAGGACAACACTCTAGAGCAGGCGGAGTTTAAAAAAAAACTCCGCGAGCATGTAGCTGAGGGCGACATCATCGTTGCGCAAGATGAGGTGCACTTTAAGCAAATGTCTACGATGCACAGCTCTTGGTCTCCAATAGGTGAAACTCAACTTGTTGCCTCGTCGCCAAGCCAAAGATCTATTGGCTTTAGCGGCTTTGCGATCCTAAATGATGGCTCGCTTATTATGGAGCAGCTTGAGAAGTTCACCTATGCGACAGTAATCGAATCGTTCCGTAGTCTGCTTAAGAAGGCGCCTCTTCCAAAGGGAAAAAAGTACGTGATGATTATCGACAATGCTCCATGGCATCGCAAAGCACTGCGCTTAATCGCAGAAGACAAGCAATATGCTGATTTACGTGACGCGTTCGTGTTTTTACGACTTCCGCCATACTGCCCGCACTTAAATCCGATTGAGCAGTGCTGGAGAATTGCTCGATATAAGCTCACCCACAATCGCTATTTCAAGACCTTTGAAAGTCTTAAAAAAGTGCTTGTTGACTACTTTGATTTGCTGGCGGCTCCTTCTAAAGAACTGAGACAGCTCCTTCAATTCAAGTGGATGAATTTTAGTTAGTTAGTTAATTAGTTTTATTCCAAAACTGATTGCGGATCACTATATACGTTGTGATCACCAAATGAAAATTAGTGACCAGCTAACGTCGATCTAAAGCCGTGCTCAGATTTGCCTTAAATATGCGGGTTTGTTGCGTCAGATGATACGAATAGTGCCATTCAGCCGTTCACCCTATTTGATACTTTCAGGTTGGTTAAAAAATCACAAAGACAGCATGCTGTGCTAACAGATTAGAGGATGAGTAAATGAGTGGATTAGTGGATGAGTGGAGGGGCGGGCGCTGAGGCAAGAGACCACAAACACCATGGTGGTGTGATAAGAGGGACTGAGTAGCTCGTATCGGCTTGGGTCTTGGCCTTATGTCGCTCCTTTGTCATCACATTCTCGCGCCCTCTTTGCAAAGTGCCATGCTAGGCTATTTGGGTCAGCTAAGGCGTGGCGAGTCTAAGTCGCGTCTAAGTCGAGTCAGTGCAGCAAGCAACGAATAAGGCAAGTTTCACGCTTTGACGCCAAGCTGGAAGCAAAAGCCGCCGTGAGCCTTAAAGAAAATAAATTTTGGGCACATAGTAAAGCATTGCTGAGTCCATCGCAATAGTACTTTGGGAACCTCTAAAATTTACCACACAGCATCGGACAAGGCTAAGACGCAATAGCCTTGATCATGCATAATTGAGAT
>CALXYZ010000325.1 GCA_944393075.1 uncultured Anaerobiospirillum sp. | reverse complement strand
TGCGATGGCGCTTTGATTGAAGTTAAGGTCGCTAATGCCGCTCTGCCAGCCATCCGCCACAATGATCCTCTGTGGCAGCGCTCCATTGATGAGGACACTTGGTACTACTTCAATGCTGAGTTGCGTGCACAGCTTGCCGCAGATGAGCGTTATGGTTTGGTGGTCTCTGCTTTAGACCAAAGCGGCATCAACTTTAAGGTGCTGCGTTCATCGCTGCACTTTACTCCAGCCTTTGTTCAGCGCATGCAAGCAGGTGAGTTTAAGACGCAGCAAGAGCTTTTTGTTGCCTTGCAGCGCGAGCCTCAAGCTGTCATTGCTAAGACCTATTACTTGGTGTGCATTAAGGACAAGAGCCACACCTTTGCTCTTGTTAACTTCTCACCATTAGCACCGTTCATCATGCGCGTATTTGATCCAAAAAGCAGCTCGGTGTACATTGCACGCTCCATTTTGCAAACTGGAGCCTGGGAGCCTAATGAAACTCGCATCGTGACGAGCATCCTGCAAAGCATGCTGCGCTGTGAGCGTTTAGCTGGTGGCTTTAAGATCGCTAACATCGGCGCCAATATCGGTTGGTATACCGTGATCATGGCTCTACTGAGTGATAAGCTCAAGGTCGATGCTTTTGAGCCAACCCCAGCCACCCAAGAACTGTTAAGCCAGAACATGCGCATTAACGCCGTGGACTCAAGAGTGACTGTGTACCCTGTGGCTCTGTCAAACGAGAACACAAGATGTGAGTTGTTCACCAGCGATATCGACCCAGGCTGTAATAGCTTGCAGCTTAATGAGGCTAGCCAAAACTTTGATAAGGCTCGCTCGATCACTGTCGAAACCAAGACCTTAAACTCGATCTACTTAGGCTTAGATCGCAAAGAATGGCCTGAGTTTATGGTGATCGATACTGAGGGTCATGAGCAGCTGGTGTTTAATGGTGCCAAAGGAATGTTAGAGCAAGGTTGGCGTCCTGCTGTCATGACGGAGTTTGCTCCACAAATGCTAGCCATGAGAGGCGAGTGTACTTACTACATCGATCTCTTAGAGAAGTACGATTACAGTGCCTATGTCATTACTCGTACTCAAGCTAATCACGTTTTAACAAAATGCGATCTGAGCTACTTAAAGCAGCAGTTTGAGCGTCTGGCCTCGCCTGAGAACAAGAACTGTGCCTATATGGACTTACTGTTCTTACCTGCTGGCTTCAAACAAACGAGCACTGGCTTTGTCGTAGAGTAAGCCAGTGGTCTAAGTCACACCGAAGCTCAAATAACAGCGCCCGCCCCCAAAACATGGACTCATGATCAGGGGCGGGCGCAGTGCACTATGCGCTATGCGCTGTGCTTTAATGCTCAGAAAGAGGGAAGAACTCGTCTTTAGAGGCGGTTCTTACGCTTTTGCTTGTTGTTTTTGCTGCCCTTGCTGCTCTTGCTACTATTGCTGCCCTTGTTGTGCACACCATGAATTACCACAGTTGTTGGTTGTCTTTGTGGTGGCTGTTGTTGAGCGGCTGTAGGAGCAGCTTCTGCTGCAGTAGGCTGGGTCTTGGTGATGGTAAGACTGTTAGTGTGCTCTACTACTTTGTCGGCAGTGCCTTCGACAGTAGTTGAGTCTGTAGGTGCTACTGCTTTGTGGCTGTAGTCGCGCTTTACTTGGATAGCAGGAGGCACAAACTTTGTGCCGGTAGCGAAGCCGCAGTGATTGCAGGCATGGATGTAGTCTGCATCGTACATCTTACGGATGCGTTCACGACGAGTTGGGGTATCCAACTCCAATAGCGGTACATAGTCCTCAGGAGGAATGTCATCGATCAGGCCTAAGTACTTGGCGTGAGCTGAGCGTGGGCAGTGGTGGAACTCACCATTCCAGATATGGCGGCAGTTGTTAGGACAGCGCTGATAGGTAGCAGCCATTTGCTCCACGGTCAGATGCCTATCGGATGTGTCACCCATGTCGAACCACGAGATGTCAGGGCGAACTGTCTGTACCAAGACTTGGTGGTCAAGGCAGTGCTGCACAATCTCCTGATAGCGTGGAGCTACGGCTGGACCGTAGTTAGAGAAGTAGATAGAGGTGCGTTGATTGTTGGTCATCAACTCAAGCAGCTCATCTTTTGGCATAAGAGTGCCGTTGCTGACGATTTGTATGTGCTGCAGTTTCTTGTTAGCAAGCAGACGGCGCATTAGCTCTGGTAGCTGCTTTTGCATTAGCGGCTCACCGCCCATGACACGGAAGGTAAGCACGTGGTCTACAGCTTCAGTAAAGGCATTGATCCACGAGCAAACCGTCTCCAAATCCATTGGCTTTGGTTTGTGATAGAACTGCATGAAGTTAGCGCAATCACGGCAGTTGAGTGTGCACTGTGGGGAGATACAGACCTCAACATAAGGGATGATAAGTGGTGGATGCACACGAGCCATTTCTCTTGCCACCAAGGCATAGAGTATATCGAATTCAGCACTATCGTGATTTTCGAGGGCTTTGTTGAGCTTTGCTACCTGATAGCAGTACTGGGCTTGCATATCAGGGCTGATGAGCTTGTCGTATTTTAGGGGCATGTCAGCAAATTCCACCAACTAACCAAAGCAAAGCCACACAAGGTAATACTACGTACATAGGTACTTGCTTGCTCTTTGACTATGACTAAGGGCATGGTATGACTGTGCTTGGCAGAGGACAAAAAACAGAAGTTGGAGCTGTGGTGCGGAGTGTCTGTGCCATATGAGCATGACGCTGAACTGAGTGGCACTGCAGAGATATGAAGTAGCGATGCAATGCACTGAAGCCTTGGTATTGGGGCTCGTCTAAGTGCGCTCCACACTCCCAAGGAGTACTTATTCAAAAAAAAAAAAACTGATATGAAGTGCGGCCAACCAATCGTGAAATGTGGTTAATTTCGGAGGTAAATAGCTCACACATGTCACAAAATTGGGAAAGGCACAGGTTAGTATAGATAAGTATATATAAAAAAATGTGCCTGTCAAGGTTAAACAATCTTTTTCAGAAATATAAGTCTGGCGCGGTCTTTGACGGTTATTGGTGTTTTGTAAGTACGGTATGCGAAAGTCTG
>CALXYZ010000324.1 GCA_944393075.1 uncultured Anaerobiospirillum sp. | reverse complement strand
GGTACGGTTGCTTGCTAATCCCAAGTTGAACCTGCTATGACTGCACCGGATCCTGTTACAGAATGGTGGGAGTTGGAGTTAAGGCGACTTTGCTCCTTACCAATTTTGCGCCATTGGGGCATTCTTTGAATTTGGCTCCCCCCACCAAAATGTAACGAGATCCACTGCACCTGCTAACGGTCTGATGCCCAACGACTCTACAAGAGTTTTTTGGGGAGCAATAGAGGTTAGCTTTAAGCCCTACGGCCTTAAATTCGAAAAGACATGCTGCTCAGACGGATGTTACAAAACAATGTGCTTAATCTTCTTATAGCGGCAAGGCTATCGACAGTGGAGAGCGATTGTACAGGTCGAATTTATTGGATCGGGCACTAGTTCGTTAGCCCTAATTGCAATGTGGGCTTTTTGTGGCTACCATGATGCGATTTTTTTCAGGCACTGACCGCCTCAATGATGAGATGGAGCGCGTCTTTGCCCTGTTTTTGTGTTTTGTGATAGCCGTTAGCTGTTAGCTGTTGGAGGATGTCGTGCAGGTTTATCTTGATTTGATGAAGAAGATCCTCGATGAGGGTGTTGATCGTGGTGATCGTACTGGTACTGGTACGCGCTCGATCTTTGGTACACAAATGCGCTTTGACTTAAGCCAGGGCTTTCCACTTCTGACCACGAAGAAAGTTCACCTCAAGTCCATCATCTATGAGCTTTTATGGTTCTTAAAGGGTGACACCAACATCAAGTACCTCCACGACCACAAGGTCACTATCTGGGACGAATGGGCCGATGAAAACGGTGATTTAGGCCCTGTCTATGGCAAGCAATGGCGCCGCTGGGAATGTGCTGACGGTAAGGTCATCGATCAGGTCTCTAATGCTATTGAGCAGATTAAGCACAACCCTAACAGCCGCCGTATCATCGTGAACGCATGGAACGTCGGTGAGGTTGAGAACATGGCTCTGCCACCATGCCACCTCCTGTTCCAGTTCTACGTAGCTAATGGCAAGTTAAGTTGCCTGCTTTATCAACGTAGCTGTGACTTCTTCTTAGGTGTGCCTTTTAACATCGCCTCGTACTCACTCCTGACCATGATGATGGCCAAAGAGTGTGACCTTGAGGTTGGTGATTTCGTGTGGACTGGTGGTGATACCCACCTTTACCACAACCACTTTGAGCAGGCCCGTGAGCAGTTAAGCCGAACCCCACGTGCTCTACCAAAGATGATAATTAAGCGTAAGGCTCCAACTCTGTTCGACTACGAGTTTGAGGACTTTGAACTGGTTGATTACGACCCTTACCCAGCTATTAAAGCTCCAGTTGCGGTCTAATCACCCCTAACTAGGGCACATTCTGGTAACGAGTCTTAGCCGTAAAACACTTACAACCCAGTCTGCTGATGGTATGAAGCCATTGGTGAGGCTGGGTTGTTGCTTTTAGGGCAGCGGCTTGAGATTTGCCTCCATATGCCTTAGGCTCAAAGCCAAATCAAACTGTTAAGCATGCAATGCTTGGTTGCAGGCTAGATTAGCCTGCGCGATCCAAAGTGTGGTTGTCGAGCATGGCTCGTTTCGTCTAAAGGTAAGGGAATTTTTATGTGCGGCATTGTCGGTGCGATTGCTAAGCGTCCAATCGCAGAGATTTTGTTGGTGGGGCTTAAAGGCCTTGAGTACCGTGGCTATGATTCGGCTGGCATGTATGTCTGCGATAGTGATAAGCCTGATAGTGGCTTGTTGCTCAAAAGCAGCGGTAAGGTTAGTGCCTTAGAGCAGCTCTTAAACGAGCAAGGTAAGTGTGACGGTACTGTTGGTATTGCTCACACCCGCTGGGCTACCCACGGTAAACCAACCACCATCAATGCCCACCCTCATCAGGCAGGTGCCATTACCCTCGTGCACAATGGCATTATCGAGAACTATCAAGAGCTCAAGAGCCGTCTGATGGCTGCTGGTTACAGCTTCAAGAGCGAGACGGATACTGAGGTGCTCGCCGCCTTAATCGATTCCCACAAGAAAGACGGCACTGTCGATAGCTTAACCGCCCTACAGTCAGCTCTAGCTGAAGTTCACGGTTCATACGCTATTGCCATGATCGTCAAAGGTGAGCACGATGCTATCTACGTCGCGCGCCAAGGGTCGCCTCTGGTATTGGGTGTGGGCATCGGTGAGAACTTCATTGCCTCTGATGTGGTGGCACTGTTGCCTGTAACCTCACGCTTTATCTACTTAGAGGACGGTGATGTAGGTGTGGTCACCCGTGAGAACATCAGTCTCTATGATAAGAGTGGGGCTGCGGTAGAACGCAAGGTACACAGCATTGAGATGGCCTCTGAGCTCTTAGGCAAAGGTCACTACAAGCACTACATGCAAAAGGAGATCTTTGAGCAGCCAGAGGCTCTAAGTAACACCATGATGGGCCGTTTAAGTGCTGACGATGTGACCAACAGTGCCTTTATCGCCAATATGCATGGCTTGGGCTCTGATACCAGCACAAGTGCTGTTAACTTTAGGGAGTGCCTGCGCTCTATTGAGCATATCGAAATCGTAGCTTGTGGTACCTCCTACCATGCAGGTTTAGTCGGCAAGTACTTCTTGGAAGAGTACGCAGGTGTTAGCACCAATGTCACCATCGCCTCAGAGTATCGTTATAAGCGTACCATTGTGCCTAAGCACAGCCTCTTTGTTACCCTCTCGCAATCAGGTGAGACCGCAGATACCTTAGCCGCTTTAAAGTTGGCACAAAGCCAAGGTTATGAGCACACCTTGTGTATATGCAACGTTGCAAGCAGCTCCTTGGTACGTGCCTCTGAGTTTGCTTTCTTGACCCGTGCGGGTACCGAGATTGGCGTGGCTTCTACCAAGGCCTTTACCACGCAGTTATTAGCTCTGACCATGCTGTGTTTAGCTTTAGGTCGTGCTAACGGTCAGATCGATGCTGTTCTAGGTCAGAAGATCGTGGCTGCCCTTGAAGATGCACCAAGCAAGATGAGTGAGATCTTGAAGCTAGACTCCAAGATCGAAGCGTTAGCTCCTCAATTTGCAGGCAAAGAGCACAGCTTGTTCTTAGGTCGTGGTCCTATG
>CALXYZ010000323.1 GCA_944393075.1 uncultured Anaerobiospirillum sp. | reverse complement strand
ATCATGTTCATGACCGAGGGCTCGATCTTAGATTGGTCGGGTGTGTTCCTCCACAGTGAGCGTGGCGTGTCCTTAGAGAATGCTGGCTATGGATATGCTGCTTTCGCCATCATGATGACCATCTGCCGCTTAACCGGCGATAAGATCGTTACTGCCTTTGGTCGTGGGCGCATCATTCTGCTTGGTACCTTATGCATTGTGGTGGGTTTCTGCCTTGCTGTCTTTGTTCCTCACCTCTATGCCGCCATCTTAGGCTTTGCGCTGATTGGTGTCGGTGCTAGTAATGTGGTGCCTCAATTGGTTTCCATTACCGCTAAGATCAAGGAAGTCCCAACCCATATCTCCGTTACCATCGTCAATGCCATTGGCTTCTCGGGTGTGTTGATTGGCCCTGCCTTAATCGGCTTCTTAGCCCACGCTATCACCTTGCCTTACACCTATTTATGCCAAGCAGGTGCTGTGCTCTTTGTGACCTTTATGAGCTACCGCTTAATCGTGTCGCTCAAAAAAAAGATGCCTAACGCCATGTCAGGCTCGGCCAGCGCTGACAAGTAGTCGCTTGCTGTAGCCGCTAGAAACGCCAAAACGGCCAAATACCCAAACGGCCGTTTTGGTGTTTGGGCCGAAGCGCGGCTATGCTAAAGCCCTTTTAAAGATAAGCCCCTAGCCACTACAATATGGCGGGGGCTTTTTGCTGCCATATCACACCATTGCCGCTAAAGTTTGGAGAAAGGGAAAGACCAATGGCCAAAACGACGCCGAAATCATCTTGTTGGGAGCTTGCGGGCAGTCTCTTTTTGCCAGCGCAGGTTGAGCGTGTCTTTAATATCAGTAGCGATCGTCAGACTGATCAAGATTACAAGATCCCGCAAGGCTTTTCTCTCAAAGATGAGGCTTTCCGCGCCTATCGCATTAGCAGCACTGCATGGAAGCAGTTTAAGGCTGTGATGGATCGCTCCGATGTGAGCGCTGCCGACAAGAAAACTGCTATCTTGAACTTTGCGCAGGTCTTCTTTGTCAACGGCTTAGGCTATCCGCAGCTGCGCGAGGTAGACCCAATCAGGGTGGGTGAAGAGCTGCATCCTGAAACACTAAAGACCTTTCCTGTAAGGCACTTGCTCGATCCACGCTCTAACGTTGATCTCGGTACGCAGCCAGCTATTCTCACCAGCGAAAATGCAACAGCTACTAGCGTAAAACAGCAAGACCAAGGCGCTATTTTGCCTCTTGCTATCGTCGACACTGGCATTGATGAGCAGACAGAAGCTTGGGCCGTGGTGGCTGAACTTGGTGGTGGCCACCGTCGTAACAGCCCATTCTTGATGCTGCAAGAGCTTCTCAACGCAGAGAAAAAGTACATCTGGGGTTTTGTCTTTAATGGCTATAGCGTGCGCTTGCTGCGTGACGTGATGACCTTGTCGCGCCCAAGCTACCTTGAGTTTAGCTTAGAGCAGATCTTTGGAGGCGACGACCAAGCTGAGTTCGTGCACATGTGGCTGATGCTCCACTCATCTCGTGCCCTCATTTCCAATGGCATGAATGTCTGGGAGCGTTGGATTAAGCTCAGCCAAGACATTGGTCAGCCAGCTCGCGATAAGCTCAGCGCAAGCCTGCAAGAGGCTATGCTGGTGCTGGGCAATGGCTTCCTCAAAGGGAAAGCCCATGGTAATGTCGCTCTGTGTGAAAAGATCGCCAGCGGTGAGCTGACGCCTACCGAGTACAACCATCAGCTGATGCGCTTGATGTATGGCTTTCTCTTTGTGTTCTGCTTAGAGGAGCGCGAGCTCATCAACCTCAAGCCAAATGACCAGCACACTGAAGAGCAAAAGCAGGAACTGGAGCTTGCTACCAAGCGCTATTGGCAAGGCTATGCTCTGCGTCGCTACCGCGATTTAACCTTAAAGAAGAGCGTCTACAACGACTACACCGATGTATGGGAGGTCGTGCGCATTGTCTTCAAGTCCTTAGGCAAAGGCGAGCCTAAACTGGCGCTGCCAGCTTTAGGTGGCTTGTTTGCAGAAAGTCAGTGCCCAGACTTAATGGCAGCCAGCCTCGATAACGCTAGCTTCTTTGAGGCTATGCGCCTCATGCGCTGGGCGGTAATGGACAACTCTTACACTGTTATTGACTACAAGAACATCAACACCGAAGAGCTCGGCTCAATCTATGAGGGCTTATTAGAGCTGGTGCCGCAGATTAAGAAAGAGGTGCAGCCTTATGCCTTTAGCTTCATCAACGCCAGCTCTAACGAGCGCAAGAGCACAGGCTCTTACTACACTCCAGACGACTTAGTGCAAAGCCTGATCAAGACGGCGTTAGAACCTGTGATTGAGCAAAAGCTCAAGGACAACCCACAAGCACCTGAAGCCGCTCTACTGTCACTCAAGGTTATTGACCCAGCTTGTGGTAGTGGCCACTTCTTGCTGGCTGCAGCCCGTCATATCGCAGAGCGCTTAGCCTCGCTGCGTTCCATCAATAAGGCTGTCACCCCAGAACTCTTCCACCAGGCCATGCATGATGTGGTTGCTAACTGCATTTACGGCGTGGATATTAACCCAATGGCAATTGAGCTTGCCCGCATTGGTCTGTGGCTTGAAGGTTTTGCGGAGGGCCAAGCGCTGTCGTTCTTAGACCACCACTTGGTGGTGGGTAACTCGCTTTTGGGCATCACCAACTTAGATGTTCTGAACTTGGGTGTGGTGAATGACGCCTACAAGGCTGATAAGAGCGGCTTTGCTCTCAACGACAAAGACGTTTGCGCTATTCTTAAGAAGCGCAATACCAGCGAACGCAAGCTGCTACAAGAGGACACTCCATATCGTGCTGGCTTGTTCTCTATGGGCCTGATTGGCCAGCTGGCGCAAAACAATTATCGCCTGATCGGAACAATGTCTTCTGGCTCGCTTGCCGCTGAGCAAGCTAAAGCGCAGCAGTTCCAAGTCAATCAGCAGGAGCTCAAGCAAAACCCAATATACCAAGCCTGCAATCTCTTTATGGCTGCCTTTATCAGCGAAAAGACTCATGCTACCGCCCCATTTGTGCCTACAAGTGGCGATGTGGATTTGGCTTTGCAGCAAGA
>CALXYZ010000322.1 GCA_944393075.1 uncultured Anaerobiospirillum sp. | reverse complement strand
TAGTTTCATATTGGCTACTAAATAGGCCCTCTAAGAGGGCGCTAGTTTAGTGCGTTTTTTAATTTGTGGTAGTACCCACTAGGCTACGATCCTTTTGATCCAACTGAGGTTGTGCCTGAGTACTCTACCGCCTTAGGTGATTACAAGGGCTCCCGCGTCGACTACGCCACAAATAAGCTATTTAGCTAATTTGTAGAAGTTCTCACTGTATTGCCTGACTCTTCATTTCCAACCACTAATGCACTAGCTGAGAGTAGGCTGCGGCTATAGGGCCGAAAGGCTGCACAGAGGCGAAACCAAAGTGCGCAAAGGTACTCTCAAGCTTCTCACGTTCCTCGCCATAAGCACTACCGGTGTAGAAGGCGAGACGTGGGCCACTCTCATTTGCCCCTGCCACTGAATTCTCCCCTGCTAGTTCCATGAGCTCATTGATATCATGACGCAGACTCACATTAGTGCTGACATCGGTACTGCCTTTAGCCCCCATAAGGGTGGTTAATGGTGGTTTTTGATCGCTACACACATTAGTGAGGTTGGTGCTTGATTGTACCTTGCTGCGCGACAGTAGATCAGCCACACGACGAGCAATAGCTTCACCCGAGTCCACGAGGTTGATGTTATCGCCTAAGATCATTCTGATCTGCTCACGTAAAAGCGGGAAATGGGTACAGCCTAGCACCACAGTGTCTGGCCTTTGCTCCTCTGGGAGATCCAGGATTGGCTTTAAGATTGTCTTGAGCTTTTGCATATCGCAAAAGCGATCGCCACTACCACGCAGGGTGCTGTTGGCACGGCAGGCATTTAAAAGGCTGTTCTCTGCTAGACGCACCAAGTCCTCAGTACCAATCTTGAGTATCTTACAGTCGTAAGCAAACTCGTTGATAAGAAAGTCAGTGTAAGCGCGATTGACGGTACCAGGAGTGGCCAACAAGGCAATGAACTTGTTTTGGGATACCTTGGCTGCGGGCTTAATGGCAGGTACCACACCGACAATTGGAATGTTGAAGATGCCTCTAATCTTCGAGAGCACGGTGGTACTTGCGGTGTTACAGGCAATCACGATGAGGTCTGGGTTGATCGCTGTACTTGCCTGCTGTAGTAACTCACTTACCCTGAGCTTTAAAAAGACTTCACTCTTGTTGCCATAAGGGAAGCACTCATGATCAAACAGGTAGTAATAAGCGGCATGGGAGTTGAGCTTATAGGTCTCTTTAAACACTGATAGACCGCCCATACCTGAATCAAAGAACAAGATTCGTGGCAAACTCTCACGGCCTTCGTAGCTATTGGGCAAGCTTGAGCTCATATCCCTTCTCCTTCTCCTTACCCTTTTTCTCAAGGTAGGCTAATCACACCTCAGCCTATATGACACAAGGCGTTGCACCTTGCGTTCTGTCTCTATCTTAGCTGCTAATGCTTTACTTGCAACACCTGCGCGTACTGAGTTTACGGCGCTGATCACAAACGCTATCATTACGTGAAAAATCGGCCAAAAGATCAGCTTTGTTAAGCTTTTAGCTGCTTAGATAGAACACATGATCTTGAGGCTACATCGGCGCGTGCTTGCTGTTTTAGCAGCGGCCACGACTTTGGCTTGAGGCAAGGGACTTTATGCTACCACCACTTTTGACAACCATTGATAGAGACAACTACCAAAACTACTTAGATGAGAAGATCGAGCGTGTCTCTAACCTGCTCAAAGAAACGCTCCATACCCCTGCCTCGATGTCAGGCTACGAGGACATCTGCGCCTTAACGCCAGAGGTACACCCATCCACTCCACAGTTCTACCGTATCCGTGCTGAGTTTGCGGTCTACCACCCAGATGAAGCACATATCCGTTTAGGCATGTACGAACCTGGCTCTAAGCCACGTAAACTCATCTTTGTTGATGAGTTCTTAGGCTGTACCCCAGCTATCAACCATGCCATGACCTTGTTGACGCTGTACCTTCCACCATTCCGTCACCTCAAGACCAAGCTCTTTGAAGCTGACTTCTTGTGTAACAACAAGGACGAAGTAGTGATCACCCTGCACTACCACAAGAAGCTCACCGAGCAATGGACTGAAGAAGCAACACAACTGCGTGAGGCCCTGTTAAATCGCGGTCTTAATTGCTCTTTTGTAGCCCATGCACGCAAGCAGGTACTGGTAGTTGGCAGTGACCATGTGATTGAGACCATCAACACCACCAATGGTGAAATGGTGCTCAAATATGTTGAGGGCACCTTCTGCCAGCCAAACTCCTATGTCTGCGGTTCCATGCTTAACTTCGCCATCGATTGTGCGCGCGGCATTCGTGAACGTGTACCTCAAGGCAAGAACGACCTCCTTGAGCTCTACTGTGGCTCCGGCACTTTCACCGTCACCGTAGCTCCTTTCTTCGATAAGGTGTTAGCCACCGAGGTCGCACGTGTACCTACTGCTACTGCTTTCATGAACATGGCCCTCAACGGCATCGAAAACGCTAAGCTCGTGCGTTTAAGTGCTGCTGAGGTTACTCAAGCTCTCAATCGCGAGCGTGAGTTCAACCGTCTAAAGGAGAAGGAAGTCAACCTCGACGACTACAACTTCCACACCCTGCTTATCGATCCTCCTCGTGCCGGTCTGCAAACTGACGAAGCTCGTGAGTTCACCTCGCACTATGATCATGTGATCTACATTTCTTGTGGCCCAGAGTCTTTAGCTCAAGACCTAGTGTACTTAAGCCGCACTCACCACATTAAACGTTTGGCTTTCTTTGATCAGTTCCCTTACACCCACCACCTCGAAAGTGGAGTGCTGTTAGTGAAAAAAGATCTGAGCTACTAACCATATCGTGCTGTGCTTACAGCACCACGACTTAGCACTGCTCACTGCCCAAACTTACTGTCCCAAGGCCGCATTAGCGGCCTTTGGCGTCTCTGACGTCTCTGACGCCTTTGCACCTTGGCCATTGCGATGCCGAGGCAATAAAAAAGGCCAGACCTTGAGGGGACTGACCTTTTTCTGAATTTTTTAGTGGAAAATCATTGCTTGCTTGAGGGCAAGCAAGTTAGAGAACTAAATCTGTTGCCTTATTCCATGTAGTGCTCAGGCATTGGGATCTGGGCTACGCCAGAGTCAACAGCAGCCTGAGCCACAGCACGGGAGACCTTCTTTAAGAGGCGTGGATCCATTGGCTTTGGAAT
>CALXYZ010000321.1 GCA_944393075.1 uncultured Anaerobiospirillum sp. | reverse complement strand
ACTCAGCAGGCCTCTGCTAAGAGCACTAAGACCACTAAGGCACAAGGTGCTACTTTTGACGCCATTGCCGCCTACGCTCTCAAGTATGCCAGCATGGCTCCAGTCTCCGCTCCAGCCGCTGTTGGTAACTTTGCCAGCTTAGAGTTAGACCGCAAGGCTAACGAGACTGTGGCTCAGACCGCTTCACAGACTAGCGCCAAGGTGGCAAGCACCCGCGCTGCTCAGTTTGATGCCTTAGCTTCGTATGCTCACAAGTTTGCCGGTGTTACTGCTACAGCTACCCCTGTTGCTATGGGTGCCTTTGTAGAGCAGGCTACCGCTCAGAACAACACTGTGGAGCCAGAGTTCCACTACACCATGACCGACTTCGGTGCTATCGCAGACTTTGCCCGCAACGTCAACAACGGCATCAAGGGCAACACTGCTACCGCTGCTAAGGCCGAGACTGAGGCTGTAAACGCTGGCGAGATGTTCAAGGCTTTTGCCTTAGAGTCGAGCTTAGAGTTACGTGGTGAGGACAAGGCTGAAGCTGAAGAGATCAAGCTGAACGCTCCATCTGAGATCTTAACCTCCCGTGCTTTAGTGGCCTTAAGCGAGAACGAGTCCTTAAGCCGCGAGGAGTTAGAGGACAAGTACTTAGGCTTCTTCAGCTGGTTAGATCCAGTCCAAGGCCGCATCATGGCAGACTTAGCTCAAGCATTACATGAGAGCGAGCAAGAGCGCCCAACCACCACCATGACCGTGGCTAACGAGCAGATCGCAGCAAAGTGGCAGCAGATTGTCACCCAGCTCTCCGCTCCAACCCTCAAACACCCAGTGCGCTTAGAGGCTGCTAACGATCAAGAGCGTGCTGCTTAAGACAGAGCTGATACCGATTACAAATCCACATGCCGCAGCAAGCAAGCTAAGCAAACCACAAAGCATCGACTTGCTGCGAGGCAATTCCTAACAAACAGCATCAAAAGGCCATCTGAGTAACATCAGGTGGCCTTTTTGTTTGTGGTCTGTTTGTCGTCTGTGCACCTGCAAAGCAGTCGTAAGGCACTGTAGCAACCACAGCCACAGCCAACCCAATACACTCATGGCATTCCAACATCTTTTGGTTGGCTGTGGCGAGCGGCTCTTTGGAGCACTTAGCGCACAGTGCTCCATGGTGTAAAGAACTCTTTGGCTTCCACTAAGGCCTCGGGATTGAGGTAGGAGTGAGAGGTCTCAATGAAGTTATACGCAGCAAAGAATTCCATAGCGATTGTTATGACCAAGGCGTAGATCACCATGGCATAGAGCAGCTTGGCTTGCAGCGGCATATCATCTGCAAAGAGCACGAAGCGGCACAATAGCAGCAGATTAAAGAGTGCAAAGACCACCAAGTTCTCCGTGACATAGCGAATAGTGAACGCTGCTACCTGAAACTGTAGATAAAAGACCACTGGCAGCAACACTGCAAGCAGCGTGATAGTGACTCTAAACAGGTTCTCGCGATCAAGCCCATACAGATTCACTGGCTCTATAGCTGAAGCAGGAACAGGAGCTGGAGCTGGAGCTGGCTCTGTAGTGCGTTCCTTGAGCTTAGTCTTGCTACACCACAATAAAGGGATCAAGAGTAAGGCATACCAAACAGGTGAACCAAAAACGCCCAAGTAGGCATCACCGTACTGGAAGTTACCGAAATCTGCCGGATAGTCTCGCGAGATCGTGAAGAACGGGAAGTCCTTGATCTGATTAAAGCCCTTGAAGAAGTAGAGATACAGAGTGCTGCTCAACAGGTCTAAGGAGAAGTAGAACCTGTTGTACAAGAAGTTCTCTAAGCCTGTGCAATAGCGCTGACCGAACTCAAAGATAGAATCAAAGCGCAGATAGTTGGTTACCATGGTAAAAACAGCACCAATGGCTACCGGCACACCAATAGCCAAAGCGTCTAAGACCTTATCCTTGATGGTGTATGGCTTAGAGCCAGTACCAGCGCCCGCCCCTACATTAGTACTCTTGAGTTCAGGTTGCACCTTGCTTTTGCAGAGCTGGTAGAAGAATGGCAGCGACAAAGCACAAACCCACACCAGATGCAGTGGACGTGTCAGTACGATCATGACTACGCACACTCCAATCAATGCAAGTAGAACGCGCTTGACCCAAGGACGGCGCACGCGTGGCAAGGTGTAGAGTAAAGCCAACATCGCAGATATATAGGCTGCGGCTAAAGCTGGAGCGTAGGAGTAGAAGGTGAGGAAGTTTTGGTTGACATAGATATGGCAACCAAAGACAGTTGCCACCTCAGCTACAAAAAACAAGAGCGCATTGCTGTTACGGTCTAAGGCAAAGAAACGCAAGGCGGTCGTAAAAGCCCAGAACATTGAACTGATAAGCATTACCGTCAAGATAAAGGTAGCAAGTGTTGGGCTTGGCACCTTACCAGTGAGCCAGTAGATTGGGTAGTACAGCGTAAACACAGGGCCATAGCCGTAGTACGAGTAGTACTTACCTTTGTAGTAGCTGTGATCCCAATATCCGTCAGCACCAGTAGACTGACGTACGCCTGGATCATATGGATGCTCTGAAGCAATCAGTTTAGGCTCTACCACCACATCCAAGTTAAGCTGCCCCTTATTGAGGGCATCTAAGGTCTTAACGTAGGGGTCATGGAATTCAAGATCGGCCTGAGTTTGAGGAAAATCCAACAGCAAGCTCTGGTTCTTATTGCCCAGCTGCGCAAAGCCATGCTCGTTGAAGTCAAAGAGCATGTACGAACTGATCTTGCTTGGATGAAGCGCCATAAAGAAGTTCACACTCACAGCCAAGCACACACCGTAACACAGAGCCTGCACGCCCCAAAATCCTTTTGAACTTAGGTCTTGGAGACGCAAGCGGTATAGCTGTCGCGTAAATATGGTCGATACTAGAGCCAAAACGGCAAAGATCAAGACACAGCGCCATGCATTGAAATAGTACTTTGGCTCGGCGTTGATGGTAATCGAGGTAATCGCAATAGGCGCTTTGAGCCCAACAAAGCTGAAGCCTACTGAGTGCGCGTTACCATTACTGATCAGTAGCACACGGTAGTCGCGCTCAGAGGTTGGAACCACTTTCACACTATTAGCGATCACCGGCTGTACTAAAGCACCGTCGTCACGCAATAGCACGCGGCCTTCCAACAAATCACGATTACCTACCACGCTAAAGCCCAGTGTCATCGTTGGCAAGTCAAAGCCATCGATCATAAGCTGC
>CALXYZ010000320.1 GCA_944393075.1 uncultured Anaerobiospirillum sp. | reverse complement strand
CGTTCTCTAAACGGCCTAGCAGGTCATATGTTTGGCTATAGAACACCTTGTGACCGAGCTCGCAGGCTTTTATGCCTAGAGCCTTTGCAAGGTGAGTCTTGCCGGTACCAGGAGCTCCTAACAAAACTAGGTTCTCATGGTTTGGAATGAAAGCGCAGTCGCATAACCAGTCCCAAGTTACACCATTTGGGAGTTTCAGGTTGTCGGTCTCAAAATCAACTAAGAACTTGTAGTCACCGAAACCAGCCATTTTGCAATTGCGCATGCAGGCCTCCTCACGACGCCCCTCTCTAATCGCCCGTAGCAGGTCAAGAGTGAACTGAGCTTGTGAGGTTAAAGGGATCTTGGAGTAAGTCTTAAGAAGGAAGGTACTGCCAATCTTAAGCTCTTTAGCTAGAGGAACCATCTCTAGCTCCATTTGCCGAACTGCATCGGCACTAGGGGTGGTAGGTGGTGTTTTTGCCATTTTTGGCTCCTTTTAGAAAAACCAGAGGACAAAAGCCTCTGGAAGGGTTACATATCACCAGATGACTTATCATCAGCTGGTTCGTACTTGTCTGAGACCTCGATCTTTGGAGCTACTGCCCAAGATGCAGGCAGGCCTTTCAGACTAGATGGGTCAGCAAAGGCATTACTCTCGTTGTACCCACGAATTTCGCAAGCCATACTGTTAGCGGAAAGCTTAGATCCTCTGCCTGCTGCTGCGTTTATGCATGCTTTCAGAATGCTAACCACATCGGAGATGGAGTTGTGCTGTAAGCGATCCAGCATGGCTTGGAACACAGCAGGGCGCTCAGTTGGACGCAGGCTCATGATGTAAGCCTTGCACTGTTCAGGCATAACCTTAGCTAAATTGGAGGTGCGAAATCCCACTGGGCGATCAATAAGGGAGTTAAGTTCAACCTTCCAATCGATAAACGTATGACGCACGTCATATGATCTTGGGAAAGAGGCAAGTACATCGCCTTTAAGTGTGCAGATCTCGATCGTGTCCCAAAACTTATGAACGAGCACCTTATTGCGAGGATAGGCTCCACCGGCGGTATACTCATTGCCTTCAATCACAATGCGACCATAGGTATTCACAGTGGCTTCACCCCAAGAAGCACAAATAAATGGCTTATTTGGCAGAGCCTTTAAAACCGTATGGTCTTTCTGAAAACGACTCTCGATAGTATCGTCATTGCTTATTGCCTTGTAGTGCTTAGCTTCGGCTTGCTTATTGGCAAATGCTAATAAATCACTATTAAAGCTTTCGTAGTTGCCATCGAAAATATTGTGGTGGTTGAAGTAGTTACGTCTAAACCAGCCAACTGCGTTTTCTACATTACCCTTTTCGTTGCCCGAGGCTGGATTACAGAACTCCAGCTCAAACCCATAGTGAAGTCTGAGGCGATCGAAATTAGAGGTTAGAACACGCTCCTTGCCGTTGACATCGACAAACACTTTCTCACCAGGTGTTGCTGGCTTGGAGGCAGAAATTACCCTGCTTACAGCGGCAGACATGTTGTCTAAGCGAATTCTACGTGGAACACCACCAATAACTTTGAATAAGCGGGACAAGCCAAATGCAAGGCATTCAAAGTTTTGTGCAGGTAGTAGCCAAGCAAAGCGCTTATTAGACTGCGGGAAAGTGAGCACCAATATGTGCAGAGCTAACTCAGCACCATCGCTTTGACCAAACATGTGAACCTCACCGAAGTCGATCTCAGCATCACCAGGCTCTCTAAAAGACTCAATCTTGATCTTGCTCTTATCAAGCATTAACTCATCTTTGATTTTTTTGATGATGCGATTCACAGAACGAGGAGTTAGCTCGCCAACGCCATAAAAATCGTTCTCCTTGAGCATCTCGTAGATGACCTTGCCTGTGTAGCGATCTTTTTTAGAGCGACTCAGATTAGCGATCACTAAGTCTTTGATGTGAGTCTCAAGCTTAGCTCCCTTTGTATTGGTGCGCTGTTGTGGTAAAGGCGGCTTGACTTGAAAGCTGTCGATGCTCAGGTACTTGCTTACTGTAGAGCGAGCAAAACCAAGCTTCCGACTGATTTGCGACTCGTTGTACCCCTCAGAGTACAACTTACGTATTTCGAAGATTTGGTTGTTGTTTAGCACTTACGTGTTCTCCACTTCCTTGTGTTTAGGTACAGTAACCCCTTAGCCGTAGCTAATAAGGAATTCTAGCAAAATAAGAAGAGC
Source organism: uncultured Anaerobiospirillum sp. (assembly GCA_944393075.1). Taxonomy (GTDB): domain Bacteria; phylum Pseudomonadota; class Gammaproteobacteria; order Enterobacterales; family Succinivibrionaceae; genus Anaerobiospirillum. The sequence continues at coordinate 1,033 of CALXYZ010000320.1, read as the reverse complement.
TGCCTTTGTTACCTTCTGTACTCGGCAACGCTCCTGTACCCTACCGTTGAGACTCGGTATCGACGCTGTATTTGGCTAACGTCTCGTGGGGGATTCCAAGCTTAGTACCACATCTAAAGTGCTTGGGTGCTTTAGATCTGGGCTCCTTGTTCGGTGTTGTGCGATAACACCTCCTAGACTTGGAGCAGTACGTTGCTAGGCCAACGTTTTGCTGTCGTGATCTACTTTGTGTCTTTCTCGCCTCGGAGAGAAGCTCTCTGCTATCAATCACGCTGTCATGACTTCAACACGGCCTAAACAGGAACCGAAGAACGGCGCCTAATACTAAAAAGAAATTTGCCATGTACCCAACATTGTGAGAGCTCGCTTTGAGCTTCTATCGCCTTGAGAAAGACGCTGTAGGTCGCTTGGCCTAGGAGTCTTGTGAGCCCAGCAAGATCACAAGGCTGATGCCCTAGGTTGCAGAAGGTGTCCTAATCTTCGATTAGGATTGCACTACAGTAAACTAAGATCGCCATAAATCCTATGTCTACTTACGGTGGCTGCCGCGTGCACCCCCACTGGCAAGGAAGATTGAAAACTGCGCGCTTGAGTCAGGATCGATCTTTGAGGACTTGTCCAAACTGACTGAAAATGGATTTCCTTCCTGCTTGAGTCATATTATCCCATAGCACTTATATCAACCAAGCAGAAGAGAAGATGGCTGAAGAGACTCTTGCTGATTTTGGCTTTGACTCTGACTGCAAGCTTGTTGATCCAAGCCGTCTTCCTGAAATTTTGGGGGATCAACCTCCAGCTGAAGCGTTAAAGCGCTCTGAGTTATCTAAGGCTCTTCAAGAGGTTCTAGTGCTAGAGGACGGTATGTGTGTGCGTAATGATATCTTCTGTCGTCCTGCCTCTGAATCACTAGAAGTCCTTGAATATTCTGTCTTAATTTGCGTTGATGGTGTGCTGACAAAGCAGCAAAAAGAGCATCGTAAGACTCCGGCTAACGAGGATGGCTCTACTGTTGGTGATTCAGCACGTGCAGGTA
>CALXYZ010000319.1 GCA_944393075.1 uncultured Anaerobiospirillum sp. | reverse complement strand
GCTGAAGCTGAAGCCTCAGCAGAAGCTTCTGCTTACCTGTCTAAGGGAGGCAGGAGCCATTGAACTTGATAAAAGGACGGCGGCTACCACCTAAGAGCGCTGTTGCGATCACATCAAAACAACGCATGCCCTCGTAGCAGAGATCACCAATGGCCTTGTGGATCGACTGCAAGTTGATCGGGGTGGAGATCACGATAGGCAGCATCTGGCTGCTACGACGACGCAGCAAGTCGTTGAAGATCTTTTGGTTGAACTGATCTAAGGCTACGTTGTCGTGGCACAGACCATCTAAGATCAAGAGATCAACGTTGCAAAACTCCATAAAGCGACGCTCGCGCTCTTGCTTGTCCTCAGCCGTCTCGCGATGTGAGTAGAGCCACGTTCTGCGCACCTGATCAAAGCTAGTCACCATGACCATAGGCAGGTCAGGGTTACGTGTTGAGCGCTGATGATGCTGGGCTTTTAGGCGCAGATACTGATTGGCTACTGCATGGCACAGCAGTGTCTTACCCGTACCATAGTCACCAAAGATCAAGAGCATGGTGTTAGAGAGCTTGGCATTGATGCTACTTAAAAAGCTGTATGCCGAAGCAAAAGCATCGCAGTTGAGCTTGTCTTGCTTGAGGGTATCGAAGTTCCACTCTGGGCGGATATTACCCTCGTCAATCATATCGGTGATAAAGCTGCGGTAGTGAGCTTCTTTACGACGAGCCACCTCTTGGGCAACTTCGACAGCCTCGGTCTTGCGCATAGCATAGATCTCAAAAGGATCTACCTCGACCTCAGAGGCTTTGATACCTGAACGGATCTCAATAGCCTTGATGAGATCGTCGATAGAGAAGTTCTGCCCCTTTTGCTTTGGCTTAATCTCTTCTTCACTCAAGCCATTAGGCGAGCTGGCACGCTGACTCGATGGCAGAATGCCACCATTAGCAGCCAAATCCTCTAAACCGTTCAACAAAGGAGCTTCCTCATCCTTATCAGATTTACGTTTACCGCGGCGGCTCGCAGACTTTGCCCGCTTACCTTCATCGGCCTCATTTTTCAGCTGGGCTGTTAGCGACTTCAGCTCACTAAAAGCCGAGCTCAGTCCAGCTGTTTCTTTGAGCTGCTTTAAGCCTTGTGCTCGTGCTTGCTCGTAGGAGGTTGGTGTACTTTGCCCAGGAGCGGCCCACATACCAAACTCACCTGATGGCTGCACATTAGGCTCTAAAAACTCCTTTGGCTTTGGTGCCGGACTATCCTTACTGCGTCTTGCGACCTTCTCTTTAAAGAGCTCATCTAAGCGTCGCTCACAGGCCTCAACGCGCTCGCGGATCTTTTTGAGATGCTCAACCTTCTTGAGATCCTTATCCGTGATACCAGACCATGGCTCAGGTATTGGCAAAAAGGCAGTTTCCTTGTTGTGGAAGGGGCTTGCAAAGTTGTTGCGCTCCTCATCAGCCGTCTCCGAGGCTGCGGCCGCTACCGCGGCAGCCTCAGCGGCGGCCATAGCCTGCGCGGTATTACCCAGTCCTGCTAAGGCTCCCGACACGCCAACTGAGGCATCAGGCACACGAAAACGCTGTAGTTTCGAGACATTGTCAGCGATATCATCAGCCATAGCATCAGCCATAGTAGCGTCTGCCCCCATAGCAGAGTCACCACCAGCCCCTGCCCCATCATCACGATCAAAATCGTTGAAGCCAGTAAAACCGTTGAAGTTATGGCTGTTGAGCAGCCGCGATTGCGGGGCACCGCCAGCGCGCTCGTAGTAGTCATCACTATCATCGCTAGTGCTAGCACCTACACCTGCACCTGCACCTATCCCCACACTAGAACCATCTGGGTCGCCATTGTAGTTGCTATAGGCGTTGTAAGCGTTATAAGCGTTGTAGCCGCCATAGCCTTGATTTACAGGAGGTTGTGGCGCAGAGACCATTGGTGGATTGGCGTACTGATAACCAACGTTACTATGCGGCTGCTCATAGGGATCACGTACTTGATTGGGCGTTCCCATGCGCATTAATTGCGCTCTTCTCTGCTCTTCTAGATCTTGCATCTCTGGGCTCTGACGCTGCAATTGTGCAATCTGTTGTTGATAGTGAGACTCGGTATTGTTGTTGCTGGTGTTGCTGCGGCTACTACTACTATTGCTACCACCAAAACCATGTGGCGCGAATGCTGGTGCTGTAGCAGCTGTAGCATGTGTCGCAGCGCCTACCCCTACTCCTACTCCCTGCTCTTTGTGACTCATCTTTTGCCGATATGCGGCCATTTGTTCACGATAGATATCACCGTGCAGGAGCTCTGGGGATGGCAGGGTTGGGATATGCGGTCTAGAGTGCAAGAAGTCATCGTAGTTACGAGCACGCCGCTCCTCATCCCAAGTGGCTTGTTGCCTAGCTTGCTCTCTAATCTCTTCTTGGGTAAAGATGTGACCTGCGGCGTTTGCACGGCGCTGTGCCTCATACTTAGCCTCTTCTTCCTCTAAGGCCCGACGGGCATCGTTAGCTGCCTTTTGCTCAGCTGAAGGATATTGAAGCTGCATTTGTGGCAGTGATTGAGGCTCATAAGGATTAGGCGTTATAGAAGGTGCTTGCAACTCTACATCCGGAGACGGAGACAGATCTGAGGCTGGTGCTATAGTCGATGGAGCATTAGCAGACAGCTTATTTGCAGATTGAGGTTTTCTATCTTTGCGCGAGCTCATGACACCAATCCCTTCTCACCCAAAAGACCAACAACAACTACTAAGACAAGCAAAGCCAAGCTGGGCTGGTCTAAGCTAGGCTAGGCTAAGCCCAACCAACTCAAGCGTCTTGTGACCATGCCAGCTACTATCAGGCATGCAGATCTGACGCACAGGCCTATTTTAGATGAGATGCAAAGCTATCAGCAAACAAGGAAAAAGAGAGGGATTTGGCGATGCTAGCCGAACCCCGCACAAACTCGCGCTTAGCGGCTGTTGGCAGCAATAATGATGAATTAGTGCGTTTGACATCCTCCCCCAGCTTACGCAGGGGGATTCCGAGGAGGTTCCTACTGCATAGCATGGGTTTGGTTCCTGCTGATCGGCCTCTAACGAGGCTCGCGTTATATCGCACTTATTGCTAAGTACGATAACACAGGCCATCTGGGCATGCCCTGCCCTTCGTTAATTGGTAGCGGTTCAAAATATTCCCTACTGTACGGTCGCTTGTCACAGTTGGTCAAATTGCTTCCAAAGATTCTACACCTTGATTTGCAACCTCCAT
>CALXYZ010000318.1 GCA_944393075.1 uncultured Anaerobiospirillum sp. | reverse complement strand
TCAGCAGGAACCAAACCCATGCTATGCAGTAGGAACCTCCTCGGAATCCCCTTGCGTAAGCTGGGGGAGGATGTCAAAAGCCGGATGCTAATAATTTCATGTTCTTTAAGGACAGCGGTGTTACTCCTGCTGGCATTTCCGCTTGTACCGCACCCGTGCGCGCAAAGCCATCAACAACGTTGGTACTCCTTTCCTGAGCGCTGTGGCTTGCTTTATGTTAGGTTAAGCTCAGTCCGCGCCTATATTGGTATAGCATGAACTACCTACGCACTTACGTGCGAGGTTTCGTGAGGTCGGTGCCTCACTTTTAGTAAGCACCCATTACTGGGTACTTACGGGCATGTCCACAATGCCCCCATCAGGTAGGAGCAAAAAGCTCGTTCCTGAGTTCTTAGAGGGTATTATACATGATCAAAATGTGCGACACCAGCCGCTTTCATCCCCACGCTCACGCATGGGGAATTTCGCGGCAACTGTTAAAAAGTCTGTACCAAACACCAGCACCTCTGTGAATAGCTGCTTAGGTGCTGGAGCTGAGCCACCATAAAGAGCTTCATCTCCTCCACGTTCTCCACCTCACCGTCATCTAAAAACGCAATCGCTCTATAAGGCCACTAGCACGCCCATAGCGGCACGATGGCTTGCAAATGAGTTACCCTACATGCCGTGCTCTGAAAGCGCCGTATGCGCGCTGTGCGATGCGTTAGTGACGTGCTGAGCATACTCTTACCCATGCAGAACTACAAAACCACGTTTCATCGTCGCTGACTTTTACTACGAGGCCGTGTCTTTGCCTAAAGATGATGAGTGCCTCATGAGCACGGCAAGCTGAGCTTAAACGGCTGCCAATATGTGAGAGCTACAGCTTCGAGTGCTCTGCGTGGCGAACTTCTTTCGCGGCTTGGATCGCGCATGATTGTCCTTCATCCTTGTATTCTCGCGAACCTACTGAGGGTGTATTTCAGGGGCGGGCGCTGTTACAGCGATCGCTACGACACCAAGCCTTTGCTTGGCTCATAACAGCCGTTCTCGCGAAAGCGTTACCAGCCGCATCACAAGTTAGAGCAGGTCTTTACCACGTCGCCGTCGCTAAGCGCAAAGATGAGCTGCTCACGTACCATCTCAAGTCTGGCCGTCGCCATTCACTACACATAGCCGTGTACTGCACAAAAGGTCATAGGGAGAGTAGGGGGGCATCTGCTCACACCAAGCGTGCCGCGTATGGTAACAGCGCCCGCACCCTAAGCGCTCTGTAAAGAGCTGCTACCTCATAGTGGCCTTTGGTGCTTTGAGCACCATGTGCTTAGAGTCCTTGTTTGCTCCTCAGCTTGTCTTACAGGTGCTTCTCAGTCGCGATAACTGTCTAGCCGGCCCAGTCTTGCGCCTTGGTGCTTTTTAGTCTTGAGCTTCTCTTGAAACTTATCTGCAGTTGTGGGGTCTACCGAATAGGAGCGGCTAAGAGCGCGGCGCCCGCACCTCCGTCACCTCTATTACGAAGTGTGCAACACGCGCAGAGCTCTCTCGTCTTACAAAGTGAGCTACACAAAACTCCCACAGCGCCCTATCTATCTGACCTTTTCTTTGCTGGTCTGACAGGTTGTAACCACGTCTCACCTTTCATCCTTGGGTAAAGCAAATGAGCGTCTCATTTTGCAAAAGCCTGATTCCACCTTGCATTAGCTACAACAGAGTAGCTTTGTTAGACGCACCTCTACCTTGTAACTCAAATTTTTTGCACTAGGTTATTGCAACAGCTTTCAGACCACGTTAATCTATTTTTCAAGGATGTAGCTATTAACCAATGGCCAAAATACGCTATTTTGGCTAAAGTTCTTCCTTAATTCCGATTCTCAAGGGCAATAATGCTACATTTTGCCTAAATTGCTAAATACAGATGTATTTTATACTGATCTGAGTTAAGTTGAATTTATTTCTTGTGGCTGTTGTGAAAAGCCAGATTTGACTTGGCGTCTAAGACATCAAGAAGTTTGCAGGTCTTTGTTTTCTAGCCTAGCAAAGCTCTCTTTAGCACTTTTAGCAAAAATAAACCTAAGAACGCTGAACGTAGAAAGCGTGGCCCTGACCGCCGGCAGTTGATTACTGGCAGCCTATCGCTAATCGCTAATCGCTAATCGCTAATCGCTGAAGCTAAACATTGGCTACAGACCGCTGAGCGCATCGCAGTGTAGTGCATTGCCGCGCGGTTGTTTTGCAAGCAAGTAGCTACTTACAGAGGCCAGAGTGCTCGGGCTCTTGGCCGCTTGACGTAGTGATCGTCATTAAGCACGGGGAGGTGTTTATGACTGCTCATTTGTACGAGGGTGCCCACCTAAAAGCCGATCGCGGCTTTCACCGACACCACGCTATCTTCATTGGCTCGGGAAAGGTCATTGCCTATACCTTAGAGCAGGGCATCACCCAGTGCTCGCTTGCAGAGTTTGCTCAGGGGGCTCAAGTGTACTTAGTAGAGCACAGAGATGCGCTTTATAGTGGTTCAGAGGTTGTGGAGCGTGCCATCAGCCGCTTAGGTGGCGTCGACTACAACCAAGGTATGAACAGCAGCGAGTACTTCGCTAACTGGTGCATCACCGGCAAAAACATCAGCTCTGCTGTTAGCGATATCCCTCTTACCACCTCAGAGCTGGTAGCAGCTATGCCATTTGAGGAATTTGCGCGTGTGCAGCAAGGCCATGCGCCATATGACCTTGCTTCACAGTTTGAGAGTGGCAGAGGTGCGGGCGCTGGCGCTGGTACTGGTGCTAATGCTAATGCTAATGCACAGCATGGCTACTCCTACGCCAATACAGCTTCAAGCTCAAGCTCGCGTGCAGATCGCGACTCGGGCTCTAATGACTCCACTTCTACCTCGACGGTGGAAAGTCTTGATGCCTCTACAGTGATTGGTACCGTGGCTTTAGGTCTATTGGCCGCAGGTGCTGCCACCTATGCTCTGAGCAACAGCGACAGCATCGGTGAGGCTATTGGTGATGCTGCTGAAGGCGTGCTGGATACAGTAGGCGAAGTCTTGGGCAGTCTCTTTGATTAGGGCTCAGTGCTACTTAGGTCAGGGCAGCTGCTTGGTACAGCTCATTAAGTAGCTGCCAATGGTCGATTCCTTTTCTCTTTTCCACTAAAAACGTGGCTTTTCATTACTGGGGTGTGCTGTGAGCAGTCAACTACCTGCGGTCTTACGACCGAGGCTTGCGAGATCAAGCCTAAGTTGTCTAGCTTCAGTCCGTCAAGGGAC
>CALXYZ010000317.1 GCA_944393075.1 uncultured Anaerobiospirillum sp. | reverse complement strand
GAAGCATATATCCTCCCCACGACAAACTTGCGCATACAAAAGCAAAACAGGCCACAACAGCGCATTGGCAGGCACGGGCACGGGCACGCGCACAATGCAAACAATACTATCCTAATCACTCACTACCATGATACGCGGCATAGATAAAACAGGTGTGAGAGACTGCACAAAAGGCCGTGAAAAAGCCGATGTTTTTGCTGAATTTGCGAAATAGGAGGAACTTCGGTGTCAGTAAAAAGGGCGCGTGCACGCTAAGCCGCATGGCCCCACCGGCCATACGAAAAGCTTTGGGGAACGCTAAGGAGCAAGCTTGAGCCTAAGCCTCGGCCTACTTCTAAGCCAAGAGCTTGTGGTTGGGGTTGGCTAGGCTTTGGCTTAGTAGCCCTCAACACCTGAGTCTGGGACAAAGCGGCCTGCTGGCAGGCGATAGACTTGGGTCGAGATCTGACCATTAGGGTCAAACTGGAGGTAGCGCCAACCTGGGCCTTGCATATCTAACGCAAAGTCGTGCGAGTAAGGCTCAAACTGAATTGAGGTTGATGGAGTTGAGATGTAGCGGATGTTGTTAAACATCTCATCTACTTCTTGGTGGACGTGACCGCAGAGCACCAACTTGATGTTAGGGAAGTTGGAGATGAAGTTGTTGAACTCATCTTGGTTGTGCATAGTCTGCGTATCAAGCCAGCGGCTGTGCACCAAGCGAGGTAAGTGGTGAACTAAGACCACAGTGTTGAGATCAGGGTAGGCCTCATACTGCTGCTTTAAGAAGTTAAGCTCGCTACGCTCCACCCAACCGTGTGGCACAGAATAGACCTCAGAGTTGAGGAAGATGAAGTGCCAATTGCCACAGACTAAAGAGCGCTCGGTGTGCACACCAAAGTCGCCAAAGATGCGGTACATCAGAGGGCCGTCGTCGTGATTGCCTGGGACAAAGAAGACAGGAACCTCCAGAACCGAGACCATGTGAGCAAAGCGCTTGTAAGAGTTGACCGAGTAGTCTTGGCTGATGTCGCCCGTGACTACCACGAAATCAAAAGAGATCTCCTGATTTAAGATGGACGAAAGCACGGCCTTAAAGGAGCTGGCAGTGCGCACTCCTAAAAGCGTACCCGCTTCATCAGCAAATAAATGTGCGTCAGTCAGCTGCAAGACGCTGATGCGTCCATTCTCATTGGCCACTGACAGTTTGCACGTTTTCGTATCCATCTCACAACAGAGCCGAAGCTCTCACCTAAACAAAAAAATTCAACACCAAAGTGGCTGTATACGACCTCAAGGCCAAGGCATTTGTATACCTTAGCTGAGATTTGCTCTACGCAGGCACGATCTTCCCCAAGGCACTAACGCCTTGTGATCTCTTGCCTATACGCCACATGAAAAAACAAAAGAGACAGCTCTTTGAGCAAGAACTAACAAGCCATGTATACGCGGTATACCACAATGCTTACACATGATGGCAAATGCTACAGGTGCAAGCTGATGCCGAGGCATCAGCAACAGCGACAGCTAGAAGCTGTAGCTGGTATACCCAGAGCTCTAAGCTCCTTTAATGCTCTCAAGCTTTAAGATGCCGTCTTCAGAGTCACTTGAGCTACGTAAGCCACTTAAGCCACTTAAGCTGCGTGAACTACATGCTCTACGTGAGCTACGTGAGCTACGTGAGCTACGTGAGCTACGTGAGCTACTTGCACACAAGCACTCCAAAGTACCTATACCTAACTAAACAGTACAGGCATCATAACGGACTTTGCAGACATGATCAGTAGTGGGCTTAGCATTATGTGCAAGGCTCCAAACTTTTTTGCTGCTTTATATGTAAAATTTAGCGCTTTGTCACACAAAGACCGAGATTCACACTTACATACCAGTGCAGCGTTTCAGCCCTAGTATACACCGCTTAGCGCTGGTATACAGGTGCGGTGATAGCTTTCGCAAAAAAGATCGCAAAAGCAAAGTTTTAGCTAACCCTGCCGTTTTGCCCTCTCTCTAACTTTAAGTGAAATCTTGCCACAAAAAGAAGCGGTATACAATCAACGGCAGCATTTATCTATACCCTAAAAAACGGCATATATAAGCCAAAATTGAAAACAAGATACAAAAGCGCGATCTAGCTCAAATAACCAAGTTAGATACAAGGTGCAGAGCCATTAACAAGGGCTTTAGTTTCAATGCAGAGAGGCTAAAAGAGATGAGGCACTCTGCTTTGGTATACCAAGGCCCAAACAGTGGCACTTGAAATGGCTCAAGCACTAACAGCAGCCGTGAATGGGCTGTGGCTGCGGTAGCACAACGACTACGATCATAGCCGCAGCCATAGCCGCAGCCATAGCTGCGGCAACGCAGTGCTGTGCAGATCAGTGCCGAGCAGTGCTATGCAAAGCGGAACTACTTGAGGAAGCTCGATCTGATTTCGTCGTAGTTGATTTGCAGGTGCTGCAGGGCCAGTAAGGCGGCAGCATTGTTGATACGACCGGTCTTGCAGTACTCAAAGGCTTTCTTAGAAGGGATCTTAAAGACACGAATGTCCTCGTTTTCGCTATCTAAGCCACCATGCGAAAGCAGATGATCAGCCTTGATTTTACCAACGTATAAGGTCACGCGCTCGGAGCAGCCACCTGGGCTTGGGTAAACAGCGTTGATGTAGTGCAGGTCTTCAGGCTTGATCACGAGGCCTGATTCTTCTTGCAGTTCGCGCACAGCGGCCTCTAACTCGCTTTCACCCTCGTCGATCATACCGGCGACGATCTCGATTAACCAAGGCGAGACTGGATCTTTTAAGGCACCTGGACGGAATTGCTCAATGAGCACGACCTCTTCACTTACTGGATCAAAAGGTAAGATGGCCACCGCGTCCATATCGCGCTCGAAGATAATGCGGTCTAAGATGCGGGTGGTACCGCCATTGAACTTCTTATAGGACACGCGATACAAATCAAGCGCAAAGTGGCGTTGATACAGGCGTGACTTCTCATGTACTGTCACATCCTTGATGCTAAAGCGAGGTGCCACTAACTCATCAAATCGATCCATGCGCTATACCCTCCTCATGTTAGGCACGTAGTGCTTGCACTAGTGCCCGATCCAATAAATTTTGACCCATCTTGATGGCTTGTTAGCCATCAATTATCGATAACTTCAAAACACTCATGGTTTCGTGTAGGATGCGGGGCCATGAAAACAAAAAAATTTTCCCCGCAAGGGGACTCTCAAAAGAAGCTTGGGAGTCCAGAGCCAATTATAAGGCTTATAGATAA
>CALXYZ010000316.1 GCA_944393075.1 uncultured Anaerobiospirillum sp. | reverse complement strand
CCATCGATGGGCCCCGCGCGCCCCCCCCCTCCCCCCCTCCCCCTCTCTCTTCTCTTCCCATTCCTCGTCTTTTTTTCTTTTTTTTTTTTTTTTTTTTCTTTCTCTTGTTTTGGTTGCTGCGCTTAGGCGGTGGTGCATCATGTTTCAGCTACGTCAATCGTTTTTACTGTTCTTAACCGCCACAATCTGGGGCTCTGGCTTCGTGGCACAATCGGTGGGCATGGATCATGTCACGCCATTTACCTACACCTTTTTCCGTACCTTCTTAGGTGCCATTGTGCTGTTGCCTGTGATCTTTTTCTTGCGAGCCCGCCAAGCCAAGCTCCAAGTCAAAGCTAAAGCAAATGGCACGGAGAGTTCTATGCCTTCTCAGCCTCAGGGCACTCGTAAGGACATGATCTTGGGTTCTATTTGCTGCGGTCTATGCTTGGTTGGCGGTGAGTCGTTTCAGCAATTTGGTTTAGTGACTGCTGATGTTGGTAAGGCTGGCTTTATCACCTCGATGTACATCATCTTTGTGCCGATCTTTGGTCTGGTGTTAGGTAAGAAGCTCAATGTCGGCATCGTCATCGGTGTGGTGCTGTCGGTAATTGGTCTCTACCTTCTTTGCATTAAAGCTGGCACCGATTTCACTATTGAGCGTGGCGATCTGTTGATCTTTATCTGCGCTATTGTTTTTGCCTTCCACATCCTCACCATTGATTACTTTGTGCGCAAGTGTGACGGTGTGTTGCTTTCCTGTGGCCAGTTCTTTGCCGCTTCGCTGATTGCCTTTATCTTGATGCTGATTTTCGATTATGACGTCTTCTCTTGGGATAAAGTCTTTGCCGCAGGTCTGGCCATTTTGTGGTCAGGTATTATGAGCAACGGTGTTGCTTATACCTTGCAGGTGGTAGGTCAGCGCGGTATGAACCCAACTATCGCCACCTTAATTCTCTCTCTTGAGTCGGTGATGGCCGTGGTCTTTGGCGCTTTGCTTTTACACGAGCGCCTGTCTTTACGAGAGGGGGTTGGCTGTCTGCTCATCTTGGTGGCAGTGATCATTGCGCAGATCAACATCAAGACCTTGTTTAAGCTGCTATCGCAGCGCAAAGAAAAGGCTGCAAAGGCTGCAAAGGCTGCCTAGCCAAAGCGTGGCCATGGCAGTTGCTCTGCCGAGTTGCGGCTTGGCTGCAGCTCGGTAGTAGTCCAGCTACCTGCTGCTGGGGCAGTGGGCAAGGAGCTGTAGTTGGTGCTACATTGCACGCATTTGGTGAGAAATATGCGCAGAGGTGCCGTAAGTTAGCAACTGTAGGCTATAATGTTTAAATTTATGGAAAGGAGTGGCGGAGCTTGAAGCTGAAGCTAACTTCAGATCCAGCTCAATAGCAATAGCAATAGCATTGTCATTCCATCCTCCATATTGAGCCCATCTTGTGGCTTGTCTCTACTCTAGACTCTGTAATCTAGACTCTTCTGCTCTCTTTAGCTTTAGGGCTTTTCTCAAACAACTTAAGGCCGCACCAGTTAGCAATATAGGATCAAGATACGATCAAGACTAGTGCTTAACTAGTATGTAAGTGTTGTTAGATGGTGGCTGTTGCTGTGTTTGTGTTTGAGATAACAGATGATGGAGAGTAGGTAGTAGGGGGGGCTACAAGCTTCGTGCAAGTGCGTTTTGTGGAGCTTCTTTCAGAGATGACTTTCGACGAGATTCAACAACTCATTGAGCGCAATAATGTTAAGTATGCTGATCTGCGCTTTACCAATACTAAAGGCAAGGAGCAGCATATCACCCTCCCAATTAACCTCATTACCGAGTCTTTCTTTAGCGATGGTAAGCTCTTTGATGGCTCGTCGATGCCTGGCTGGTGCACCATCAATAAGTCAGACATGCTCCTCATGCCAATCGATGGCGATGTGTACTTAGATCCTTTCTTTGAGGTTCCTACCATCATCATTCGTTGCGACATCTTAGATCCACAGACCTTAGGTGGTTATGAGAAGGATCCACGCTCGATCGCTCGTCGTGCTGAGAACTTCTTACGTGAGATGGGCATCGGTGATGACGCTTTAGTCGGCCCAGAGCTTGAGTTCTACATGTTTGACTCTATCCGCTTCAAGCATGACATGTCTGGCTGCATGGTCGAAATTGAGGACTACGAGGCAGCTTGGAATAGCGGCAAGCAGTTTGAGTCGCGTCCTAACTTAGGCCACCGTCCAATGGTGCAAGGCGGCTACTTCCCTGTACCACCTGTCGATTCTTCGCAGAACATCCGTACCGACATGTGCGAGACCTTAAAGTTATTTGGTATTGAGCCAGAGGCTCATCACCATGAGGTCGGTACTGCCGGTCAAAACGAGATCGCTACCAAGTACAACACCTTAACCAAGAAGGCTGACGAAGTGATGAACTACAAGTATGTAGTGCAAAACGTCGCTGATCGTCACCACAAGACTGTGACTTTCATGCCAAAGCCAATGAAGGGTGAAGCTGGTTCTGGTATGCACTGCCACATGTCCATCGTTAAGGATGGCAACAACATTTTCGCTGGCAACCTCTATGGTGGCCTGTCGCAAGAAGCTATTTGGTTCATCGGTGGCATCATCAAGCACTCCAAGTCCTTAAATGCTTTCACTAACGCTTCGACCAACTCTTACAAGCGCTTAGTGCCACACTTTGAGGCTCCAGTGCTCTTAGCCTACTCTGCTTCTAACCGTTCTGCTGCTATCCGTATTCCACACGCAGTCAACCCAAAGACCGCTCACATCGAGATTCGCTTCCCAGACGGTTTAGCTAACCCATACTTAGCCTTCGCTGCCCTGTTAATGGCTGGCTTAGACGGTATCTTAAACAAGATTGATCCGGGTGATCCTTTAGACAAGAACCTCTACGACTTACCACCTGAGGAGCTCACTGGTATCCCAACCGTGGCCGACTCCTTAGCTGAGGCTTTACAGGCTCTGAAGGACGATCACGACTACCTGATGGAAGGCGGCGTGTTCTCGCAAGAGGCTATCGACTCCTACATCGCCTTAAAGGAAGAAGAAGTCTCCTTAGTGCGTGATACTCCACACCCAACCGAGTTCCACCTCTACTACAGCCTCTAATCTGGCTTAAGGTAGTAAGGGACGGTAAGGGACGACCGTAGGCCTTGTGTAGGCCGTGTCCTTAAAGACGAATTAGAAAAAGCCTCTATCCATGTGTGTAGAGGCTTTTTTGTCGACTTCGTACAAGTGGGAACCTCTAAAATTTACCACACAGCATCGGACAAGGCTAAGACGCAATAGCCTTGATCATGCATAATTGAGATT
>CALXYZ010000315.1 GCA_944393075.1 uncultured Anaerobiospirillum sp. | reverse complement strand
CAGGAACCAAACCCATGCTATGCAGTAGGAACCTCCTCGGAATCCCCCTGCGTAAGCTGGGGGAGGATGTCAACTTACGAGCATATGCTTTAATGAGCTGCATGCCGTGTAGGATGGAGATCACCAAGATTCTCAAAGGAGACCGAATTGACAACTGAAAGTCCAGATACCAATCAGGACACCCGTCGTTTTATATTAGAGCCTCAAAATCGCGATCGTTTAGCCAACTTAGTTGGCCCTGAAGATGAGAATATCAAGCAGATTGCTAAGCGCTTAGGCGTCGAGATCTTAAACTCTGGTGCCACCTTTTGCATCAACACTAAGGGCAAAAAGGCTGTGATTGCTGAGCGCATCATCAAACAGCTTTATCTTGAGACAGCCCCTTTAGGCAAGAACAAGAAGGCTCAATACATCACTCCTGATAAGGTCAACCTAGCTATTATCGAGAACACTCATTTAGAAGCTGATAGTGAAGAAGCAGCCTCTCCTCTGGACTTCTACGATCAAGAACAGACATTAGAGCAAGCAGAGAACGCCCGTGCCCACTTAAAGGCTAGTAATACCCAAGACCATGAGCGTGGTTCAGTAGGAGAACTCTACCACAAGGCTTCGGCACTAAAAACACAACGTGGTGTGATTAAGGCCCGTACTCCAAATCAAGCTGAGTACATCAGCCAAATCATCAGCCATGATGTGAGCTTTGGTATTGGCCCTGCTGGTACAGGTAAGACTTTCCTTGCAGTAGCAGCAGCTGTTGATGCTTTAACCCGCAATGAAGTACGCCGCATCATCTTAACGCGTCCTGCGGTGGAAGCTGGTGAAAAGCTAGGCTTTCTCCCTGGTGATCTCACACAAAAGGTCGATCCATACCTGCGTCCTTTATACGACGCCCTTTTTGAGATGTTAGGCTTTGAAAAGGTCGAGAAACTCATTGAGCGTCAGGTCATTGAGATCGCCCCTCTGGCATACATGCGTGGTCGTACCTTAAACGATAGCTTCATTATCTTAGACGAGGCCCAGAACACCACCGTCGAGCAGATGAAGATGTTCTTAACGCGTATTGGCTTTAACTCCAAGGCGGTGATCACTGGCGACCCAAGTCAGATCGACTTACCACGCAATGTGCGCTCAGGCTTAAAGCACGCAATGGAGGTTTTAGCCAAGGTCGATGCTATTGCCTTTACCTACTTTCTCTCTGATGACGTGGTACGTCACCCTGTAGTTGCCGCTATCGTCAATGCCTACGCTGCTTACGAAAAGAAGGAACGTGAACGTGAGGCCACCTTAGGCGAGCGCAAGCCATACTATGGCTCGCGCCGCCCTTACTACAATCACGAGCAGGTAGCAGCAACTGAGACGGAAATTGAGATCGAGGCTGAAGCTGAAGCAGAGACTGATGCTAAGGCTGATGCTAAGACTGATAACAACAATTAAGCCAAGAAAGAGTATTCGGTCTTAATAGCAACCAAGTCGTTTTAACAGGCAGCATCTGCTGCCTGTTTTTGCATGGACTACAAGAAAATGCGCATCGAGATTGAAAGACAGGTGGTGCTCCCTGATGAAGAGCAAATGCTTGGTATACCAAGTTTAGAAGAGATGGATACCTGGGCTCGTGCCGCCTTTGCTGAAGCTGGCTTTGATAAAGACTGCGCCTTTACCGCCCGCTTTGTCACCAACGATGAGATTCAAGAACTCAACTCCACCTACCGCGGCAAAGACGCTCCTACCAACATCCTTTCTTTCCCATATGACAGCCCAGATCCAGAAGAGCTGCCTCCAGAGGCTGAGGCTGATGGTGCCGACGCTGATGCTGATGCTGATGCTGATGCTGAGGATGAAGGCATCTACTTAGGCGACCTTGTAATTGCCATGGAAGTGATGCGCCGTGAGGCTCATGAACAGGATAAGACCTTAACTGAGCACTGTGCCCACCTTATTATCCACGGCTGCTTGCACTTATTAGGCTACGACCACATCGAAGATGATGAGGCCGAAGAGATGGAAAGTTTGGAGATTAAGGCCTTAGAGCACTTAGGCTTTGCTAATCCTTACCTTGCAGACGAAGAATAGCTTGTGCTCATATAAAGCCAAAGCCGCACAGGCCGCTAAATATGAGCGGCTTCACGCTCAGGGCACACCATAAACATGGGAGCCATCACCATGGGCTATAATGGGCCAATGTTTTTCATTTAGGAGTTAAATTTTTTTGTATGGGATCTGACAACCCTACCCCCTCGCTTTTAAGCAAGACTCGAGAGCGTCTGATGCGCGCTATCTTATTTCGCAGCCAACCATCAAACCAAACTGAGCTAGCCAAGGTCATTGAGCAAGCCAGTCAAGACGATATCATCAACGAAGACACCGAGGACATGATCCGCGGCGTGTTTGATGTCTCTAAAAGACGCATCTCCGACATCATGATCCCACGCTCGCAAATCGTTGCTCTCGATCAGGACAGCACTATTGAAGAGGCCGTGGCAACTATCAGCAAACACGGTCACTCTCGCTACCCTGTATCAGTGGAAGATAAAGACCATATCTTAGGCATCTTAATGGCCAAAGATCTGCTGCCTATTGCACTTGCGGGCGAAAAGAGCAAGAAGATCTCCGACTTCCCTAATTTGCTACGCAAACCAGTCATCGTGCCTGAGACCAAGCGCGTTGACATGATGCTCAAGGACTTCCAAGAAGACCGCTTCCACATGGCCATTGTCATCGATGAGTACGGTGGAGTGTGTGGCTTAGTTACCTTAGAGGACATTATTGAGCTGATCGTAGGCGAAATCAACGACGAGTACGAAGTGGTAGATGTACAGAGCAATATCGTCAAAACTGGCGATAACGTCTACACTGTCCGTGGCAGCACCTCGATAGAAGAGTTTTCTGAGAAGTTTAAGACCTCACTACCAGACGTTGATGTCGACACTATTGCAGGCTTAGTCATCCATAGCTTAGGACACATTCCACATAAGGATGAGACCACCACCATCAACGAGTTTACCTTTAAGGTTCTAAGCTCCAATCTGCATCAAGTCCACACTCTCTCAGTCACGGTCAATCCAAAGGCAGACGACGAAGAGTAGTATTGGGGACTTTGCCCACACCATTTGCAACGCGCTGCACAGGCAGCGCGTCTTACCTCACCACCAAGCTCTCCTCATTGTGCTAAACGCAGCCCTAGCAACATTTTAGTTCGGTGCTATTGCTGTACCGGTACTGGTACTCAGACGACGGGGATTTGAGCCTAGATTTTCATAAAAACGGCGTTCATGGGAGACAGACTGACTGGCCCTACGACAG
>CALXYZ010000314.1 GCA_944393075.1 uncultured Anaerobiospirillum sp. | reverse complement strand
ACACAGAGTGTCGAAACACCGCATTCAGACTAGCGTTGATGCTCTTTTAATGCCAGAATTTATAAAAAGACAGGTAAGATAGGCGCGCCAGGGTTATTCCCATGGCTAACACCAAATATTCAAAGGCTCAAGGCCATTAGGTCTTGGGCCTTTTTTAATATTGGAGCTTGTGGGCTTGGATGTAGTTCCACGTCTCAGGCGTGAGATAGCGCTCAATCAGATTGCGCGCTTGGTCATCACCAGTCTGGCGCCACAAAGAAATGGCCGCGCGCAGCTGCGTGGAACTGATATCCACAATAGGCTCTTTTAGCAAGAAAAAGCTATTGTCGACACCTGCTGCTCGATGCTGACCATGCGTTAACTCCTGTGATAGCTCCTGTGATAGCTCAGGATACTTAGCAGCAAGTATGGCTTGGTCTTGTGGGTCATGCAGGTATGGGTAAATGGCCGTAGCTACCTCGGCGTTAATGGCCTCCAGATCATAGTGTGGACGCGGCAGCACAATGATGTTGGCTAAAGTAATGAGCTCGTAGCCTCTCTTCCACGTGTGCAGATCTAAAAGCGAGTCCATACCCATGATAAAACTGAGCTTGCAACCACTAAACTGCTCTTGTAGGGCTGTGAGCGTGTCGAAAGTGTAATGGCTCACAGAGCTATCTTGCTCGATCATAGAGATCTTCAATCGCTCATCATGAGCATCGGCTAAAGCGGCCTCAATCATGCCCACACGCTCTAAAAAAGGCAGCTTTACTGTGTTCTTATGCGGTGGCGAGGCATTAGGCATAAAGTAGAACTCATCTACCCCTAGGCCACTACTCTCATCTAACACGTACCGAGCAGTCTCAAGATGCCCTGTATGAATAGGGTTAAAGGAGCCACCATAAAAAGCCACATGCCGCATCGCCATCACCTACTCCGCACACTAATGCATCACATCTGAGGCTAAGAACTTCACGCAAGGTGCTTGTACATTGCTAGGATCAGCAGCAATAGCAATGCGCTGCAGCGCACGGTATGCCCCCTCAGTATCAAAGTGCGAATAAGCCTCAGTGGCTTCACTTAAGCACTTTGTCATGAAATCAAGCCGACCTAAATCCATACTGGCAATAGCCTTTTTGTAAGCCTCTTGAGCAGCTGGCACCTTGACGTTGTGACTCATGAAGAAGGCAAAGTACTCGTTGTTAGGAATAAAACGCTGATTTAAGAACTTAACCTTGCCATCATAGACAGTGGTAAGAGCCTCATCCATACGGCCAATCAAAAGCGACAAAGCACTCGTCATTGAAGATCCTTGGCCGGTGCAGAACGAGGAAATGATGTTCAGAGCCTTGATACTATCGCCTTGCATTACAGCTTGAGGTAACTCAAAACCGTTATAGCGAGCATCTTGAGTGAAGTAATCTTCAACATCTTTCAGCGACAGATTAATCTGCGTATTGTCGTTGGAACCACGAGTCAGACTAATCACCTGCAGAGCATGATCAATCGAGAGCAGATTGTTATCGCTTGCCTTGGCGATAAAATCCACAGCATCTTTGGCAATGTTGATGCTGTACTTACCACCACGCTTTTTAATCCACCTCTTGAGTTCTTCTCCCTCCTTTGAATACAGGATTTTAATCCAAGCATTGACACCACGCAGATAACCAATAGCTTCCTTTTTGCGAGCCTCAAGACCACGCGCAGCAGTCTTCTTGGTCTTCTTCTTTTTGCCGCTCTCGCTTTCCTGCAAGGCTGCACCACCAGCTGAATCAGGCGCAAAAGACAGATAGCGACGCAGAACAGAAGGGTCTAACACAGGACTCTTGAGATAGGAGGCGTTGATACGTGGCATATCAACTATGATGATGATACCTAAGTGCAAACTAGCAGCAACCAGTTTAAAAACCTCAATGGCTGTGCTATCTAAGTCTTTGAGGTTGATCTTAATAATGCGATCACCACCAAAAAGACCAGGATCAGACATCTCGTTTTCTAGGTCTTTGAGGTTAGCACTGCCACCAGCAGCAGCCAGATCACTATTGGTGTAGAGCAAGAAATCGGCATCAGGAAGCAGATCTCTTGCCTGTTGTAGTATGTTTTGGGTCAGATCTAGCTTCAGCAAAGGGTCATCCGAGCATACAACGTAGATACCAGGATTTGTGACTTCTACTTTTACTTCATCATCATCTTGTACTTGCATGAAAGACGGCCCTGAAAAAAGAAAAAACAGCGCTCCGTAGAGGTCTTTGGAGAGCTTGTGAAACCATTAATAGAGGTGCGATGGGGCGCGGTGTAATGGCTCAGGCTGCACTGGTGGCAGCTTGTAGCTCTTTGCAGGTGCAGCTGTCACCTCGCCATTGGCGTTAGTGGTTGCTTGCACTGGGGTGGTTTGGCCTTGGTTCAAGATGGCCTGACCGTTATTGAGCTGCTCATAAGTCACGGAGGTAGCGTTAGCGCTCTCGTATTGGGCTTGTAACTGCAAAGCCTCCATCAAGGTTAAGCCGGCTGCATGCTGCTGCACCACACGTGCAGAGCTGCTTGGATCTTCTTCTTCACCGATGGCTGAAACCAACTCTGCAGGCACAGGGGCATAGGCATCAGGGTCAGATAAACGGCCTAAGTAGGACAAACGCATTACTAACTCGTCAGCAAGCTGTGCATAAGTTTCTTGGATCACCATGTCCTTTTCGGTATCGGAGGCTAAGGACTGACCTGGCTTATTCAAGGCAGAGCGCGTAATGGAATTGCGCATCAAGATTGGACGGTGATTTGGAATCGATAAGGTGGCAGCAATCGACACTAAAAGCGCACTCTCAATACTCTGAGCGCGGGAGTTTACCGATACAACCTCATCTTGCACCTGAGGAGCTGGCAGCATCAGTGATGGAATGTTCTCGTTGAGATTAGGGAAGAAATCAGAGTCTTGGGCGTAGACTTCGACACCGTTTGCGCGCAGACGATTGACCACCATCTTGTAGAACTGATGGTGATAGTCACCGCTGACATTAATCTTTGGCATGGTCTCATCAAGCTTAGCTTGATTTGGTAGATGGAAACCACAGCCACTGAGCAGCAGGGCTCCTACAGCGATCATCGCCCCAATAAACTTCTTCACACGCGCCCCCAACAAAAGAACACCGAACAACAAAACAAAGCCACGGCACAAGCCACAACTGTGCGCCTATTTTAGCGCACCCACTGCAACTGACGCTACTGACAGAAAAGCCGCGACATGCGCGGCCTTTTCATCTAATATCGGCGCGGATACCCCAGAGGTAACTCTGGGGAGGAAGCGCCGCCTCCTTCTGTTCTAAATTCT
>CALXYZ010000313.1 GCA_944393075.1 uncultured Anaerobiospirillum sp. | reverse complement strand
GGGCTTGTTTGTTTGGGGAGGGCTTTGGCCACCGGTGGGCTGCTCTCTAAACAAAAATTTTTTTTTTTTTTTTTTGTCCCTGTCATCACGCTTACCGCATGGTAAGTGCCCGCAATTGCGGAATACTAACTTGCATGCTCCTCCTTTCGCCCTCAGTGTTACTGCGCGCTACGCTTTGTTCTGCTAGGTTGATCTTTGTATGTTTATTGTGTGCGTGCACGGCATGTAAAAAATACACAGAGCATACTGGGAAATGCGCGCCTCAATTGACAATCTTTGAGAACGTAAATGTTGTAAATCGGGCTTATTTAGGCCTTTTTAGGCCTTTGCTAGCGTGATCTTTCTCACAAAATTCAGCAGATCTGCCCAATAAACACTTACATACAAGTCCTTACGAAAACGTGCTTTTGCAAAATAACAAAATGGCGTTTTTACCATGATGTAATCGTTTTCACAAAATATAGCTAGTTTTGCCAGAGGTTTACTATTCCGCAATTAGAGTCAACGGGCCCATGCGCTATAGTTTGTCTGCTTTCAGGCGCATTTGCGCTGTTGAGGGTCTACCTATGGTCGATCTACGGTTGATGACCGTAAGTATGTAGCTTTGAGAAGAAAGCATCGCAAGGTGTCGCAGGGCGGTAGCCTAGTTCACCACAGCATTGGAAGCAATGAAGTGAATTGTATGGCTGCTTTTGCCTCTGCCGCCTTTTTAGCTGTGTGCGTTGCTTTGTCCTTAACGTTGCAAGTTATGGTTCTTGATCTTTAGTAGGTAGGTTGTTTGGTCTTGGGCTGTGAATGCGTTGGTTTTTCCTCATGCCTTGCGTTCATAGGTTGGGACTCGGTGGTTAGTGGTTCGAGATTCGCTGTTTAGTCTGTCTTGGTGCAAACTATTACTTTGTGCTGACTTCCTGTTGCTACAGCTACAGCTACAGCTACAGCTACTGCTACTGCTTTTGCCCTCAACTACTGTCTTTAGCTACAAACTGTAAAGTGGTCAATCGAGGTCAGATCCATGCTGTTTCCTATGTTTGCCAATAACCCCAACAAGTCGCCATCACCTGGCGTTGGGGAGAAAATCTGCTACGGCTTAGGTGACTTTGCTAGCTGCATTATCTACGCTGCTACTCAAGCTTTCTTGATGTTCTACTACACCGAGTACGTCGGTGTGAACATCGCTGTGGTGTCTACCATTTTCTTAGTGTCCCGCTTCTTCGACGGCTTCAGTGACCTCCTCGTAGGCTACTTAGTCGATCGTACTCACTCCCCATACGGTAAGACCCGTGTGTGGATTCTGCGTATGATCATCCCATTCTTCCTGACTACAGTGATAATCTTCTCTGTGCCAGAAGGGTGGGGCGAGACTGCAACTATCGCTTACATCTTCATCACCTACAACCTGACCTTGACCGTGGTCTACACTGCCATCAACTTACCTTATGGCACTCTGACCACCTTAATCTCCAAAGACAGCTACGAGCGCTCGATCGTTACCATTTACCGTGTGGTGCTCTCTTCCTCTGGCTACATGCTCACCACCGTGGTCACTCTGCCTTTAGTGCGCTTCTTTGGTGATGACCGTGAAGCTTGGACTTGGACTGCTGTGATTTTAGGCGCTGTCGCTTCGATCTTATTCTGTTTTACCTTTGTCTCTTGCCAAGAGCGTGTGGTTGAGTCCAAGATCGTAAAGAAGCAAGACATCTCAGTTGCCGAGAAGATCAAGAACCTGTTCCGCAACAAGTACTGGGTCATGCTGACCTTTTTGATGCTCTTAGTCTGCGGTGCTGATATTGTCGGTAACGCTGCCAATATCTACTACTACAAGTACTTCTTATCCGATCCACAGTACATCGGTATCTTCACCACCATTAACACCGTCTTACGTCTGACCTTGATGATTGGTGTGCTGCCATGGGCTATGCGCCGTTTCGGTAAGCGCAACAGCTTAATGTTCGCTGCTATCACCATCATGATTGGTTATGGTGTCCGTTTCATCGATCCATACTCGATCCCAATCAACTACGTCTCCACCGTGTTTATCGGTATTGGCCAAGGCTTTAGCTACGCTCTGCTCTGGGGTATGGTGCCTGATACTGTGGACTATGGTGAGTACGCCACCAAGAACCGTTCTGAGGGCTTAGTGTACGCCGGTGCCTCCTTCGCTACTAAAGTTGCAAACGGCGTAGGCACTGTGGTTGCTGGCTTCATCATCAACTTAGGAGGTTACGTCAACAACGCCCCAACTCAAACCGATGATGCCATGTTCTCGATTGTGTTCGCCGCTTCCGGTGCACCAGTTGTCCTCTACATCATCGCTGCTGTGATCCTCATCTTCTATCGCTTAGATGCTGAGTTCCCAGAGGTCACTCGTACCATCGCTGCTCGCCGCAAGGCCGCTGAAATCTCTGCCTTAGAGTCCAAGGGTGCCCTGACCGACGAGGAAAAGGTTATCTTAGCTAAGCTCCATGGCGAGAATGACTCTGCTGCTGGCGCTAACGGTGCTGCTACTGCAACTGCTGCTACCACCGATCAGCCTGCTACGGACTCTGATAAGGCTCCTGAAGCACCAATCGAGCTCAAGAAAGACTAACAAAAAGACTCCAAACTAAAGCCAACCATGACCGCACATGGTTGTGCTGACAAAAACCTCACTGTTGGACAGCCCTTGATCCCATAGACATCCTCACAAGCTATGGGGGCGGGGCTGTTTTTTTTTTTTTTGTTGTTGTTGTTGTTGTTGTTTTGTTTTGGTGGGTAGTACATTTTGGATGCTCGCAAATGTGATACATGTACTATTGAGTGGGGTGCTGCGGTGATAGACTTTGCTTCAGCTCCCAACGAGCTACGCATTTTGTGGAGGAGCAGAGCTACAGAGCTAAAGGCCGTTGCTTTGGGCTCTTGTATTGTGTTTGGTTGTGTGTTGGTGTTGAGTTTTGTCGGAGGCGTTATGCCTAATGTCGAGGTGCCTCAGGTTGAGGATAAAGCGAAGTTCTTAGAGCAGCGTAAACATGGCTCGAAGATCTTCCCTATTGATTGTCACCATTGGAAGAGTTCCAATGGCTCTGCCTATAACGTTTGGCATTGGCACCCTGAAGCGGAGCTTGTGCACGCCCTTGAGGGTAAAAGGCTGGAGATCATCTTCGCCAACAAGTCCTATGTTTTTGATGCTCCGGCAATCGTGCTGATACCGGGCTGCGTGATGCACCGCAACAACTTTGTCGGTGAAGGTAAGATCAATCACACTCTATTTGATCCGTCGATTTTAGACCTTAACTTCCGCCATTTAGGCACGCGTATGCCTAAAATTTATTAAAAATAGCTGGGCTCATTTTTCTCTCTTAAA
>CALXYZ010000312.1 GCA_944393075.1 uncultured Anaerobiospirillum sp. | reverse complement strand
TTTACGTGACCTCTTAGCTTCTTTGTTAACCTTAGCTTTTATCATCCAAGACGCCAAAAAAGAGTACACCATCGTGCAAGATGTAATTGAGGAAAGGCATGGCTCCCTTGGCCGTTCTGACATCTTCATTGCAGGCAAGCTCAAAAATGCTGTCTTGGAGCTTAAGCTTGACAAGATCGACTCTGAAGATAGCCTCAAAGTAAATGAGTCCTACGATAAGACGATGCAAGAGGCTATCGATCAGATTCATAACAAGCGCTACTACGACAAGGCACCACGTCGTAACACCTTGTGCTATGCGGTGGTCTTTTCTCAAAAAGAGCGTCGTGTAGTGCGCGTGGCTATCTTTGAGCATAGTGTGCAAGACCATAACTCGAAATTAGCTGTAGCAAAGCATGTAGTCGAAGCTGCCCCAACTGCAGCTCAAACTTCAGCTCAAACGTCAACTCAAACGTCAGCCACAATAGCGCCCCCTGACACTACAACCACAGAGTAGCCGCAACTAACATTGGGAAAGATTTGGGCATCTTCCCCTACGAAAAACGCCGCGACAAACTTACTTGCCGCGGCGTTTTTCTTTAGGCAGTGGCACCCACGGCGCAAAGCGCGGCGTGGGGTAGGAGTGGTTTTAGGCCACGCCCTCTGCTGGCTTAAGCTGCTTGTGGATCATACCAATGATGAAGCCAACCACAGCAAAAGGAATCCAACCTAAACCATAGGCGTGCAGAGGCACCCAGTTAGCAAAGATCTCGTCTAAGCCACCTAAAGCAATCTTAGCGGTGTTAAGACCATTGATTAAAGCCATCACAAAGGTGAAGCCCATTGTCCATGCGTAGACGCAGCGGCGACCACCAATGAACTTGTGTAAGAAGATTAAGATCACTAAAGCCACGCACAGTGGGTAGATGAACATCAACACAGGAATGGTCGACACGATGATGGTCTTTAAGCCGAAGAGGCCGATTAAGTAGGATACCACAGTGAAGATGATGACCCATGAGATGTAGTTTAACTTGCCGGTGAGCTCAACGATGTAAGAGGCGCAGCAGCTAATTAAACCGATGCAGGTGGTGAAGCAAGCTAACAGCACCATAGCAGCTAAGAGCATAGCACCAGCTTGACCGAAGAAGATCTTGGCACTCTCAGCTAAGATTGGAGCACCAGTCTCTTGCATACCAATAGCGCTCACACTCTCAGAACCGATCTTAGCGATGAAGATGTAGATGATGGCGAGCAGTGGGCCGGCGATGAAGCTGGACTTGTAAACCTCACGGGTGATAGCTGCTTGACCTTGGAAGCCACTGTGAGCAACAGCATTGATCACTAAGGAGGCGAAAATCAAGGCAGCGATAGCGTCTAAGGTGTTGTAACCGTCTAAGATACCCTGAACCACAGCCTTAGCTGGAGTGCCGTAAGGAGCAGCTGGAGCTTGAGCCTCACCTAATGGGGTGATAAAGGACTGCACGATAAAGACAAAGATCGTGAGCACTAAAGCTGGGGTTAAGAACTTACCGATGCGGTCAACTAACTTCGATGGGGAGGCGGCAAGCCAACCTGAGATTAAGAAGAAGATAGCCAAGAAAACAGGGAGAGCGTACTCAGCTTGCTCTGGAGTCAAGAAAGGTAAGATGGCGATCTCATAGGAGACGGTACCAGTTCTTGGCACTGCGAAGCATGGGCCAATAGACATGTAGCAGACGACGGTATAGAAGACTGCGAAATATGGGTGAATGCGCGAGGCTACTTGCTGTAAACCGTGATGGGTCGAGTAACCAATAGCCATCACAGCTAATAAAGGGAGACCAACACCAGTGATACAGAAGCCTAACAGAGCCCACCAGACATTAGTGCCGGCGGCTTGACCCATAGAAGCTGGGAAGATTAAGTTGCCTGCGCCAAAGAACAAGGCAAACAACATCAATCCGATTGGAATAAAACGTCTGCTGTTATTACTCTGCATGAAAAATACACCTGCCAAACTTCATTAAAAGGGCGCGCTCACAGGCGTCCCTCGGTAAAACTGCCATGTCACACCACGATTAGAACTTGCGCCAAGCAAAGCGCAGCACAGTACAGTACAGTACAGTACAACACAGTACAACACAGTACATATGCACCTGTACGTGAGTAAAAAAGCAAAGCCAAGGCTGTGAACCTTAGCTACCATGTTTAACTCAAATTGTGCTTCTACCCCAACAAACCACAACAGGTTTTGGGATCACGCAGTGAGACCAAGCAATAGCGGCAATCGCTAATGGCGTCCAACCCCACGTCTTTTTTCTGTCCACAGTATCAGCAGCACTCACTCCGGTAAGAGAGCAAAAGCCCAAGCCATGCTAGCGACCGCGGTAACGGCTTTTAGTTCGCTTGGTGAGTTTGGCGTGCTCAAATGCCTACAAGCTAAAGCCTTATCAGGCTTTGCAGGACTATGACAAGAGAAAAGCTAGATTAGAGCCCTACCCTATGGCGAGAGATCACAAGGTTGGTGATTACTGCTTTATTTCTCTTTCAGTGCACATTCTACTCTTCGAGGTGGAGAGTGTAAGCTGCGTGCACTAAAAATGTTCGATACAAAACACGCACTAACGACACTACCATACCAGTCTATACTAAAGAAAATCCTTTATTTACCGACCGCAACAGCAACACAAACGCAAACACACCACAAAATCTGCACACAAAGCTTTGCGCAACAAATGCACAAAAAGCACCATATAAGGGCACATTTCTCCCCAAGAAAAGGCTAAATCGCGCCAAAAATTAGCAGACAACAGCGCCCACTTGACGATTTGACCACTCTTTTACCTACGAATTTAGCAAAGTTGCTCGGCAAGCAAGCGGCTTTTCTCCAAGCCAACAACAAGCTTTTGGGGCGAAAAGTAGCAGGCATAAGTGACAAAAAAATCTGTGGCAAATGGACACAGCGACGAGCTTTTTGTCTGTGCTTTTGCGACGGCGGGCATGTATATGGGCGGAGTGGAGTCAGATAAGGAGGTTTAAGCACAGCTACAGCCTTATTTCAAGCGGTTTTGTGCGGATTTTTAGCATTATGGCAGCTTGCAAAGATCTACCTGTGTGGTAATATGAAGTCAGGTAGTAATACCTCCTTAATGGTTGCTGGGGTGTTCGTGAGCTATCGTTGCCCTGAGCCGATATTACTAGATTGGGACGTCTTCTTGACGCCATTAGAGCTAGCTCAAACTGTTAGGTTAAGCCAAAACAGTCCCTGGGAAGCCTTTAAGCATCACAGATTTCCCACCTTGAACTCACTGGTTCAAGGAGCTGAACATAGTAACGGCATTTCTGGGGCCATTAATGGTAAAGCCAAGTCTACAAATCACTTAATCGCTGAGGCGTTCTGCCTAAAGGGTACTACCACAAATTAAAAAACGCACTAAACTAGCGCCCTCTTAGAGGGCCTATTTAGTAGCCAATATGAAAC
>CALXYZ010000311.1 GCA_944393075.1 uncultured Anaerobiospirillum sp. | reverse complement strand
CTGGTGGGAATGGAGAAATGGTTAAACCATCTAACACTAACAGAGCCATACCGCGGAATAACATCATGCCAGCTAAGGTCACGATGAACGCTGGGATGCGTACATAAGCAATCCAGAAACCCTGCCAAGCACCAATCAAAATACCCACAATTAAGCAGGTGGCGATGGCGAGGTAGATGTTAGTTTCCCAGTTGACCATCATCACGCCGGCAATAGCACCGACCAAAGCCACAATAGAGCCAATCGACAGGTCGACGTTACCGCAGCCGATAATACAAAAGAGCATACCGACGGCTAAGATGATCACATACGAGTTTTGCGAAATGATGTTGGTGAAGTTGGCAGGCGAAAACATCGAGCCGTGCCCAGTGGCGCGAATAGTGATCTCAAAGAGCACCATGACCACAATTAAAGCGAGCAACAGAGAGTTGCGCTTTAAGATATTAAGAAACTGATCCATAGCTTGTTCCTCAAACCTTACGCTAAGTTAAATGACGCTGAGCTACGTTCTGAGCTCTGATGTAACGTCGGTATAGCGTAAGTGGAGTAGAGTGATAGTTCTTTTCTGATGGTTACTGCTTAGTTACTTCTTAGTTACTTCTTAGCCGAAGAACGCAAGATAGCAGCCATAATGGTTTCTTGTGAGGCCTCTGCACGTGGCATCTCTGCTACGATCTTGCCCTCGTTCATCACGTAGATGCGATCGCACATACCCAAAACTTCAGGTAACTCCGAGGAGATCATTAACACGGCTTTGCCTTCTGCCACTAAGTCGTTGATGATGCAGTAGATTTCATACTTAGCACCAACGTCGATACCACGAGTAGGCTCATCTAAGATGAGGATATCTGGATCGGCGAACATCCACTTAGCAAGCAGCACCTTTTGCTGATTACCACCAGAGAGGTTGCCAACGTTCTGTGCTACCGACGAGCACTTGGTCTTGAGTTGCTGTCTGTAGTCTTCAGCCACATAGACCTCTTGGTCTTTATCTAAGATGTTGTGGTGAGAAACCTTGTTGAGAGCGGCTAAGGTGGTGTTGCGGGTGATAGAGCTAGCGAGCAACAAACCATCGCCCTTACGGTCTTCGGTCACATATGCAAGCTTGTGATCGATGGCATCTTGCACGGTCTTGAGCTGTACCTCATGGCCATTGATGTAAACGTGACCGGAAATACCCTCACCGTAGGATCTGCCGAACACTGACTTAGCAAGCTCGGTACGACCAGCACCCATCAGTCCTGACAGGCCCACAACCTCGCCTTTCTTGATGTTGATGTTGACGTGGTCACACACCAAACGCTCACGAGTCAGAGGGTGATGTACTGTCCAGTCCCTAACCTCAAAGAGCACTTCATCAGAAGGCTTAGTAGTGCGCTTAGGGAAGCGGTCGGTTAAAGCACGGCCTACCATGCCTGCGATGATGCGATCTTCGGAGACATCGTGGTTGTCGTTGTTGATGCTCTCAATCGTCGAACCATCACGAATCACTGTGATGTTGTTGGCGATGTAAGAGATCTCGTTTAACTTGTGAGAGATGATAATGGCCGTCATGCCCTCAGAGCGGAAACGGTCAATCAGATCTAATAAGGCTTTAGAATCAGTCTCGTTTAAGGAGGCTGTAGGCTCGTCTAAGATCAACAGGCGCACGTTTTTAGCGATGGCCTTGGCGATCTCAACTAATTGCTGCTTACCCACACCGATATCCTTAATTAAGGTGCGTGGGTCTTCGTGCAAACCTACAAGGTCTAATAACTCTTGAGCGCGTTGAATGGTGCGAGGCCAATCCATTACCTGCTTGGAAAAAGAGGCGGTACGCTCATTACCTAAGAACAAATTCTCGGCAATCGACAAGAAAGGCACTAAGGCCAACTCTTGGTGGATGATAGCGATGCCTTTCTCCTCACTGTCTTTGATGCCGTGGAACTGACATTCCTGACCATCAAACACAATTTCACCCTCATACGAGCCATGAGGATAAATACCAGAGAGCACATTCATCAAAGTCGACTTGCCGGCACCATTTTCACCCACAAGAGCGTGCACCTCACCGCGCTTCACTTGTAAGTTCACATCCGACAAGGCTGTGACTTTACCAAAGCGTTTGGTGATATTCCGCATCTCCAGCAGGATCTCGTTATTTGCTGCTTCTGCCATAAATACACCGCAATAGGCCGACCTACAACACTCATAACCCCACACAGCACCAAGCACGCTTTTACTCAACACCAGATCACAGCAGTTACTGTAAGTTACAGTAATTTGCTGTAGCGGCTATCGCCACTTATGCCTTGCTTTGCTTTACCTTGCTTTGCTTTACCTTGCCTTGCTTGAACTTAAGGATGGCTCAAGCTTGCTTGCTGGTGTTAAGATTGCGCTGCTCTACCCCCTACCTCATCAAAAGTGCAGAGCAACAGTACTGTGTTTACCAAAAGCTATAAGCACCACCTGCAATGCTTTTCTAGCTTAGGCTTAAGCGTAAGCGCAAATTAAAAGCAAAGTGCACGAAGTGCTGAAACATCGATTCACAAAAAGCGTGCACGCGCACGTTTTGTCTTCAAAAAAGGCACTCTAACAAAGGCCTTCACCTATATCAAGTACCGAGTGCAAATATTGGTGTGGGACTAATTGTTGTAGTGAGAAAAAAGAAAGAGGAGGCCCGCTTCGGACTGCGTTATGTACACACATGTCGCAGTCCGAAGCGGAACTTTAGGCTGGTGGTAACAAGTAGCTTTGGCATTGTGCAGTTGCTGTTGCATTGCTGTTGCATTGCAGTTGCTGTTGCATTGCTGTGGCTACTTGCTACCGCTAGCCTGAAGCCCAAGCTTGATTTAAAACCTTACTTGGGCTCTATCAGCGAGAACTTGGAGCTTGGAGGCAACCTTTGCTGCTGTTATTGACGTAAGTTGTTAGCTCAGCCGCCACACCTTGCTCTCGCCTTAATCTAACAGCTCAGTTCTACTAAAAACTGATGAGAACTGATAGCTGCTTAGATCTCGTCTGCCTTGTAGTAGCCAGAGTCGATTAACAAGGCCTTGTAGTTGTCCTTGGTAGCTGCCACTGGTTCGCACAGGTAGGATGGGATCACACCGGTACCATTGTCGTAGGTGGTGGTGTCGTTGACATCAACCTTCTCACCCTTAACGATGGAGTTAACCATCTTCACGACTTGTTGAGCTAAGGTACGGGTGTCCTTGAACACGGACATCGATTGATAGCCACGGACGATGTTCTTCACAGCTGGCTTGTCGCAGTCCTGACCGGTGATGACTGGCATGTTGGAAGCATCATAGCCGGTAGCTAATAAAGCGTTGGTCACGCCGTTAGCTAAAGCGTCGTTCTGGGTTAAGACAGCAGCGAGTGGGGTGTCCTCTGGGCCATAACCAACGGAGGAGATTAAGTTCTCCATACGCTTTTGAGCTTCTTCTAAGTTCCAGTTCAAGGTAGCGCATTGTTCCTTGGAGGTCTGGCCGGACTTCACAACTAACTT
>CALXYZ010000310.1 GCA_944393075.1 uncultured Anaerobiospirillum sp. | reverse complement strand
AGCAGGAACCAAACCCATGCTATGCAGTAGGAACCTCCTCGGAATCCCCCTGCGTAAGCTGGGGGAGGATGTCAAAGTTGGTGAGGAAGTTGTCACCTACATGGATGTTGCGGCCGTTGTCGCAATTAAACATTGGCAGCACGGTTGGATTCTTTCCAACACTGCCAAACAACTCTTGAATGGCCGCCTCACGGGCTGCATTGTCGGTCACTGGAATCGCATTGAGCTTTGCGCATCCTGCAATGGCGTGCAGATTTCTGCCATTAACGCCCTCATCCCAGAAGTCGTACTCAAGCCCAGCGTCAAGCTTCTACAGCTCTGTCATGATGTATCCTCCAGTCAATTAGCCATCAGGCTTTAGGCCCCCTAATTCTAAACCTCTAGCGCATATGTCAACATCTACCAATGACTGTGTGCGAGGCCTTGGTGCGTTGGGTAGCTTTAATAAGGATCAACTCTTTTGCGAAAATCTCTTAGTGCCGTGTGTGTTAGCCGCAGCTTGTTACAATGACGGTGTTTCGTCTTGGGAATATAAGTGAGGATGATGCTATGTCAGCTTTGCTTGAAGTTTTGGAAAAGCGCTACTCCTGTCGTGCTTTTAGTGAGCAAAAGGTCGATGAGGAGCTTATCGATGAGGTGATTAGAGCAGGTCAGCTCGCACCTTCGGCCTGCAACCTCCAGCCTTACGTCTTCTACGTGGTTACAGGGGGCAGCATGAATGTGTTGAGTAAGATCCGCCCGTGGTATGGAGCTCCAAGTGTGATCTTAGGCTGCTACTGTGCCGATAGGGGCTGGGTGCGAGGTAGTGACCATGCAGAGTTTCGCCAGTTTGATCTTGGTTTGGCCATGGGACAGATGGCTCTGCGTGCCTGTGATTTGGGCCTTGGTTCCTGTTTTATCGCATCCTTTACGGCCCATGAGATCCAGAGTGCTCTTAAGCTCCCTGTGGAGCATTGCCCCGAGATTGGTTTAGCACTGGGCTATGCCGAAACTGCTGGTAACAGTGGTGGTCCTAGTGCTCAGCATTTCAAGCGCAAAGAGCGCCATCAAATCCTGTTCTTCCGCGCCTAGAATTCCGAGAAAGATTCGCTATCGCTATCGCTATCGCGACTGCGACCGCGACTGCGATGGTGCTGATGACTTGCTTGGCCGCTTGTCTTAATTTGCTTCGAGTGGAATTGCGGCTTCTTGGATCTCAGTGGTGGTACCATTAGCAAGCCGCTCAAAGACAGCTAAACGTTCCACGCGGAATGTTTTTTGGGAAAACACAACGGCGTAGCACACCGTATCTTGCAGCGGATGCTGATCGTAGTAGCGCTGCATTGGTATTTGCTTTAAGGCTTGCTGAAGCAAGGTGTCGTAGCTGTAGCCACCAAGTCGATAGAGCTTGAGCTCAAAGATCACGTTTTTGTGCGTGCCTTGCACAAAAAGGTCGGCCCAGCCTTTTGGGCTGCGCTTCTCGTCAATGATGCTGTTGATATCACTGACGCTACCGACTGTTCCGCCTTCCGAGATTTTGTCATAGGCGTCCATGATAATGCGCAGGGTGTTTGCAAGCTGGCGGCACAGCGAATCCTCGTCTGCAAACACCTCGTCTTTTTCGGAGAGAATAACAAAGCGCTCGTCGAGAATTCTCTTCATAGCGTCAGCATCGCCAGCAAACATCTCGTCGATGAAGTAGCGACGGCCAACACCTTTCATTACAAAGACATCGCGGATGGCGGTAGCCACCAGCGATTTAACTTCTGGCCAGAAAGTTTTGTTGAGGGTTTTGGCCACCTCTTGATTTGGCACAGTGAAGTGGAATTTGCTGCCAGAACTACTTTTTGGTGGCTCATTTGCGCTTGGAATCTGGCTCTGTTCAACCTTGCTTTTATCCCATACTTTGAAGGTGTAGTAGCCAGTTTGGATCATGGCTACCCTGAACTCAGGAATGATCGCCTTGCCATTGAACATCGTGTATGGATTGCGCGTGTCGTAGAACATATCTTGAGACAGCTCAAAATCTTGGGTCAGGTCAGAACTCATAAACCAAATGAGGTCATTGAGCGTGGCGTTGTCTGCGCTTTGCACGTTTTGTAGCTGGCGCTTCATGAAGTTCATGAAGTAAGTTGACAGTGCTCCAGTGCGTGTCCAGAAGTTACCAAATTCAGCCTCTATAAGGTCTGGCTCCATGCGGTCAGATTGCTTCCCAAGAGTCTTAAGTGTGGAAAACGATCCCAATATCGACCAAGGGTTGTAGACCAGTGTTGCATCCACAGAGTTGTTGAAGCGGTAGCCATCATACTCTTGGCGTAAGCGCTTCATATACTCCGCAGGAGAGACCTCACGCAGCTTCGCACCATACTCAATGTATGAACCAAAATACTGCAACAGTTCCTCTTCGGTGTAGCCAAATAATGTGCAGTAGTCCATGTTGTAGGTGAGATCTTCTAGGCTGTTGAAGCCAGAGAGAATACCTGCATGGGAGTAGCGTGTAACGCCTGTGATGAAAAGAAAGCGCCAGCAGTTGTTATTACGTAAGCCTTTGAGAATATTAAAGAACTGAGAGAACCACGAGACACGCTCTTCAAAGATACTTTGGTTAATGATCGCTTGATTGATGAGAGCATCGTACTCGTCGATGATGATGACAAACTTCTTTTGTGTTTGGTCATGGTAGTCAAAAAGCACAGAAGACAAGAGTTCTCCGGCGTCGCCGTCGCTCGTTTTTTTGTACTCCTCCAAGTCCATATGAGCTGCTTTTAGAAAATGCTGCACCTGTTGTGTTTTGAGGCCTTGATACACCATTTTGAACATGACTGATTCAAGGTTGGAGTTGTCGGCTTTAACCGTCATGTTGATAAGGCTAAGCTTGAGGACTGGATAGGTTGGCTCGTTCCACAAGTGCTCAATAGCAAGTCCCTTAAACTTCTCAGTGCCATGAGCAAAAAGCTCAGCAAGCGTGGTGCACAAGAGGCTTTTGCCGAAGCGACGTGGACGCGACACAAAAACTGGAATGTCGATCTTTGCAAGATTGGCGATCAGTGTGGTTTTATCGACGTAGATCCTGTTTTGCTCGCGTAAGTTCGAGAAGTTGTCTTCGCCTTTAGGCAGAGCCTCAAAGTCAGGCACTTTTAAGGCAGCATCAGCTGCTGCATCAGTTGTAGCAGCAGCTGATGCCGGTGAGGTATTTGGGCTGTTTGGTTCCATGTGGATGTTCTCCTATGTTAGCTTGTGAGCCCACATTGTGTGGCTCGTCTAACTCCCCTAGCACATAGGCTTATGATAAGCCAAATCACCAGTTCCATGCTGAGGGTTGCTAGTTTAACCTTGGTTGGCCTTGGGACTGATGACTTGCTTTGTGGCTTCTTATATCTCTGTGCTGGTACCGTTAGCAAGCAGCTCAAAGACAGCTAAACGTTCCACACAAAGTTTTTTTTTTTGGGGGAAAACACTACTGCCCGATTTGAAAAGTTCATTCAAAACGAGTAAATATTTTATAGCATCCACACTTTAGATCCAGATTTTGGTCTTC
>CALXYZ010000309.1 GCA_944393075.1 uncultured Anaerobiospirillum sp. | reverse complement strand
CTTCAGAAACGGCGTGTTTATGCCCGTACTATACGAATAGTAGCAATCTACTGTACACCTTGCTTGATACTTTCAGGCTATCTCTGGCCATTTCTCTAACACCATTGTGGCGGTGCGGCCTTGTTGCCTTGTTACTTTTGTTGCCTTATTGCCTTGTTGTTACATGGCCGCGTTGCTGTGTTGCCGCGTTACCGCCCAGTGCGCTACCAAGCAGCATAAGCCTTGGTCATTGAGTGCTGCCTGGGCTCACCGCTTAGAAGTGCTTGCAGCTGCACAAAACAAAACACCCGCTATCTGGACAGGTGGCCCAAGTAGCGGGTGTTGGGGGAGAGGCTCCAAGCAGAGCTGGGGCTCTGCTTGGAGCTTAGCGCTGGCACTGGTGCTAGCGCTAGCGCTAAGCGCGGCGCTCTTGCGAATCAGGGTCAAAGACGTGATCGGCGTGCTTTAACTGTGGCTTGTTCTGGTTCCAGTATGGAGAGAGCTCACGTAAACGAGCAATCACACCTGGCAGCACTTCTAAGGTCTTGTCGATCTCTTCTTCGGTAGTGAAGCGCGACAGCGAGAAACGAATGGTGCCGTGTGCAGCCGAGAATGGAATGTTCATGGCCTGCATCACGTGCGATGGCTCTAAGCTCTCTGACGAGCAAGCAGAACCAGACGAAGCTGCAATGCCGTACTCGTTTAACATCAACAAGATGGCCTCACCTTCAACAAACTTGAAGCCAATGTTGAGGGTGTTTGGAGTACGGTGAGTCTCGTCGCCCATGACGATAACCTCAGGGATGGAGTTCACGATACCCTGCTGTAACTTATCACGCAGTGCGCGCACGCGAGTGTTGAGCTCGTCTAAGTGGGCCTTTGCTAACTCACAGGCCACACCTAAGCCCACAATGTATGGGACGTTTTCAGTGCCAGCACGACGACCACGCTCTTGGTGACCACCATGTAAATAAGGTAAGAAGCGAGTACCACGGCGCACATATAGCACACCAATGCCCTTTGGAGCATGGATCTTGTGACCGGAGAACGAGAGCATACGCACTTGAGTGCTCTTAACGTCTACAGGAATCTTACCCACAGCTTGCACTGCATCAGAGTGGAAGAGCACATTGTGCTCGGCAGCAATGTCGGCTAAGGTTGGGATGTCGTAGATATTGCCGGTCTCGTTGTTAGCCCACATGATGGAGGCTAAAGCGGTACGGTCGCTTAAGAGCTTGCGGAACTCTTCTGGGTTGAGATCACCTTTGCTATCAGCGTGTAAGTACTTGACCTTGACGCCACGGGCTTCTAAGAAGTTAGCGGTGTCGATGATGGCAGGGTGCTCAAGGCGCGAGGTCACGATCTCGTCCTTGTTCTTTTGTGTCCACAGAGCAGTCCACAGAGCAGTGTTATCGGACTCAGAGGCACAGGAGGTAAAGATAATCTCATCTGGGTACTCTGCACCGATGAGGTCAGCTACCTGCTCACGAGCCTTTTTAATAGCCTTCTCCACAGGCACACCAAAGCCGTGTTGCGACGAGGCATTGCCATAATAGGTAGTGAAGTAAGGCATCATTGCCTCAACTACCTTAGGATCAATCATGGTAGTGGCATTGTTGTCTAAATAAATGCCGCTGCCGGCACCTAAGTTATTAGTATCCATGAAGTTTTCCTCATCCTCGCTCACAGCGATTTAGATGCAATGGTGGTGAATTCGTGCGCGTACAGGTGCGGATGACAAGCAGTCTTCCTGACTTAATGGCAGCAAGAACTAAAAAAGCCCATACACCAGTCTTAATACGTCTTGTTCCGTCTTGTTTGTGGCTCGGCTATCGCCGTAGTACCGCTGTCTAACGCTCAGCGCGGTTGTCACGCTCTTCGCGGCCGTTACTGCCCCCACCCAACCACCAAGCGCTTGTTTGCTTAGTTGGTGGTTGGGTGGGTAGCTGGTGACCGCAGTGGCGGCGCTGGCCGCGGCGGGGCCTGCGCTCTTTTTAGGCTAAGACGGTGAGCTTGGAGGCGTCAGCGCCTAAGATCTCGGTGAGCTTGCTCTTAAAGAAGTTTAAGGTCATGTCGTGCATCATGCCGGAGGCAATGCCACCCTTAAACTTGAGCTTGATCTCCTCACCACTGATGGTGACTAATTCGATGCTAGAGCCATCAGTAAAGCCTGCATTGAGCTCCTTTAAGATGCTCTCAACCTTTGGTAAATATGGCGAGCTCTGAGTGGCCTCATCATAACCAGCTACAGTGCCAGCTGCAGCGGCAGCGGCAGGAGCCTTAGCAGGCTCAGTTGATGTGGCGATCTTAATACCCTGCACTGGGGTTGGAGCAAAGCCTGGGCGTGGCACACCACAGCGCTCCAAATCAACCCACACCTCATCGATGATCTCTTCGATACGCATATGGCAGGATTGGCAACCACCACCAGCCTTAGTATAGTTGGTGACTTCCTCAACGGTAGTTAAGTGGTTCTCCCACACTACCTTCTTGATCTTGTTGACGCCAACACCAAAACAGTGGCAGACGATCTCACCATCATCGTGGCTGTTCTCGTAGCTCTGACCGTGGTAGTTGGCAATAGCAGCATCTAAAGCCTCACGCCCCATAACCGAACAGTGCATCTTCTCAGGTGGCAGACCACCTAAGTAGTCGGCAATTTCTTGATTGGTGATCTTCTCAGCCTCAGCTAAGCTCTTGCCCTTAATCATTTCAGTTAAGGCCGAAGACGAGGCGATAGCGCTACCGCAACCATAGGTTTGGAAAGCGGCATCTTCAATGATGTTAGTGTCAGGGTTGATTTTGAGCATGAGGCGCAATGCGTCACCACAAATGATCGAGCCCACATCACCAACAGCATTAGCGTCTTCAATCACACGGGCGTTGCGTGGATGGAGGAAGTGATCTTTAACCTTGTCAGTGTAATCCCACATAGCTTCAAGCCTCAAAATCTTCGCCTATTTGGTGACTCCACCAAAAAGCACGAACCAAAAAACACATTACGCAATAGATGGCAATCTGCAGACTACAACTGCAAACAGCCGGCGGCAGACAGCAAACAGCATTAGCATTAGCATTAGCAATTAGCGACACACCTACACATGCTTTGGCACACGACACAGCGTATCTCTTTAGGCTTATCTGTTGTGCTTAAGCGAGCGCGCAGAGCACGTAGTACGCTGCGTGCAGCGCACAATGCACAATGCGCAGTGCGCAGTGCGCAAACAAAGAACAGCGAGAAATAGTGTGCTGCAAACTAGCTTTCTTGGCTTTGTTTAGGCCGCCTTAACTTGCGGCCTTTCATTGTACCGAAAAAGTACTCAGATAGAGCCATGCCTCAGTGCAAAGATTTTGCATTAGAGCACGAATATCAGTACTTTTCCTCCCTCACCCCCGCAAAATGCCCAGCAATAGCGCACTCCACCCTACCCTTTGTCCCGACAAAACGGCCGTAATTACCTGCAAAATACAAGCGGTTGCGCTTTGTTTTCACTGCGATTACACTGCATTTGCGTCAAAATACCCCAAAACCCTTGATTTCTGTGGTTTTGGCCTACTTTGTGTACAAAATAGGTTA
>CALXYZ010000308.1 GCA_944393075.1 uncultured Anaerobiospirillum sp. | reverse complement strand
GACCGTGAGGGCAATGTTTTAGGCTTCTACCACGAGGAGCTCAATTTCGCTAACTTAAACCCACAGATGAAGATCTTAACCAAGGGTTTAGTTGCTGGTGACCACGTCAAGTTAGTCTTTGACACCGCCTTACAAAATGAGCAACCATTATGGCGTACCTCTTCTTTAGAGTTTGGCCAGCCATACATCTGGGAAGTCTTAGTCCAAGCCGTGGGCCCAGCTCAAGTTCAAGCTCCTGCCCCAGCTCCAGCTACCACTCCAGTAGCCCCAGCTCAAGGCAAGTAATAAGCTAAAGCCCAACAAAGCTTTGTAGCTTAGCTGTACCTCACAAGTGGCAGCACAAAAGAGCCGGTATCCGTGATCGTGTTGATCGTGGGGGCCGGCTTTTTTTGTGGCAAGCAGCTAGCAATTCAAAATTTTGATTTAAAATTTCCCGCAAGTTGTGGTGACTCTTAGGAGAGAGCTCAAAAGTTCGCTCCCTTGTTATTTTTGTCTACTAAATTGCTTTGCGCATGCTGTAAGCATGCCTTGAGAGGCCTTGAGAGGCTTTGAGAGGCCTTGAGAGGCCTTGAGCCTCTTGCGTGAGCATAGGTAGGTATGCTGATGCTGAGCACATGGTAGAACCGTGTTCGCGGTTTTAGCGGAGTAGCTGTGTTAGGTAGGCAGGTTTGTAGACAAGATTTTTCTTCTTTCTTGTGGGGTTTTTTACATGCTCATTCGCGGTTTGATTGCCTTAGCGTTCGGTACGCTAGGTTTGGGCATTGCCGAGTATGTGGCTATGGGCTTGCTGCCTTATTGGGCACAAAGCTTTGATGTCACCATTGCTCAAGCAGGTCATGCTATTTCGGCCTACGCCTTAGGTGTGGCTATCGGTGCTTTCGTTATCATCGTGCTGCGCACCATGAAGCTCAAGAACATCTTATTGCTCTTGATCTTGGTGCACATAGTCGGCAATGTGCTCACTGCCTTTGCTCCTACCTTTGAGACCATGTTGGTCGCTCGTTTCATCGCCGGTCTCCCTCATGGCGCCTACTTCGGTGTCGGTTCCATCATTGCCCAGCGCTTAGCTGCTAAGGGTAAGGGTACTAGCGCTGTGTCGATCATGGTCGCCGGTATGACCGTTTCCAACATCTTTGGTGTGCCTTTAGGTACCGCCTTAGCTCACAGCCTCTCGTGGCGAGCCATCTTCTATCTCGTGATCTTATGGGGTGTGTTGGTCTTAGTCAGCGCCATGATGTGGATTCGTGATGTCGGTAAGATCAAGGACACTGGCTTTAGAGGTCAGTTCAAGTTCCTGCGCGATCCTGCTCCATGGTTAGTGCTTGCTGCCACCATGTTTGGTAACGCAGGTATCTTCTGTATGCACTCCTACATCAGCCCAATCCTCACCGACTTTGCTGGTATCCCATTAGAGATGGTGTCGGCAGTCTTAGTCGTCATGGGTATTTCGATGGTGGTGTGCAACTTAGTCTCCGGCAAGCTCTGCGACCGCTTCACCCCTGGTAAGGTGGCATTCGTCTGCCAGTTCGTCACCATCTTTGTGCTCTTGGGTATCGCATTCTTAGGCCAAAACGCTGTTTTCTGTATTGTGTTTGCCGTGATTGCTGCCGGTATGCTGTTCGCCATCTCCTCACCAGAGCAAGTCTCGATTCTGCGTGTCTCTCCAGGTGGTCTGCTCTTAGGTGCATCGATGGTACAGGCTGCCTTCAACTTAGGTAACGCTATGGGCGCCTATGTTGGTGGTATCCCATTCGATTACGGTATGGATATCAGCTACGTCACCATCTTTGGTTCGATCTTGGCTGGCATCGGTGCGATCTCGCTGTTCTTCTACTTCAAGAAGCACGAGCTGCGCTTCCCAGATCCTACTGAGGCTGATGTTGCCG
Source organism: uncultured Anaerobiospirillum sp. (assembly GCA_944393075.1). Taxonomy (GTDB): domain Bacteria; phylum Pseudomonadota; class Gammaproteobacteria; order Enterobacterales; family Succinivibrionaceae; genus Anaerobiospirillum. The sequence continues at coordinate 1,696 of CALXYZ010000308.1, read as the reverse complement.
ACCAACAAGATGGTGTCTCCCAAAGCCCAGCCGGTGCTATGGCTACCCAAGAGTTTGGTATGTCCGATGAGCTGATGGCTCAATACCATGCCCAAAAGGCAGCCGACTATGCCGCCAAGGCCGCCAAAGCTGCGCAAGATGCTGCTACCTCTAAGGCTATAGCTGACGCTACCGCCGAGGCTACCACCGCAGCTACTGCTGCTAGCGCTGCTACCGTAGTCAGTGCAGGCAGCGCTGAGACCACTGCTGCAGTAAAGGCTGAAGCCCCTGCAGAGGCTAAGCCTGCTACAGAAAACAAAGCAGAGGCTCCACAGGCTGCTGACTCTAAAGAGTCGAAGTAGTATTCTGCGCACTAAACAGCAGCTCCTATACCTGGGAAATTGCAGGGAGTAGGGGCAACAAAAAAGGTCAGCTCACGCTGGCCTTTTTTGTGCCTGCTGTCTATTGCCTTGCTGGTATTTAAGGCCACCGAGGTGGTCCTTAATTAGAGATGCGCTAGGCAAAAAGCATTGCTTTAGAGAGGGTGCGCATGCTGTTCTTCTTCCGTGGGATCTGTGTCCATGTCAGCAAAGAACGTGGTGTGGATCTCGACAAGAGTAGCACTCTAGACCAGAGCATTGTTAAAGCAATGGGCTCTGAGTGGGAGCTCATGTACAACTAAGCTCACATCAAGCAGGTAATGGCGCGGTATCTTGAGGTGTATGGTCAGTAACTTTGTGGAGCCACAAAGTGGCAGCCGGAAGCGAAACGGCGCTTAGGCTTATCGCGTTTAGTGCGGTTGGGCGTTTGGTCTAGTGGGTCTTGGTGCAAAAGATCAGGGCTTGCGCAGTGTGCGGTAGGGGTAAATTGCTGTGGGCGCGTAGTGTGCTGACCTCAGCTGGTGTCAGCAGCTTAAAGCCAAGCTTGCGGTAGAGTGCGCATGCTGCCTGCAAGGTCGCAATGGTATCGACAATCAGGTAGATCTCGCCATGCGCTGCACTAAAGTTCTCCGCTTCATGCAGTAGCGCTGTTGCCACCCCACGCCGGCGATACTGCGGCCGCACGTAGAGCTTTTGCAGGTAGGTGACTTCAGAGTTTGCCTTAGAGATGACGCAGCGCCCCGCTACAGCCTCATCAACAAAAGCCAGCAGCAGTTGCTGTTTAGCCCTTGTAGCTCCAAAGTCCTCGTCTAGTAGTGCCTGAATCTGGGCTTCTTGGGCCGCTGTCAGTTCACCTCCTGCACTCATTGCTAAGAAGCGCTCACGGTGCAACTCATAGAGTGCTGCACGCAGTGCGGTGTTGTCTTGCTGTGCAACGCAGGTAGTGATGGAGTGAGAGATGGCAGAGCTTGTAGAGTCAGCAGAGCTGGTGGAGATGGCAGAGTCAGAAGAGTTAGGCATAGGCAAAATCATCAACAAATGTGAGGTAGTCTGGCGCTTTGCCCAAAAAAGAGCAAGATTCTGCCTCTTTTGTGAGCTACTCAACATCAAGGGCAGCTGACGGCGTGGTAGCTTTTAGCTGCTAAGTGACTGACATGGTAGTGCGCTGCAAGTGCAGGTGCAAGGCCGTTGTTCGCACTTTTTTACGCTGTTTTGGCTGAGTGCAATTCAGCCATTGGTGTTTTGCTTGGGAGTTATTTTGTCAACTACCTGCGGTCTTACGACCGAGGCTTGCGAGATCAAGCCTAAGTTGTCTAGCTTCAGTCCGTCAAGGGACG
>CALXYZ010000307.1 GCA_944393075.1 uncultured Anaerobiospirillum sp. | reverse complement strand
GCTGTTGCTGCTGTTGAGCGTGCTCTTGGGGTTGGTCTCGCTGCTGAGCGCGGTGCTGTGCTTGCTGCTGTTGCTGCAAAGCACGCTGCTGTTGCAGCTGCTGCATTTGCTGTGGGGTTAGCTGTTGTTGCTGAGGCTGTTGTTGCTGCTGTGGCTGAGCAGTAGCGTTATTGGCATACCATTCGTCATGCTGGGACAGTGGATTGTTACTGCTGCGGCTAAAATCAGCAAAGCCAGCTTCACTTACAGCATAAGCAGGCTCTGGGGTAGCAACTAAAACAAATGAGCTTAAACCTAAACCTAAGGCAATCGCATTGGCGAGCTTGCTGCGCTTTAGAGCATGGTGGGAGGTAGCTTGGTGCGCATTAGGGGCAGCATCAGCTTTACTCTTGATTATCGAAAATCTCAACATAAACCTCTCTCCTCTCCAAACACATAGCGCGATCTAATTACGGCTGTAGCAGCAGCACAAACAACAAGAACCAAAAAGTAGGAAGTTCATATGCGCTGTTACGCTCGCCTTATTGTAACGACAAAAGCACACCAGAATTAAGAGCTTGCGCACAAAGCAACCTGCCGAAGATATTACCCTGCAATGTGCGTGCTAGGAAATGGGGTGAAAAGCAAAATAGGCGGGGCAATACGCACCGTTTGCCCTCAAAAGAAATCTCAGGGCTAACGGTGCGGGTGCTGCTAGTGCTAGTGCTAGTGCTAGTGCTAGTGGCTAGCACTAGCTAGGGCTTAGCTAGTCGAACTCGAAGCTGTATACTAGGTCGACAGCTTGATCGATGGATGACACAAACTCAGCGTAGAGGTTTTGGATGAGCTCGTAGCGCACCTTAAACTCGCCTACAGCCGAGAAAATACCATAGCCATAGGAAATGCGTAGACGGCGGTTAATGTAACCCTGCACCGAGACCTGGGTTTCGTCACCTGAGCCTTGGGTATTGAGCTGCACATCTCGCACACCAAAGGAGCTGGCCACCGACGACATTAAACCAGATACTCCTGACACGCCTAAACCTAAGAGCAAGTTGGAGTTGTTGCTGTCTTGGTTGATAGCGCTCTTGTCTAAGCCGTGACCGTAAAGGATGTACGATAAGATCTCGTTTTGCGAGAGTGTTGGCTTAGAGAACAAGTTGATATCTGGTGCTGATGCGGTGCCTGTCACCCGCACACCCACTTCCACATCGTCTTCGATATAGTCCTTATCAGCAATAACTTCGACGTTGAGGTTAGGGTTGGCAATATCGTTAAAGAACATGACACGTGCAGCGCTGATGGAGAACTTACGTCCATAAACATCAGCCGTACCGTCGACGACATTGATCTCACCTGTGGCCTTGATGGTGTTGTCGGAAACCTGCTTTTTGATGGCAATACCACCTGCTAAACGGCCTTGCACCATACCCATGGCCTCAAAGTTGACGTTGTCACCAAAGTTGACCGCCAGATCCATAGCACTCTTGAAGTTACTTGGAGCCTTTTTCATCAACACCTGTGTGCCCTCTTTTGGTACCAAAATCTCATCACCTGAGACAGTAGTACCGCTAGAAGCCATGTTGTTGACGGAGATACGGGCAGAAGGGATGTCCACCTTGCCATTGATGTCTAAAATCTCACCTAAGGTAACATTAGCATCCAAATTAGCACGCGCAATACCGTACCCTACCAAGAATACAGGGAGGTCTTTTGCTTGTGCCACCAAGCTACCATTAGCACCCTCAGACCAATCAAGATCACCACCTAAGTTTAACGCCCCGCCGTTTAACACCACCTTGCCATCTAAACGACCATGGTTGCCGTTGAGCTGCAAGTTGAAGTCAAAGTCATTGATCTGACCGACGTCATAGCGCGGTACGGCTGTACCTTTTGAAGTGATAGAGCCGTAGATCATTGGGGCGGAAAGATCGCCACCAAAAGTGGTATCCACGTTGGTCATACCCGTAAGTTCGGTAAAGCTCTGACCGATATTCGAGATTGTGGCTAGGTCAAAGTCGATGATCTTAAAATAACCATCTAATTTGCCCTTACCCATTGGGTCAATCACGTCAATACGCGACGTCACCAAACCACGATCACGGCGCAGCGCCATATCAATATCGGTGCGCATCAGTGCTGCAGTGATATGCGAACTGATGGTGAAGCTATCGTAAACAAAGCCCGCACCTAAGGTACTAAAGATCACACCCTCTTCTGAGGTGATCGCCACCATAATATCAGGCTTGCCATTCTCCACCATGATGTCAGCATCAACGTTCAGTGGCACCATCATCTTGATGCTCTCAGGATAGAAGTCGCTGAGCGAGTTGAGATTAAACTCACGTACCGTAACGTGGCTTTCGGTGTACATAGGAGAGAAACTAGTCTTCTCTACCAATAGCTGACCGATTTCACCACGCAGATCAATTGGGGTAACCGTGCCCGACATATCGGATAAGTTTAAGTCCAAGTACACAGGGCGCTGTAACGACAAACTACCTGCATTCTCGGTGGAAAGATAGAGCTCTAACAAGTTAGCACTGTAGTTGTTTTCTGGCAGGTTAAGGCTAGCATCGATGTTGATGTAAGCCGAAGTCACACCACCGCAATTAGCCGACAAGCTATGACGCAGAGGTGTACCTGAAAGATCGATAAAGCACTGACGGTTAGCGGCCATACCTTTAGCCAAGCGCACACGATCGGCTAAAGCAGTAAAGCTTAGAGCACGAGTTTGCATGTTAAAGGCTGAATTAAAGGCCAGTTTGCGAATGCGCATGTCACCGCTGCGAATCAGTGGTGCACTGCCAGTGATATCAAAGTTCAGATCACGAATCGAACCTGAGGTTACCACCTGAGCGGCAAGCGATCCTTGCAGCGATGGCACTAAGGTCGAGAAATCCTGAATATCAATCATGGCATTGAGGTCAGCACTGCGATCAGTAACCTGACCTTCAGCTACCACCACATTCTTGCCTTGAGTGACATTGAGCTTCTCCACACGGAATCCTTGCTGGAGGTCACCAACGATATTGGCGATATCGATGGTAGTTGGCATACCGTTGAAGTACAGCGATCCCTTGAGGTAACGCACATTGGCCATAACCTCAGGCATGTCTTTATTAAAGATCGAGGACAGAACTGTAGGCTCACCATTTTCATCAACGCTTGGCACAGCCACGTCGGTAAAGCGCACTGCATCGACATACTCATCTTGAGAAATCAACAGATCCGTAGGCCCATCGGCCACACCACCCGCTAAAGTTTTAGGGCGACGTAAAGGACGCACGGCAGACAAGCTCTCACCTGCGCTTACAGCCCGCACAGCACCAGCACTAATCTCATGATTCATGGTTGGTGTGTAGCTAACACCAGCAAGCAGCGCCGCCTCAGAGACATCACCACTTACATCGATACCCAAGCTATCTGCCTCAACATAGCCACTATCTGAAGCTAACAAGGCTGCCTCAATAATATCGGCTGAAGCTGTGGACACAATGCCATTCATGGCAGTAACAGCAACAGCGCGCAGCGATTGTCCCATAGTGCTCATCCTTTGGCCCAATGAGGCATCGGAACCAGCGTTCGCACCATACGCCCCATACACGCCATGAGCACCA
>CALXYZ010000306.1 GCA_944393075.1 uncultured Anaerobiospirillum sp. | reverse complement strand
TTATAACAGAATTTAGAACATAAGGAGGCGGCGCTTCCTCCCCAGAGTTACCTCTGGGGTATCCGCGCCGATATTAGATGAACAGCAATGGTGTTGGTAGTAGTAGCAGCAAAGAAAGCTCGGCTGCTCTGTCTTGTGCGCACGGCATCCACGATCACAGCTGCAACTCCAACTACAGCTCCGCCTCCAATTCCAGCTCTAACACCTGCGCGGTATCTTTCTTTATCGGGCTTAGGCTCTGGCTCAAATTACGCTGCCAGTAGTAGTGTCAGCACTGCTGCTGACGTAGCTGTTGCTACTAAGCTTGGTACTGATACGGTTGTTACTTGCTCCTCTAAGGACTCAGGTGATCATGTTTTCTCTGCTAATTCTGCTGTTGCTGTTACCACTGTTACTCCTGTTTCCACCAGCGCTGCTGGTGCTAGCACTGGCTCTAGAGCTGATGATATTGGGAGTGCCGCAGCTGCCATTCGATCGCCTCGCCGTTTAGAGCTCTTAGCACCTGCTAAGAACTTAGAGGTAGGTCAAGCAGCAATTCTTGCTGGTGCTGATGCGGTGTATATTGGTGGGCCGACTTTTGGAGCTCGTGCGGCTGCTGGTAACAGCATGGAAGATATTACAGCTCTCTGTGCTTTTGCTCATCGTTTTGGGGCTAGGGTCTACCTTACGGTCAACACTCTTGTTTACGATAACGAACTCTTTGAGGTAGAAAAGCTCATTGGTGAGGCTAGAGTCGCAGGTGTCGATGCCCTGATTGTCCAAGACCCAGCACTGCTCTCCATGCCGACCTTACGGGATATGGAGATCCATGCCTCCACCCAAATGAATGTCGATACCTTAGAGAAGGTCGACTTCTGCAGAGCCCTACACTTTAGCCAAATCGTACTCCCGCGTGAGTTTGACTTAGAGCAGATCACTGCTTTTAGTAAGGCTCGCCCTGATGTTCGCTACGAGGTCTTTATCTCAGGCGCTATGTGCGTCAGTGTCTCTGGTATCTGCTATATCTCCGAGTACATGACCAACCGCAGTGCTAATCGTGGAGCCTGTGCTCAGATCTGCCGCTTGCCAATGGAGCTCTACCGTAACCCAAGTCGCCGCACCGCAGCCTCGGTTGCGGTTGTGGCTAATGCCTCTACAGCCAAGACTAAGATAGCAGCAGAGCCACAGCTTATTGCTGAAGGACACCTCTTGTCGATGAAGGATAATCTCCGCCTCTACGAGCTTGAGGATTTGGTGCAAGCCGGTGCTTCGTCTTTTAAGATCGAAGGTCGCCTCAAGGATCGAGACTATGTGGTCAATCAGGTAGCTGCCTTCCGTGAGCGCTTAGATAAGATCATTGCTGCAGCTCCAGATAAGTACCGCCGAGCATCGATCGGTACTTGCAGCCGTGAGTTTGTTCCTGATGTAAATAAGACCTTTAACCGTGGCTTTACCAGCTCTTATCTCCAAGGTTCTAATGAGGGCTTGGTTGATATCAGAACTCCAAAGAGCTTAGGTGAGGAGTTAGGAAAGGTAGTAGCAGTAAAAGGCACAACCATTGAGCTCAAGCTGAACCCAGCTTCAACAGCATCTACCATTCTCAGTAATGGTGATAGCTTTACCTTCTTTAATGAGGCAGGCGAGCTCACCGGCTTTAGAACTAACCGCATTGTTGATGCTGCGACCGCAAGGTCGCAGGCAAAAGGCTCTTTTGCTGCCGCAGCTGCACGTGCTGGTGCTGCCGCAAAATCACAATCACCAGTACAAGCCAACAACAACGACAACAAGTCCAAAGTTCAGTCCCAGTCTAAGTCTAAGTGGCAGCAGGATGCAGCAAAGCTACAGGGTAAAGCCGCTCGCTGGGCTCAAGGTAAAAATGGCATTGGTAAAGGCTCAGCCTCAGCCTCAGCTTCTACTGCGTCGAGTATTACTGCTACCAAAGGCACAGTGGTGCAGCTCTTAGTGCAAAAGCCAGTGGTTGGTCTTAAGAGTGGTATGACGCTCTATCGCAATGTCGATACCTTCTTTATCAAGTCGATCTCCATGCCTAAGGCTATCACCCGTAAGGTAGCCCTTAAGGCCAATATCAACATTGATAAGGATCAACAATCAAAGAGTCTGAGGATTAGCTTTAGCGATGAGTATGGCCGTAGCGGCTCCGCTACCGCCGCGCTCCCTTGGAGCGCAGCGGCAGCAGATACTGCAAATGCCTCCAACACTACCAAAGAGGCTCAACTATCTGAGGTTAAAGATCATCACCCATCTGAGCCATCTGAGGTTGCGACCAACACCACCAACAGCAACAATGCCAACTCCAATAATAGCGGGGACTCCACACCTCGTGCTCTTGCCCCTGAGGTCATGTTAGGTAAGATCACCAAGTTAGGTGAGGATTACCTCACCCTTAACCCTGATGATGTGACCATTACAGGAGATGTTGCTCTGGCACAGTTACCTCTGTCTGCTTTTAATGCCCTGAGACGTAAAGCCCTCTCAGACTACGTAAAGAACGCTACCAGCACTCGTATCGTTGCAGCAGAGCATAAGAGACCATACTTAGATGGCCGCTCCGACCATGATCTCTACACCCCTCTGACCTCAGCTGAAGAGCAACAAGCAGCCTTACTCTTTACTGAGCGTGGTATCGATCCGCGTCTCATTGCTAACACCAAGAGCCGAGCTTTTTACCAGCGCTTTATGGCACTACGTGATGAGCTTACACGCACCACTGCTGCGGCAGCTGCCGCAGCAGCAACCGCTGCTGGCAGCTCTACAGTCGTTACAGCTACAGCTGCAACAGTTGCTGCTGACGATAAGAGCAGCTCTACCGTAGATGTGCCTGTACCACCAGCTGCTATTGTGCGTAAAGCAGTGATGACTTGCCGTAATTGCTTAATAAAGAACCATGCGGTATGCCATAAAGATGGAGGCTCAACCTCAGGCTTCTTTTTACGCATTGGAAAGCACGAGTTTGACATCGTTACAGACTGCAAAAAGTGCTTGATGTACTTGGTGCCACGTGAAAAGAAAGCGTAAGCAAGAAGGGGAGCTTCTGAAAGATAAGGAAGCCTTTGGCCTAGCTCTGGCTCTCAGGCTCGGGAGGCCCAGCCCCAAGTGCAGCCTGCGGCGCACTTGGGGCTGAGAAGAAGTCAAGATTCTCGCAAGATCAGATCACAGGCTGGTCTTAAACTCCTCACCTCTCTTCTCTTGCGCTTCATGAACATGTAGTAAACATGGTCTGTCCTAATATCAAGAGCTGCAAACAAGTGCGAGACTCAATGCTGCTTTTAATGACTGCTTATACGAATCCTATTGCCGGATATACGCAGGATCTCTCTCTCAATGGTTTGGACACGAGGCTTTTCATCATCGCAAAGAACAGCAGCCCCTTCTGAAGTTGCTGTTCGGTTTCGGTGCTCGCTTTTTTTAGCTCAAAATCAGGCGGTACAGAATTTTATGCGCTATTTATGTGCAAAGTTTTGTGCTGCCGTTTTTGTGTGAGCCAAATAAGTGCAAAAATCCTCTGTTGTGCAATTTTTGCAAAACCTAAAAGAGTATCAAGAGTGCTTAGCCAAAAGGCTTGCACACCGGCTTTGTTCGCGCTTTGCGGTGTTACTGTGTGGGCAC
>CALXYZ010000305.1 GCA_944393075.1 uncultured Anaerobiospirillum sp. | reverse complement strand
CAAGACAAGTTTTTAAAGAGCACAAACGGCGTAAATAAGTCGTTTGTTTGGAGAATTCAACTTGGAATCTCAAGTTATTCAAGTTTAGATTGCATCCACGGCCATCAATAGAGAGTGCGTGTCTCGACGGCGCCTTGTCTGTTTAGTTTGCTCTGCGCGTGCACTAAGTCTGGGATGCAGAACTTGCACGCGTGACAAAATCGCCGATGAGAGCGATATCCCTCATGGCAGCCGTTGATGTTCACCTAAATCTGTTAGCGTTGTACTCCACATATATCGCACCTCACTACACCGCCATGTCCACTGTGCATTGTATGCATGCAAGCAAGAATACATGCATGCACACAAGTACGGCCACCGCATGCATTGCTGCATGACATAGCCGCATGGCCTAGAGGAATGGCGGCATTGAGCTTTGTTGCTCATCCTCTTTGTTGTTAACAACAAAGCTGTGCTTATGACCCTTTGGTCTTCTTTTCTCCAATTGCCTCACAGCCACAAGCACAGGGCTCATTAGGAGCGTGCCCACGAGCTACTTTTTGCAGGCACGCAAATGTAGGTAGATCGCGTCCCTTGATAGGTTCAGGATCTCCGAGATGATTGTTACCGCATTACGCAGATTGAATAAGCCCTGCTTTTGCAGCTCCTGAATAATGGCTTTGTTCTTTTGGCGCTGCGGAATCGAATCATCATTTAAAATCTGTCGGCGTGTTTGATTGACCGATGTGTTGAGCAGATCGTGGATGTCTGAAGCGAAGTACTCGCTTCCTTCCCACGTTTGCTCGTTGCCAGTAGCAGTACCGCTACCAGCGTTACCTCCTTTCTCTGTTGAGACGGAGAAATTGTTGCTATCGCCAGAGCCTTTGCCGGTACCATTGTTGTTGGCACTGCCGTTTAAGCCACCCAACAGATGCGAGATCGCGGTTGGGGTGAGTGAAGCGGCTGCTGCTGCGGCGGCGTCGGTAGCTGCAGTTTCATCGGAGCTTAAGCTGTTGCTATTGCAGTTAGCAGCATCGCTGCTAGTAGCCTTAGCCACATTAGCTACCTCAAAGTCATCGCAGAGGATCTTAAAGATCTCATTTAGTGGTGTAGCCAGATCAAAGTTGATGCACAAAAGTCCAATGGCTTCACCCTTGGAGTTGGTGATCACGGTGGTGACCGACTTCATGGTGTGACCATCGAAAGACACGGTGCGATATGGGCCGTAGAGCGTATGCTTGCTGCGCTTAAACTCAGCTAAGATGCGCAGAGCTTTACCTGACTTATAGCGACCAATACCCCACTCGTGAGAGTGGGGTATTGGTCGCTATAAGTCAGATAAACCCCTGAAGAGAGCGTGCTTGCGCACGCTCCCCTCGGGGGTTTAGTGCAGTCGATGCTGCGAATTAAGCATTAGTGCTAGCTAGGCTAGCTTGAAGCTTATTCAGCTGGTTGCTCAACAGTCTCGGTCACTTCAGAGGTGCCTGTGACGTTGATGGTCACACGACGATCTGGAGCTAAGCACTTGATAAGGTCGTTACGGCTTAAGCCTTCGCAACCCGTGGAGACTGGGTTAGCGCTACCCATACCGGTAACAGTGATGTCACCTGCTGGAACACCCTTAGCAACTAACTCATCGGCAACAGCCTGAGCACGACGCTCAGAGAGCTTCTGGTTGTAAGCTTCACGGCCTAAACGGTCGGTGTAACCAGTAACAGCGTATTGAGCGAAGTTGAGGTTAGCGTTTTGAGCATCAAGCACGACTTGGCTTACTGCGTCCTTACCTTGCTGGCTTAAGCTATCGCTGTCGAAGCCGAAAGTGGTGTTAGCATCTAAGCTGTACTCGGTGGTAACAGTCTGGGTGACGGTCTTGGTCACTGGAGCTGGAGCGCTGCGATCGCCAAAGACATAGCCGATGGAGATGTAGGCCATATCGACGTCAAAGTCGATGCCATCGGTAGAGGTGTCTTCATCATAGACCTCGAAGTAGCGATCGTAGCCTAAACGTAAGGCCCAGTTGTCGGTCAGCATGAAGTTCACACCAGCACCAACCACAGGAGCTAACTTGTCGCTGTCGCCGTCGGCAAAGGCGTACATAACACCGCCACGTAAGAAGATATCAGTGCCAGCATCGGTCAGTGGGTAGGATAAGCGTAAGCTCAGCTCTGGGCCGTGGACATCGATATCGTTGGTCTCGTTAGCAGCACCAATAGCCTTGAAACCATCGAAGTAGTTGTAAGCGGCTTCAACGCTGAAGTATGGGTTGAAGCTATAACCACCGAAGAGGCCTAAGCCATAGCCAGAGTTGTCATCGCTGTCCCAGTAAGCAGTGTCACTGCTATCCCAGTCTGCGTGAGCATAGCCACCACGGAAGCCTGCATAGAAGGTGTCGTCGATGGCTGCAGTAGCAGCAGTAGAAGCCATTAAAGCAGCAGCTGCAATCGATAAAGCTAAAAGATTCTTCTTCATAAAAAGAGTTCCCCCGCTAAATAACACTCCAGCACCGCATCTCTCAACTAGGCTCACCCTAGGTTTAGCAACTTGGCTCCTTTGTTACCCATACAAGCAAAGCCAGTATGAGCAATCACAAAAGCAGCGCCGCGGTATACCCTAGAATCTAGAACACCCAGAACGTTGATCTGCGTCCTAAGCTCGATATTCAAACCCAATATCAAGCCTTAGTTACAGATACCAAACCCAAGAGACACGTGTGTGGAGCTCCACACAAACCACTACATGAAAAGCAGCACAATAAAGCGAAATCGTGTTTGCAACATCACTATCAGCTACAGAGTGTTGCTTTTTCGGGCTTTGTGGTCAGATTCCCTGCCCTATAGGGATTTAGCACGCGAGGCGGTATTTACGCTCAGCGCACTAGGTGCTGAGTAGCAAATACAGCACAAAGGGCTTACCAAAAGCACAAGCGAACTACAAAGCTCACCATAGCTTTAGGAAAGAGAAAAAACACAGCATCCCAACTGTATTTTCCTCGATGTAACCACATTAAACAGCAACTACAATAACTGCTGATCACAGCAACCTATCGGTGTCGCTATCTTCTGCGCTTACATCAGCTCTCGCGCCATTAAGTTATAACTTATATTATCGCCACCTAAAGATGCAAACTTGATGCACATTACCTTTTCTTCTTCTTCTTCTTTGAGCTCAAACAAAGAGCATGTAATGCGCTTTGATAACTTCTCTGACTACAGATAGTGCAAGAAAGTGCAAGACTCTCAAGACACTGTAACCAAAGGTAGATGAACTTATGTGAGCTAAGGAGAAACGGTAAACATACAGTGTGCTTAGATGTGGTTCGGCACGAGCTTCAGAACCGGACTTGAGGTGGAGGTAGGTGCTTTGCAGCTTAAATACGCGCCACAGGCCACGGTGCTTAATGCCATTATTATCCACTAAAAGGACTACCCACTATAGTTTTGTTGCAAAAAGCGGTCAGTATCACAAAGAAGACGCACTTTTTTGTGCTAAACATGCCTTTTTACTGTGCAACAGTGCTATATATGCATGCAACTTTACAAACAGTGAGATAGGTCTCGTCAATCGATAAAAGTCGGCATCTGCTAGTGCCTGATCCAATAAATTTTGACCCATCTTGATGGCTTGTTAGCCATCAATTATCGATAACTTCAAAACACTC
>CALXYZ010000304.1 GCA_944393075.1 uncultured Anaerobiospirillum sp. | reverse complement strand
GTATCGTTCAGCAACGATACTCCCTAGCAAAGCCAAACGGGCATCACATTCCTCATGAGCACTAACTGCTACTACTACTGCTGTTGCTGCTTGCAATCCACATAAAAGTGAAGCTTGGTCAGATGTAGGCTACCACTACCGCTTTCACAAACGATTGCATTCAGGCTGCGTAGGCATTTTTTTTTTTTTGTGTGTGCGGGACTGTGAGTTTGTACCGACAAGCTCTCCACCAAAGATGGCCAAAGAGATCAAAGAGATCACAGAGATCACAGATTTATAACAGGAGAGGAAGATGAGCACTAACGAGAAGAAGGAGCAATCTCCTGCTACATCTACTACGCTTAATGCCCATACCGCAGATCAAGTGAGCCCTACTGCCACTGCACCTAGCACTGACAGCGGCAGCACTGTATCTGTACCAAGCATGTCTGTGCCTCAGATCTCCTCCTCCCCAGAGCAGACGCAAGCACAGGCACAGCATGGTCAAGGTCATAGTCAAGGTCAAGGCCACGACATGCGCCAAGGCTCAGGCTCAGACACAGGCGCAGACACAGGCCTGAGTGCAAGCTCTATCATGTGCGCTAACAATTATTCCTCGGCTCCGCGTTCGCTTAATGAGCGCTTTGAAGCTCATGCGCGTGCCGCGAGTAATGCCGCTAATGCTGCTAGCGCCGCTGCCGCGGAGTTTCACCAAAAGCATGCTGACCTCTATGACGACGAGGAAGAAAAGGCTAAGTCCTCGCACTGTAGAGCCCGTGCTTTTCTCCAAGAGCAAGGCAATACCGTCTTACCTCCAGAGGAGCGTAAACGCATTGACTCGATTCCTCCATTTGATCCAAACGGAGCTGAGTTTGCCGATAACGGAGCCTACAATCGCGAGCAAATGGCTACACAGTCTCAAGCTCAATATCAGTCTCAATCTCAATCTCAGGCTCAGTATCAGACTCAACAGCAATCAACAGAGCGCGATCGGGAGCGCACCCCTGACTTACCATCGTCAACTGGTACTGAACCTCGTGGTCAATCCGCGCACATGCGCGCCCAAAACTCCACTCTCTCCCGCTTAGGCTTACATGAGCTTGATAGCCAGAGTGGTGAACCAATGATCAGCAGTGGTGGCAATGACATTATGGCTGCTATTCACTACTTGCGAGTGCACGAGGCCTTAGACGGCCAAGCTCGCAGCGGTAGTGGTAATGCTAATGGTAGTGGTAGTAGTGGCAGCGGCAACGGCAACGGCAACGCCTTTGCGGCCTATAGTTCTGCTGCTCGTGCAGGCAGTGAGACCTCAAGCCTTAGCCATAGCGATAACGCAGCTAAGCATGTACAGGTAATCTCCAGTTCTACTCACACCGCAACAGCTTCTGATTCTGCTACTGCAGCAGCTGCTGCTGCGGCTTCAGCTTCAGCTTCAACCTCTACTACATCCGCTTCGACTATGGTCGCAGCGCAGGACGAAGCACCAATAACCGAGCCTATGGCTGCTACCACTTCAGATAACGAACTTGCTCTATTACAGCGCTTGATCAACTTAGTCTCCTCTAATGAGGGCCAAGCTGCCTCATTACATAAAGACGAAATCGATAAGCGTGATCTTAGTGACTTAGGAGAGTTACGTGGTGGCAAGCACAGCCGTAAAGCTGTTGATCAGGTGACGGTTGAGGAGACCATTCAAAAGCGCATCGAAGAGGTCTCAGCTTGGTGTGATAACTGTAAAAACACTGTGACTGATGAGCACAGTGAGGCTTTTGCCGAGCATATTAAAGCTCCATGCTTACCACTTAAGCATGAGATTGAAATGCTCAAAGGCTTAATGCGTGGTCTGCATAACCTAGAGCAGTCGATCCACATTCTGTTGACAACGCTAGGTTACGGCTTAATGCTGCACGCTGTAGGCCCTAACTTTAAGCGCAAGATCCTCTGGGCCAACAAAGCTCTGTACGACATGTACGGCTACAACTATGCAGAGCTCGATAAGATCACCTCGAACGCTTCCAACCCACAAGTCATTCACCCAGCAGATGTAGAGCGCTTCTTTAACGAATTCAACACCTACGCTGAGGCCCATCAGCGCCGCTACCAAGAGCGCACGCAACAAACTCAGGCCCAACAAGCCAGCGCCTGCACCGGCACCAGCGCCAGCGCCAGCGCTAGCACCGCAGCTGGCGCGGACGCGGATGACGCAGCCACAGGCGCAGCTGCGGCTGCGACTGGAGCTGCGAAGAATAACGATACGCAGCTGTATACGGTAGATAGCACTGTCGATGACACTATCGACTTTGAGTACCGCCTGCTCAATGGTAAGACCCAAAACTATGTGTGGTTTAAGCTGCGTGGTGCTTATGTCGGTCGCTACCAAGGTATGTCGCTGTACCTGTGCTTAATCAACGACATCACCCGCGAAAAGAAGCTGCAAGACCGTATTGAGCGCTGGGTGCGTAAGAGCGCCATGCTCTCTGAGGCTAGCCAAGAACTTGTCTTTGAGTACGACTACAACACTGACGAGATGGAGCACTTTGGTAACTACCAGCAGTATGTGGCTGACTCGCAACGCAAGTCCCATGGCTTCTTAAATCAACTGCCACTTAAAGAAAACATCCACCCTGCTGACAAGCACATTCTCTCGTCACTGTTACGCGACACCTCTCTTGCTCGTGAGAACAAGCGCCGCACCGTGAAGTTTAGAATGAGCGAGGTCGGTGGTGGTGAGTACTTATGGCATAGCTGCTCGGCTATCGGATATACCGAGGAGAGTACCGACCACATCAAGATCATTGGCAAGATTTACAACATCCACCAATACGAGAGCCGGATTGCTAGCCTGCACTTTGAAAATCAGCGTGACCCTATGACCAAGCTCCTCAACAAGGTCACGATGGAACAGTTATGCCGCAACACCCTCTCGGAACGCTCTTATGAGCGTCATGCCCTGCTGATGATCGACATCGATAACTTTAAGCAGGTCAATGACACCAAGGGACATGCTTTTGGCGATGAGGTTATCAAGATGGTGGCGCACTGCCTCAACAACGCCTTTAGAAGCTCAGATTTGGTGGCACGCACTGGCGGTGATGAGTTTGTAGTGATGCTAAAGAACGTTAACTTCGATCAGGCCGTGGCTTTAGCTGAGGTTTACCTCAAGGTGCTTAACAAGCAGCGTGAGATGCTCTCGCAACCATACCCAATCACCAACTCGATTGGTATTGCTTTCTACCCAGATGATGCAGCCACCTATGAGGATCTCTACAACGCAGCTGACAGTGCCCTCTATGTAGTAAAACGCAATATCAAAGGTGCGATAGCAATCTTTGGTGAGAGCAACCACCTCAACATCACCACCCCAAGCCACATTCCACCACTAAACCGTGAGGATGAGCGTTTACAGCATACCTTTGACAAGATCGCAGAGGAGAAGCGGCAATACGATAAAGCTGAGGCTGAAGCCCAAGCGGCAGTCGAGCGCGAAAATGCCAGCCGCGGTGGCGTCTACTTCGTCGATAACGAGACCGATGACACCACCAATTACTACTACTAACGGGCCGCAATAGTCGTCGCTCAACAGCCGTTCCCAAGGGCTATTCACGACTATCTGGCCCTTGGGGACGGCCTTGCAGCTAGCGGCGGGCTCCGCCGAGCAGGGCCGTCCCGCACCCCCCGCC
>CALXYZ010000303.1 GCA_944393075.1 uncultured Anaerobiospirillum sp. | reverse complement strand
GCACAGCCATGAAGCGGCATGCGGTACAGTGCATCAGTGCTTAAAGCAGATCTAGCCCAGATCATTTGCGTATAATGGTCTTTGCCATCTAGTCACAGCCATTGAGCGCACTCAAGCTAAAGAGCTCTCAACTACATCGCTGTGGCCGATGTTTTTCCTTTTTCTTTAACTCTTGACCATGGGTGATGCGCAATGACCTTGCAAGAATATTTAGCCAAGATAGTGAGCTTCAATACGGTCAGCTCCGACGACCCTGCTGTTGACCGCAGTAACAAAGAGCTCATCGCTTACTTAGAGCGCTTTTTTATCTCTCACAACTTCTACACCATGGTCGTGAGCAATCGCTCAGGCAAATACAACCTCTTAGCCTTAGCTCCATCTGTAGTGCTGGAGCTTTTGCAGCAGCGCGATGTGGTGGCTTTTGCACACTACCAAGAAACTGGCCTGATGCCAGCTTTTGGCACTCCTGAGTTTGATGCCATTATGGCTAAAACCACCGCAAGCATTTGCCAAAACCCACAGCGCACTTTAGGTCTCCTCCTCAGTGGTCACACTGACACAGTGCCTTTTGATGAGGAATATGCGGCAGCTACTGGTCGCTCGCCTCTTGAGATGTTTACCGAAGAAGACTCTAA
The DNA here is from genome assembly GCA_944393075.1 of uncultured Anaerobiospirillum sp. Taxonomy (GTDB): domain Bacteria; phylum Pseudomonadota; class Gammaproteobacteria; order Enterobacterales; family Succinivibrionaceae; genus Anaerobiospirillum. The sequence goes on along the minus strand of CALXYZ010000303.1, from coordinate 3,036 downwards.
CGAGGCTAATACCCTGCACTATGGCCGTGGCTGCGTGGATATGAAAGGCTTTATTGCCTGCACCTTAAGCTTGGTCGACAGCTTAAGTGAGAAGTACGCTAGCGATTTAGCCAAGTTCCCAAAGGTCTCCTTCCTCTACACTAGCGATGAAGAGACCGATATGAACGGTGCCCAGTTTATCAGCGAGCTGTTTGCCAACTCGGCCGCCGCGACCGCCGCTGCTGCCGCGGCCGCGGATACCTCAGATACCGCCTCTGCTCAAGCAGCAGCCCCTACTGCATTTAGCGACGACTTTATCGCTAAGATGGAGCGCTGTGTTTACTTTGCTGAGCACTTTCCAGAAAAGGTCATCACCTACTACCGTGACCTCATGCTGCCACCAGAGCCAAGCGCCACTAGTACAAGAGCTAGCGCTAGCAAGGGTAAGAGCAAGGCTGCTGCCGCCGCTGCCGCAGCCGCAGCTGACGCCAAACTCTTTAGCGCCCAAAACATCGCTCACGTGTGCCGCAACTTACTCAATGGCGCTAAGTTCAACCTGATCTTAATCGGTGAGCCTACCAACATGCTGCCTGTGTTAGGCCATAAGGGCTGGCGCTCGCACCACGTCGATATCATTGGTTTAGGTGGTCACTCCTCTAACCCAGAAAACACCATTAGCGCTGTCGATATCACAGGTCAGCTCTTAGCCGAGCTTGGTGCTCTCAAGAACAAGCTCAAGGCCGATGCCGCTAAGGATAAGAAAAAGAGCGAGACTAACAGCACCGCCAACTACGACCCTCGCTTTGCCGTGAGCTACAACACCATCAATGTTGGCAAGATCAACGGCGGCAACAGTGCTAACACCGTGTGCGATCACGTCACCCTAGACTTTGATATGCGCACTCTGCCACAGTTTGACGCCACTAAAGATGAAGGCGAGCTCTTTGCTAAGCTGCAAGACACCCTCAACACCAAGCTCAACGAGCAATATGCCGATCAGCTCAGCCAAAAGATCAACCGTGTGCTGGTAAAGAATCATCTGGTAGAAGAGTGGCAACACCGCCTGAACTACGAGAAGTACACCCGCCACGAGAACAAGTACAAGGGCGATCCTGATTTTGAGGGCTGCGAGTTTAGCTTCAACTTTAAAGATGAGATGCAAACCTCTCTTGAGCGTGATATCAATGCCGAACGCGAGGGTATCCGTATTCGCAAGGTAGGAGCTGAGGACAGCTCTGCTGCCGGTGCTGGTGCCGGTACTGGTGGTACTAACGCAGCTGCAGCTAGCGCTGATCAAGGCATGAGCATTGAGCTTGATAACAAGCCAGAAGAGACTAAAGAAAAAGGCGGCTTAGTCATCATCAAGAAGGATGGCGAGGTCGTCGATTTGGGCAATAAGCCACGCATCATGACAGAGTCTGAGGCCAAGGAACTCTTCGATTTTGGTGGGGACACCAAGGACTTTAAGAGCCGTAAGCAAAGCGACAAGCAAGACGACAAGCAATCTGCTGATGATGCTATCACTGACGATGATGAAGTGTTGGGTATTGGCTTCGGCCCTGATGATTTCATCCCTGTGATCGAAGACGTTGATGCCGATGCTGGCACCAGAACTATCGCTGATAGAGCCGATCCAAATGATCGCTTAGTGCAAGTTGATCCAAACAGCATCCGCAGCTTCCTTACAGAACTCTTTGGCTTTAATCAAGAACCAGAGACGTTTGATAGCTGTCTGCTGATTCCACCAATGAAACCTATCCACCTCAAGGATGAGAATGGCCGTACTCGATTCTGCATCATTCATGATGCCGAAGACACCGCTAAAGCCTTCTGCAACGAAGATCCACAGAGCTTAGCTATTCTCAAAAAGCACTTAGGTGCTGCTAGCAGAAAGCCACAGTATGTCAGCTACTGCACCGAAGCCTCGTTCCTCCAAGCTTTAGGCCCTTGCGTGGTCTTAGGCCCTGGTTCGATCAAGCAGGCTCACACCGCCAACGAGTACGTGCAACAAAGCGAGCTTAGCCGCTGCATCAGCGTGCTGCAGAAAATCTGCGATGATAAGAGCTTTGCCCCTGCCATCGTTACCTACAAGAGCAATGCAGCTGCCATTAGAACCTTCTCTAAGGTGCAACCTGCTGCTACCGTTGTTGCTGACTATGCGAAAAGCGCTAAGCTCCTTGCTACCCACGTGGTAGAGCAGTCACCACTGAGCCTTGTTCAAGCTGACGCTGCTGCCGCAGCCACGGCCAAGAGCAAGACCAAGAAGAAGAGCAAGAAGGGCCGTAGCCGCACCTACTCCGTCGTCAAGTACCTCCCTAACGGCAAGGTCGAATACAAGCGTTCCTATGATTACGACCGTCCAACTACTTGGGATCGCTACAGTGAGGCACTGCAAGCATCTTTGGCAAATGAGAGCATCTTCACTGACAACTTTTTAGTACCAAAGACCCCACGTGATCAAGTCGTCACTGCCACCGGCGATGCCATCGCCATTGATGAGGGATCTTCGATCACCTTTGATGACGCTTTAGGCACCACCACTATCACCCGCCCAAAGCGCGCCACCAAGACTAAGGCCACAGCCAAGGCTCCATCCAAGGCCAAGGCTCCATCCAAGGCCAAAGCTAAAGCTCCAGCTAAGACCTCAGCAAAGGCTTCAGCCAAGGCTCCAGCTAAGACCTCAGCAAAGGCTTCAGCCAAGGCTCCAGCTGAAGCCCCAGCTAAGGCCAAGAGCTCAATTAAGAGCTCAGCCAAGGCTCTACTAAACAAGCTGCTAAAGAAGTCCTAAGAAGTCTTAAGACTTCAGGTTAAAGCTAAGACTAAGGCTTAAGCCTCTCAAGCTCCCTGCCCATGTTGTGTGACAGCGCACATCTTGGACAGGGAGCTTCTTTTTCTCATAAGCTATAAGCAACGCTAATGGTAAACCTGCAAGGGCTTTGTGCAAGGCGCATTACGCCTGACTGAGCGGAGCTAAGCAGCTGCTTTGACATCCTCCCCCAGCTTACGCAGGGGGATTCCGAGGAGGTTCCTACTGCATAGCATGGGTTTGGTTCCTGC
>CALXYZ010000302.1 GCA_944393075.1 uncultured Anaerobiospirillum sp. | reverse complement strand
TCACTTTGGTCTAAGTATACCTTACGACGTGGGTTTCCTGTAGAACTCCAAGCAATCTCACCACGTGCATCCATTTCGTCAAGGGTTTCTGGTCGGAACTGCCAGTGCTTACCTGGTGGAGGTAGTTTGCCATGCCACTCTCTGCCGGTAGCGCCATTTCGTATTCCAGGAGCATGTAATGGGACTTTTTTGTAGCGACGACCAGTACGTTCTTCGACAAAAGGATAGAGGGTATTTGCAGAGTCCTCTTCCCATGGCTCAAAAGGCCGATGCCAAATGTAGTCTTCGCTCTTTGAGTAGAAAAGGATGTAGTCGCTGATGTTCCCGTAAGTGGTTTTAGTGTAGTTTTTGGTGCTGCACTTTTTGCGCGTGATGAATGCACGGCAATTGTGTGTACCAAAAATTTCATCCATGATGATCTTGATTCGGAATGCCATATTGGCATCAAGATGAACATAGATTGAGCCGTTGTCGCTTAAAAGTTCCTTTAGGATAATTAAACGCTCACGCATAAACTCAATATAAGCCCCACCAGTGAGTGTATCACTGTAGGCTTTTGTCTGTTTGCGTGTTACAAAGTCTGCAGCAGTTGCAAATGGCGGGTCAATATAGATTAGATCGACCTTGCTACGGTAGCCATTATTTAGTAGGAATAGGAGGGCATTTTTGTTATCGCCAAAGAAAAACTGGTTAAGCTCCATTAAGTCAACAGTAACGTCTGGGGTGTAGACACAAGTTCCGTTGACATCTGCTAATGGAATGAATGTCGTAAATGGAGTATTTAGAATGTCACCAACTGCTTTTTTGCCCATATAGGTAAGCTCAACTGCAATGCTGCCCATAGGCATTTGCATATCATTGGCTGGTGTAACTCCAGTTGCCATAGGTGATAGCCTCCTATCATTGTCAGTGAGTAAGCCAAGATTCACTGATTCTTTCGTGAACCATCTTTAAAGTGAAGACCTTGATTCGTGTGGGATCAATTTGTTCCAGCTTGGCATAGTCACTCCACATGGATCCTAAAAGAAGGCCAGGACCATCATTTAGAAACAAGATCTTGATATTTAGGCTTTGCTGAGTAAAAAAAGAGATGAGCTCATTAGCACAGTTGAAGTAACCACCAATACGGTCATCCTCCTGTGATCCACCGCGGTCTCCATCGTACCGAGCTAAACCAACAGCATAGATTCGTCTTTGATCCTTTGAGGTAATCACAAAGTCCAAAGGTCTATTACGGTTTGGGTAGTTAGGCCAAATATCGATTGCTTGAATGTCTGATCCTGCGCGTCGTGGTCCTAAGATGTTTAAGCGACGAAAGTTTGATCTCATTATGGAGAAAAAGCTTTCTGTCAGGTCGTATCCTTTTTTCCCTCTATCCTTGTACTCATAAAGTAGAGCACAGAGAGCTTCGTCAGGAATCGGACGCGAGGCAAAGAAAGACTTCACTTCGTCTATTGGTCGAAAAGTTTTGCCAAACTCAGCACAGACTACATTGGCATTAGTGCTTCGTTTTAACATCTCTACAGGCGTTGCAGGAGAGACATACTTTCTAAAAATGCGACAAAGCTGGATTCTTTGCCAAGTATCCGGTATTGCAGATATCCGTAGAAATAAATCAGAAGAGTCATAAGCACGTTGTAACAGCTCATCAAAGGCTATTAAAACGGGAGTGTAGATATGACATGCTGTTCGTAGAATATCAGGATAGTACTCGCCATTGGCTAGAGTGATGTACGCACGGCGCTCGGCTGGAGTGTAGTCGCTAAAGAAGTTATGTGTTGCTGCTAGTGTTCTCATTAAGCTTGAACTCAAGAATGTCGTTCACTGAGCAGCCTAAAGCTGCACAAATCTTCTCTATGGTCTCTAGCGATACATACTGATTGCGTTTGAGCTTTGTCATTATGTTTGCGCTAATTCCAGCTTTTTGCATCAGGTCTGTATTACTCATGTTTTGGTCGATCATTAAATGAAACAGCTTTTTGAAGCATACACTCATAGCAAAAGATCTCGCTTACTTATTGGTAAAATCAATAATCAAACAGCATTTATGCGATGCCGCGTGATTTTGTGAGTGTTTGTGTGTATATAATAAACGATTTCGTGAATACTTACTACTAACAAGGCAAAGAAAGCCTTTTTGCTGCTAGAAAGCCGAAAACAAGATATAATCTAGGGCCGGATAGCGCTACTGTTGCCTGCTGAGGCCGCATATAATGGCCATTTGTGCAGGGAGCATGGTGCGGTGCGTGTTTTTTTGTGCTTTTTAGATTTATTGACATAGGTGGGCTTAGTGCTTTGTGTAAGCCTCGTTTTAGTAAGCTTTGCTAAGGCTCTGCTAAAACAGCTGCACGCAAAAGCTCCCAGAGTTTTGACCATGCCATTCTACGAATACCGCTGCTCTAACTGCGGCCACTCCTTAACAAAGCTGCAATCGATGAGTGCGCCAGCTTTGAAGACTTGCCCTGAATGCCACCAAGACACCTTGGTGAAGCTGATCTCTGCTTCTAACTGCGATTTAAAGGGCGTAGGCGTTTTTGGCAGTTCTAAGAACCCTTTTGCCAACGAAAGCTCTGCATCCAAGCCATCCCCCTCTTGCGCCTCCTGCCCGCACGCAGCTTCGTCCCAAGCTTAGACATCAAGCTTAAGCAAGAACAACAAGATAAGAGTGCCTAGCTGCCTCCATTTGCACCAATCCCTAATACCTTGAGACCACGAAGAAAGAACCACTTTCTTCTAAAGAGTCCTGACACTGATGTGCCGTGCTGTACCAGCGGCATTAGCGGTACTAACTGTACTAGCTGGGCTGGCTATGCCAGCTATGCCTGTTATGCAAGCGGCGTCTACTCTTGGGGCTTATAGCTTATGAGCCCTAAGCTCAAGCAATTAGGAACTTTGATGGCGGTCTTGGTGAAAGGTAAGTAGGTACTGTCGTTTCACAACAATTTTTAAGGCTAACTACCATGTCAATGCGTTCGCATTACTGTGAGCAAGTCGGTCTGAATGAAAATGGTCAGACCATAACCCTGTGCGGCTGGGTCAATAAGCGCCGCGATTTAGGTGGACTTATCTTTATCGATTTGCGCGACCGTAGCGGCTTAGTGCAGGTGGTGTTTGAGCCTGATGTCAAGGATGTACATGAGCTTGCTTCCACCCTGCGTAACGAGTTCTGCGTCAAGGTCACTGGTGTCGTGCGTCCACGCCCAGAGAGCCAGGTCAATACCAAGATGGCCTCTGGTGCTGTTGAGGTCTATGCCTCGGCTTTAGAGATCCTCAACAAGTCTGCTGTGTTGCCTTTAGACTTCAACCAAGACAACACTGAAGAGCAGCGTCTGCGCTATCGCTACTTAGACCTGCGCCGTCCAGAGATCGCTAAGAACTTCTTAAAGCGCCACGCTATCACCCGCTATGTGCGCTCTTTCTTAGACGATAACGGCTTCGTCGACGTCGAAACCCCAATGCTGACTAAGGCCACCCCAGAAGGTGCTCGTGACTACCTAGTGCCATCTCGTATCCACCACGGTAAGTTCTATGCCCTGCCTCAGTCCCCACAGCTCTTTAAGCAGCTGTTAATGATCGCTGGTTTCGATCGTTACTATCAGATCACTAAGTGCTTCCGTGATGAGGACTTACGTGCTGACCGTCAGCCAGAGTTCACTCAGATCGATATCGAAACTTCTTTCATGACCTC
>CALXYZ010000301.1 GCA_944393075.1 uncultured Anaerobiospirillum sp. | reverse complement strand
GTTAGAGGCCGATCAGCAGGAACCAAACCCATGCTATGCAGTAGGAACCTCCTCGGAATCCCCCTGCGTAAGCTGGGTGAGGATGTCAAGATCTCTGCATTTATGCTGTACTTTGCAAATTGGCATAAATCATGCGGGCTATAAGCGCAAGATCCTAAAGACTTAGCGCCGTAGCTTCGTTAATAGTAATAAGCGGTTGGTACTCGTGGTTGTCTTTAGCGTGTGCTCTGAAGCTTCATCAAAGCCTTAAATAGGCGCTCGCAAGCGTGGGCTTCGTTGAGAAAAGAGCGCACATGTGAGGCAAGTTTGTCCCATAATGCTAAGATAGCTATTTGAGGCCAAAGCTGCTTTGTAGTAGGCACAAAGACGCAATGTCCTGTGGATATGGTGGAAGTGCAATGCATGAGCGCTACTGCCTTGGCTTGATCTTATTGCGGCGACTCCCGCGGTAACACTTTATTGAGCAGCTTAACTGCGGCTCATGAGTGGCTAAATTTAGGTCTAATTTGAGAGTTCTGGAGCGCTTGGCGCTGCTTGGGCGTAAGCTCGAAGCTTGGCGCTGCGCACGGTTCAGGAAGGTGAGATTCAAAGGTGCTACTCAAGTGGCTATGGGGTGGGCTTTTCTTTGAAGTGCAAGCTTAAGGTACAGCTGTTGTAAGACTATGGCTGGCAGGGTGTGATGTAGGGCATTGAATCCATTAAACAGTGTGATTGTTGTTAACCTTTGGTGCTGAGCATAGATTGGTCGTTTCAGTAAGGAGCGCTAGCGCTAGGTCTTGATGGATAAGTGGTACTTAAACTTATGTACCCACCTCATCTGGGCTCTAGGCTTAAGGCCGAATGACCTCAAGCGTTTTGGCATGCCTTTCTCTCATCGTGATGCGAGGGAAAGGGGTGACAGGTGCTAGTCAGAGGCTGAGATCATGAGTTTAGCTCTGAGTTTAGCTCATGAGACTAGGGAGCTTAGATGCTGCTAGCATTTCATCTGTGGAGATAATATCGAATAATTTAGAGCGGATATAACTATCGTCGTGACCGCATAATTTTATCGCGGAACGAGCTTCGAGGTCTAAAGAAGCAAACAAGTGTTGATCACGCATGGGCTGAGGCTTAAGGATTGGTTGTCTATAGCTAACTTAATCGAGGCCTATGATAGTTGTGTCCCTAGAAAAAGTAAAGAAAACACAGAACAGCATGTGTTTTAGGCATTAGGCAAGATCATTTGCAGCAATAAAGCGTTTCAAACAATAGACCTAAAAACAGGTAAGGGCCTCAGGATAGAGGCAAGTAAGCAAAGCCAAATCAACATCGGCATAAACATCAGCGATGTTAGGAGTATTAGGCTATGAGGTAAGTCTGAGGCGCAAGTGCAGAGCGGAGCAACGCAGTACAGCGCAGCGTAGCGTGGGGCAGTTTGTTGTTATTGTTGCAGTGATATGGGACGCTAGAGTGGAGTTAACCTCTATCGTCTTGAGTGTAGGCGGAATCGGTTCGGGATTGAGGCAGGCATGTTTGATCAAGCTTCAGGTCAAGGTCAAGACCAAAACCAGCAGGTGCAGCAAGTGCAAAGTGTGGGTCAAAACCAAACTGTAAGTGGTGACGATGGCGCCAAGGCTAATGCCGGTGTTAATGCCAAAATCAATGCTTTAGATCTTTTCAATGCTTTAGATCTTTCTGATATCGCAGAGTTGTCGCGTCCGCATCAACCTTTCTTCTCGGCACTCTTAAGATTTCGCTTTTCCGACATGTCGATTCTGCATCGACTCTATATGTGTGTCGGTATTACCTTTATCCTCTTCTTGGTGGCAACCTTAGCTGTGTTTTTCATGACTCAGTCTCAGGTTAGCTCCTCTAACGATAACACCGCAGGTATTAACAACGTCCTGCGCCTCTCGAATTCCATCAGTAACGACATTATTGAGCTTGAGGACTCGATCCGCTCAATCATCGTCGAAAATCAAACTGGCAGTCTCTCTGAGGCCAAAGTCACTTCAGCTAGCAACTCTTTACAAAGCCATCTCAATTCGCTGAGCAACATGGTCAGCCAGCTCTACGATGGTGACTTGAAGCGTGAGATTGAGGGCACACACCTCCCTGATGTGCGTAGCTACGTCAACCACATGGTTGCCAGTTCCCAGACCATCTTGGCTACATATTCTTCTGACAAGGATAAAGCAGCCAAGTTAGCTTACGAGGTTTCCTCCTCTTCAAGCTTGCCTGCTCTCTACAACATGAGACAGCTGATCAACCTGTTAAACAATATTGCGTTACAGCGTCAGGAGGCTACCAACGCCACCTTACGTTGGGTGCAGTACTCGTTGTTCTTAGGTTTAGGTGTGGCTTTGTTGGTGATCATCTTAACCAATATCACCATCCGTCGCTCCCTGCGTCGCAACACTGGTAAGCTTTTACGCAAGCTGCTTGAAGTGGCTAAGGGTGATTTGCGCACCATCGTTGGTATTAAGGATCAAGACGAGATTGGTTCTATTGGTCGTTTGGTCGACTACATGATCGAAAACACCAATGACACGTTGCTCGTGATGCAAAACGACGTGGAAAAACTCTACGACATGGTTAACACCAATGGCCGTTCGATTGCTGCCACCAACGAAGCTATTTCGGTGCAACGCAATACCGCCCAAACCGTGGCTAGTGCTACAGCACAGATGGAAAGCTCGGTAGAGAAGGTGACTGAGTTTGCCCGTTCGACCTTAGAGGAAGTTAAGGTCGCTGAGGAAGCTTCTGATACCTGCCGCCGTACCATGCAGGATAACATCACCACAACCCATACCTTATCCGATCGCTTACGAGCTTCGTCTGAAGCCATCAACAAGATCCACATGATGAGCTCGCAAATCGAGTCTATTGTGAAGACTATTGCTGATATTGCTGACCAAACCAACCTTTTGGCTTTAAACGCCACTATTGAGTCGGCTCGTGCCGGTGAGTCGGGTAAGGGCTTTGCCATCGTGGCAGAGGAAGTGCGTGATTTGGCCATCAAGACCGCCAAATCTACCCAAGAGGTGAGCAACACCATCAACCTGCTAGAGGAGGCTGTAACCAACTCAGTTAACGTGATGGCTGCTTGTGAAAGCGAGATGGATAACTCCTTACAGCAAAGTTCGCGTGCTAACTCCTCGATTGAGGAGATTATGGGCATTATTGCAACGATCTCGGATATGTCTGAGCAGATTGTGCAGTCCTGTCAGATGCAGACTAGTTCCGCCTCTGAGATCAATCAAAGCATTGCCCACATCTCAAAGCTTGCTGAGGACAGCTATGATCAGATGACAGAGTTGCAAACCAATATGCATGCCCTAAATGATTTAGCTACCAATCAAGCTATGGTACTGCGTAAGTTCCGCCTTAACACTGAGCCTGATGCCATCAAAGCTGCGGTGAGCAATGCAGAGGCCGAAAAAGCTGCGCGCAAGCGTGGAACTAAAGGCGTAGCCTAAACCCCAAGCTGAAGCCAAATTTTGCTAAAGAACAAAGGCCAAAAACGCGATTTTTTGGCCTTTGTTCTTTATGGGCTTTGTGATAGAATGCCGTCCGTTGTTTTACCCTTGCTGAGTTTGTGATCGGAAAGGGCGCATCTTTTTCACAAAGGAGCATTAAATGTTAACTGTTGAGCAAAAGGCTAAGATCGTCTCTGAGTTTGGTCGTGGTGAGAACGATACCGGTTCTGCCGAGGTGCAAATCGCTTTATTAACCTACCGTATTGCTGATTTACAGCCTCACTTCCAAGCCAACA
>CALXYZ010000300.1 GCA_944393075.1 uncultured Anaerobiospirillum sp. | reverse complement strand
TGCTATGGCGCTAGCATGCTAGCGCAGCTGTCCCTGAGGAGCGGTGTTACCCACCACCGAGACAATCTTGATTTGCTTGTCGTCTGGGATCTCCTGATAAGAGAGCACGCGTAGACCTGGAATAGTGTTCTTCACAAAGCGTGACAAGGTCGAACGCAAGATACCAGAGGTCAAGAGAATTGCAGGCTCGCCTGCCATTTCTTGGTTGGCGGTAGCCTCGTAGAGGCTCTTTTGCATACGATCGGCTAAGCCTGGTTCGATACCAACACCCTCGGCACCACCAGTCTCTAAGGACTTGTGCAATACCTTTTCTAAGTCTGGCGACAAGGTGATCACAGGGATAATGAGATCGCCACCAACAATATCCTGAATGATTAAACGGCGCAGACCAATACGGCAAGCTGCGGTCAACACTTCTGGGTCTTGGCTCTTAGGAGCATACTCCACCAAGGTCTCCAAAATAGTACGCATATCGCGCACTGGTACGCCCTCGTGTAAGAGGTTTTGTAAGAGCTTGGTAAGCAGACCTAAGTTGACGATATTTGGCACCAAACCATTGACCAGCTTTGGCTGAGTCTTGGACACAATATCGAGAATGTTCTGGACTTCTTCTTGGCCAATGAGCGAAGCGCAGTTGTTGGCCAGAATCTGCGATAAGTGCGTGGCCACCACAGTAGAGCAATCCACCACGGTATAACCTAAACCTAAAGCACGGTCGTTGTCTTGCTTGGAGATCCACACGGCCTCTAAGCCGAATGCAGGATCTTTAGTAGGAATACCCGGCACACGACCGAAGACCTGACCTGGGTTAATGGCCATGTCACGGTCTGGCTGAATCTCAGCCTCACCGAAAGTCACTCCCATCAGGGTAATACGGTAGCTATTAGGGCCTAAGTCTAAGTTATCGCGAATGTGCACTGGTGGAATTAAGAAGCCCAAATCTTGAGACAGCTTCTTACGCACACCTTTAACACGGTTTAAGAGCTCACCACCTTGGGCTTTATCGACCATAGGAATCAAACGATAACCTACCTCAAGGCCGATCACATCAACCTCAGAGACGTCATCCCAAGACAGCTCACGCTGATCTGGAGCGACTTCAGGAGGCTGTTCCACAGGAGCGGCAGCAGCAGCCTTAGCCTCAGCAGCAATCTTACGGCGTAACAACAAGCCGATGATTAAAGCGATAGCAGCTAAGCTTAAGAAAGCGATATGAGGCATGCCAGGGACAATACCCATCACAAAGAGTACGCCCGTGACGATGAACATGATGCGAGGATCGCTAAAGAGCTCGGACACTACCTGCTGGCCCATCTCACGCTTCGAACCGGTTTGACGAGTAACGATGATGGCGGCAGCAACCGAGAGCAGTAACGAAGGAATCTGAGCAACCAAGCCGTCGCCGATGGACAGCAGGGTATAAATCTCGGCCGATTGGCTAAACGACAAGTCATGGAAGACAGTACCAATGATGATACCGCCGATGACGTTGATGAACAGGATGAGGATACCGGCGATGGCGTCGCCTTTCACGAACTTCGAGGCACCGTCCATGGAACCATAGAAGTCTGCTTCACGGGCAATTTCTTCACGACGCTCACGAGCTTGGTCTTGGTTGATCAAACCAGCATTTAAGTCGGCGTCGATAGCCATCTGCTTACCTGGCATAGCATCCAAGGTGAAGCGAGCGGACACTTCGGAAATACGGCCAGCACCTTTGGTCACCACCACGAAATTAATGATCACTAAGATGGCGAAGACGATGAGACCTACGGTGTAGGAACCACCCATCACCACGTAGCCGAAAGCTTCAATCACCTTACCAGCAGCTGCGGTACCGTCTTGACCATGAAGCAGAATGACACGGGTAGAGGCCACATTCAGCGCCAAGCGCAAGATCGTGGTCAAGAGCAACACTGTAGGGAAAGAGCCGAAGTCCAACGGACGACGAGCATAGATAGCGACTAACAGCACCACCATCGACAGCGAAATATTAAACGAGAACAGGATGTCGAGGAGGAATGGTGGGATAGGTAAAGTCACCATGGCCAAGCACGCCAACACTAACAGCGGCGTACCTAGCTTGATCATACGGAGTTTTTTATAAGCACCGCTGCCGACTGCTAGACCATGTGCCACTTTTGGATTGGCTTTAGCCTTTTGTAGCGCACCTCCAACGGGCGCTGCTACTTTAGTTCCAATATCTGATAAGAAGCTCACGTCAAAAACCCGTCTGATAAAGAAAAAACACGATTCCGCACCCCATGCAAGAGATTTGCCACGCAAACCTCACGCAAAGCACACAAAAACGCACACCCAAACCACCATAAAACCCCAAATTTATCGGTGGCACCAGCACAAAACAGGCGCTGTGCTCTTTACGTGCTATTTACGCAAAATTGCGCAATATCACCGTCTGAAAGCAGGCATGGCGGTGCACAAAAGCTTGATTTTAAGCCATGTTATAACCAAGCACTGAGCAAGCAATACAGAAAACACCAGCGCTACCGCTACCGCTTCGCGTGCACGTGCAACTGAGCTTGTTACCTGCACACGCAGCTCAGCGCTAAGCTAGTGCTTAGGCTTCTCTAAGGTGATCAAGCGATCTAGTTTTTGCAAAATACCGATGAGGTTACGGTACTTAGTCCACTGACCACGATACTGTTCTTGGGCGTAGGTGTGCACCATCATGGCAGCAGGTAACTGAGCGGAGTTGGCAATCATCTCGCGCAGTCTCACGATCAGCACATACTCTAACCACTGATGAAACTCCATGGTATCGAGGGCAAAAGGCTGAATGGAGGCCATAGCCTTTTCACTAGGGTGAGCTTCCATGCCCCCCCACAACTCTAAAGCCTTAAGCTCTTGCTCAAGATTGCCAAGCTCTTGCAAGATAGCTTGGTGATCATGCTTCTTGGTCATACAAAATCCTTCTTTGGCGTAGTCGCCGTTTTACTCTGTCACAGCCATCCATACTCAGGCTGGAGCGTAAGCTGCCTCACTGGCAAGCTAACTTACAGGCTATTACGCCTTCTTTAACTGAGGCAAGAAATCCTTGGGGTCGCAGCACTCAAACTCGCCTGCTCTACCACCATCATCAAAGAAGCCCTCTAAGATGACCTTTGCGGCGGTGGCATCAATACGGCCCTTGTTCTTTACCAAGGCTCGGTAGCCGCCTTGGTAGTTGAAGATCTCTTCTTTGGCTGCGGCTGAAGAGAGGCGCTCATCTTTGAAGTACACACACAGCTCGTACTTGCTCATCAGACGACGGCCAAACTTACGTGCACGCTTGCTCATCTGCTCATCGCTACCATCCATGTTGAGAGGGAAGCCGACCACAAGGTACTCTGGCTGCCACTCTTTGATAATTGCATCGAGCTCTTGCTCATTAGGCTTACCATCTTGGGCTTTAAGCGCTTTTAGAGGCTGTGCTGAGTAAGTGGTCTCATTGCCCACAGCCACCCCAATATGATTGAGGCCAAAATCAAAGGCTAAAACACGTCCTTGAGCCATAAACCATCTCCCCACCCGACCCCGCAATCGCAAGCATCAGTTAGCAACAACAACCAGTCACAGCCAGTAAAAAACCATTTGCATCCCATTACCGGTGACAATACGCCATCAGGACGACATCACTATAACAGGGCGTCAATCTACCCGAGTTAGGCTCAAGGTGCAAGCCAAAGCGCATAAATAAAGGCATGTCCGAGAAAAACTCAAGCCATACCCCAAGCTAAGCGCAGCTAACAGCTGACG
>CALXYZ010000299.1 GCA_944393075.1 uncultured Anaerobiospirillum sp. | reverse complement strand
TGTACTCGTTTAACGAGTCGCGCATGGTCACAGTGTGGACAGAGACTTCGCTTAAGTGGTACCGCGCCCTCTTCAATGACGCGGCTATCATCAGAGCTGTGGGTATTTCGCTTACCATCGCCGTCATGACGGCCTGTGCGAGCGTCATCATTGGTACTTTAGCTGCCTTTGTGTTAGTCAGAGTTGGCCGCTTCAGAGGCGAATCGCTGTTCGTGCTCCTCATGACCGCACCTATGGTGCTGCCAGAGGTCATCACCGGTTTGGCCTTGCTGTTGATTTTCGTGACACTAGGATCTGGCATTTCGATCTTCGATAATCGTGGCATTATCGCGATCTGGATTGCGCACGTGACCTTCTGTTCGGCCTATACCACTGTGGTGATTAGATCGCGTTTCCGCGAGCTTGATATTTCCATTGAAGAGGCTGCTATGGACTTAGGTGCCGGCCCAATCAAGGTCTTCTTTGCCGTGATTCTGCCAGCCCTGATGCCAGCTGAGGTTGCCGCCTTCCTGCTCGCATTTACCATGTCGATGGACGATTTGGTGATCACCAGCTTCATCGCCGGCCCAGACTCCACCACGTTGCCAATGCTGATCTTCTCTTCAGTGCGTCGTGGTTTGAGCCCTGAGATTAACGCCTTAGCCACCATCATTGTGCTGATCGTGTCGATCTTTACTTTCTTTGCTTGGTTGTCCATGGTGAAGAAACAAAAGCGCATGAAGTCGGATGCTGCCAAGGCTGCTAGCGCTACTGCTATTGAGCAGAAGCTGCATTACCAAGCCCCACACGGTGATGAGGATGAGGTGTTAGACCTCAACAACCTAAGCTCAGAAGCTTTAGCCATCTTCAAAGAGCAAGCTCAAGCTTTAAGCCAAGGTCAAGACATTGCGGACACTACCGACGCTAAGCTCAAAGCCCTCTTGGCTGCTCGTACTGCCAAAAAGGCCCAGCAAAGCAATGCTGCTGTAACGACATCAGCTGAAGCAGCAAAAGCAGCAGCCAATACCGCTGAGACCTCAGCTCAGGCAGAACATAGTGCAACTGCAGCAGCAACTGCAATTGCGACTGCGACAGCTTCAGCTGCGACAGCTTCAGCTGCGACAGCTACTACAGCTGCTACAGTAGCCCCTGCACCTGTAAGCGCAGCTGCCAATCACAACCTCAACTTCAACGTCAGAGGCTCGGCTAAGGACGTGACTGCTGCTCAACGCGAAGTCTCCTCAAGCTTAGCTGCTGCTGGTATGGCCAAGGTGGTTGACGCTGATAGCGCTGGCTTTAAGCCTCGTGCTCCTCTTGATGCCGATGAGCTAACCGAAACTGAGACCACCTCAGTCAATACCAAGCTTAAGTCGGCTACCACACAGTCGTCGCTAGCTGATGCCAAGGCCAAAAAGGCGGCCCTCAAGAGCGCCTTAAGTGGAGTGGTAGAAAAGGCACAGCAAGAAGATGAAAGTGAGACTGCTGCTGTTGCCGAAAGCGCTGATCGCAAGCGTGCACTACATGCTACAGCCACTACAGCAAGTTCACTTGCTCAAGCCAAGGCTAAGAAGAGCAAGGCCTCACAAAGCGCTGTTGAGGCTACCAAACTCAGTGCCGAGCAGGCTAAGGCTGATACTGATAAGGCCAAGGTCGTTGATATCACTAAAGTGTAATCAACACTAACCCTAGTTCAGGCATTTAACCGGCTTACTACACAGCCACTATCAGGTAACTGATGGTGGCTGTGCTTTTTGGGCTAGAGAAAAAAGCGCAGAGTGCAGAACTTAAGCGAGTTTTGTCCGTTATACTAGGTGTTATAGCCGATAGCTTGGGAGGGAACCTACATGGCAAGTATCAATGCAGTGGTCAATACCAATCTTGCACCACGCCTCACACAAGAAAGCAAGGTCGACATGCAGGGCATCATTGCCACTAACAAACCGACCCCAGTTGCAAACCAAAGCGAGGACAACTACGTTAACCTCGCCACTTCACAAGTAGGCAAAGACGAAGCGCAACAAGACGAGCAATACTCGCATCAGCGCTACATTGCCCTCAACGCCTACAAGAATTTCGGTAAAGACGAGAACTCCATGGTCAGTGGTGCTGGCACCATTGGCACCGGCTCTGCTGCAGCCGAAGAAGCTCAAAGCACCGCTCAATCCTTAGTAGGACAAGATCCAGCTGCCGCCGCAGCTGAGAAAAATGCCGCTCAAGGCGATGGTGCTCAGGGAGCCCAAGGCCAGCAAGAGGATGACAGCAAAGCTGCCGATCCTAATGCTGCTAAGGGCATCAATGGTAAGGAGCTGACCGAAGAAGAGCAGCAAGAAGTTGAGGATATGAAGGCACGCGACCAAGAAGTACGTACTCACGAGCAGGCTCATAAGAGCGCTGGTGGTCAGTATGCTGCTTCACCTTCGTACACCTACGAGAGCGGCCCAGATGGCAAGCGCTATATCACTGATGGTGAAGTCAGCATCGACATTGGTGAAGAGGATGATCCTCAAGACACCATCGATAAGATGCAGGTCGTAAAGCGTGCTGCTATGGCCCCAGCTGAGCCATCTAGCCAAGATCGACGTGTCTATGCTGAGGCTAGCCAAAAAGAGGCTCAAGCTCGCCAAGAGTTAGCTGAAGACAAGCGCGAAGAGGTTCAAAAGTCCTCTGAGGGCGGCAACTCCAATGCTACTGCAACCTCCTCTTCCGCCTCCGCTGCTAATTCCATTCCTGCTCAAGGTACCAACCAAAATCAGGATGAAGCTCCAGTTCAGAGGCTGAGTCAGAGCCGAAGCCAGAGCCAAGTTACCGACAATGCCGGCACAGTCGCTCAAGCTCAGAGAACTAACGCTATTGCTGGTGACAATAACAGCGCCGCCTCGCGTAGCGTAGCCCCAGAAACCGAGCAACAATCTCAGAGCTTAAGCGAGATCGTGGATAACAGCAACGATATTCCAAGCGGCAATGGCGCAAACTCCACCTCAACCTTAACTCTCTCCTCGCAACGCGGAGACGATGAGGTCGCAGATATCATCTAAGAGGACGCTTAGATCAGCGCCATACAGCCTCCCAACAAAGCCCACTTCGGTGGGCTTTTTGTTGGAGACTGAACTCCTCTAATCACACTCCGACCTCTCCCGTACTCCAACATGGATAGCAAAGCTCATACTTGCACATCCCCCTTTAGGTCTATCCCTAGCTCATAATTATCCTTGGGTAACTTGGCCTAAAAATCACAAGCGCACCGCATATTTGCCGTGTTTTTCGCTCCAAAGCAGTGCAAATCAACGGCTGATTTAGAGCTGCGTGCTATAATGCGCGCCATCACAGGGCAGACACTGTCACCAAAGCGCTTCCTGTAAGGGTTTTTAATATTTTTTTCTTTACCCTCAAGGCGCATTTTGCTGACGGCAGCTGTCACATTTGATTTAACGAGCTGTGCGTACAGCAAACGGGTTTGACAAGTTCAAACGCATCTAAAAGAGGCTGCTTAAGTATGGACCTACAGAGGTTAATGCCTTATGGTACAAGGGTTAGAGGCTGATTTGTGCTGTACGCACAGCTCGTGATTTAACTTCAAGTAGGCAAGCTTCGTATCTAACTCACCACCTACCACCTTAGGATAGGTAAGAACAGGTACGGAGTTTTTGGCATGCGCGCCACGTGCACGAGCACTAAGCGCAGGCACTTGTCCTTTTCTACTGTTGGGAGATCCCGTCAACTACCTGCGGTCTTACGACCGAGGCTTGAGAGATCAAGCCTAAGTTGTCTAGCTTCAGTCCGTCATGGGAC
>CALXYZ010000298.1 GCA_944393075.1 uncultured Anaerobiospirillum sp. | reverse complement strand
TTGTTGCTTGCGCAACTAAGTATGTTGGCTAAACTCAAAGTTCTTTCTCAAGAACCCACACAGATTGTCTGTACTTATCTAATTTTTAAAGAACCACAAAGCGCTTGGCTTTGCTTTTTATCGCTGCGCACCTCAGTGCGTGTCAGCGGGAACGTATTTTAAGGATTTTTAATCACCCGTCAACACTTTTTTCAAAAGTTTTTGCAGAAAGCTCTATTTGAGAGCCGATAAAGCGCATATATATGCTGTTTATGACCACAAAAAATTTTTTGAAATTTTCCTCAGCGCGGACTTTCATGATACCAAAGCCATCACCTAACGACCGTGACCTAAATCACGATCCACGAGAAAAGCCCCCAAAGCCGCATATACATCGGCTGCAAGCAAGCTAACAGTAACTTAGCAGTAACTCGCCTCATTGGGTATGCCTTCACCCAACAGACCAAGCTCCGCACAAACCTTCCAGCAAACTTGGAGAGAAGCCTTAG
This sequence comes from uncultured Anaerobiospirillum sp., assembly GCA_944393075.1. GTDB lineage: Bacteria > Pseudomonadota > Gammaproteobacteria > Enterobacterales > Succinivibrionaceae > Anaerobiospirillum. The sequence goes on along the minus strand of CALXYZ010000298.1, from coordinate 3,291 downwards.
TTGTGGTGCAGAAGTTAGAGCTGGTAATACTCATGAATACCGTGCTGGTAGCAGAACAGCTATCGCTTGCTATTGTTCTTGCTCTTGCTATGGCCTTGGGCGTGTGTGTGGGCATGGACTTAGCTGCCACCATGGTCTCTCTGTTTGAGGCCTCCTCGTCCACAACATGATCTCATGTAGTACCGAGATCCATCTCGATCTCAAGCAACTGGCGTGTTCCTGCAACACAAGGCAACCTGTTCTTCCCTAATCAAAAAGCATCAAAGCCAGCAGGATGAACTTTCAGAAAACTAATAAAAACAGCTCAAAATCACCTAAAAACACACCAAAACCACTCAAAATTGATGAAATTCAAGGAAAAATCGACCATTTTTCGATTTTGAGCAAAGCCTGAATAGGCCAATAGTGCGGCAGCAGCAGCGGAACAGAAGCCTGCCTTGCTCTTCCGCATCGCAACTGTTGGCAATGCTGCAGCTTTGCTGCAACTACACGCCACAAGATGTGACTCAACTCCATAACCTCGATTGAGAGCTACGAGACTTTCGTTTACTACCAGCAAGGGTATAGCCACGCATGCCGACACTACAATCGACGTAGTAGCAGAAGGTAATGGTGAAGTGAGAGGTACTACGCTGACAATTGGCATAGTGTGAGAGACTGCTTGAGCTACTTGGGGCTATTGGGCAAAACAGGAAAGACAGGATTATCAGTGGAGGCTGTTGCAGCACCTATGCTCGGCTGGTAAAGGAGGCGAGGTGCAGGCCATATAAACACAAAGCCCCCAAGTTCTGCCTTTTAGAGAAAGAACTTGAGGGCCTTAGGGCTGCTGCTAGAACCGCGCTTAGTTGCGGAAAGCGAAGTACACAGCGGCAATTAAGCACAGAGCAGCACAGAGATGGTTCCACTTGAGCTCGGTGTGGAAAGCAATTACCGAGAAGATGGTGAAGACCGCGAGGGTAATAACCTCTTGAATTACCTTGAGCTGCATGAGGTCGAAAGGGCCGCCATTATCTTTAAAACCTAAGCGGTTGGCAGGAACCTGCAAGCAGTACTCAAAGAAGGCTAAACCCCAGCTAAAGGCAATGACAGCAATCAGAGGAAGAGCAGCAAACCAGCTGAACTCCTCGCGCATCTTGAGGTGGCCATACCAAGCGAGGGTCATAAATACATTGGAGCAGACTAACAGGCCGATGGAAAACAGACCGTGGCTTAACATAACGCTTCGTCCTTAACGCAGAAAAACCAACTAATCCACCGAGCACTCTGAACCAGACTGAGTATCTGCGCACCGGAACAACATGGAGGATTGGTTGGGATCCTAGATACTGTTGCCGGCTGCATAATACGGCCATTCGTGCTGTTACTACCTGCCGTAACGCAGTGAAATAGTGCCGGATGGTTTTGTTGTACGTCGAAATTGCGGATCGAGCAAGCCAAATTCTGCGAAATTGCCCATATTCAGGCGGCTTGCAAGTCCTAGCGGAGGGGCATTATAGACGCATTTGTGATATTCGTCACACCTAAATGTATGGTGGTTAAACAGCGCACCATGATAGTGCGTTGCTACCTAGCGAGACAATAGTCGACAGCGCCAATGATCGGCTCTATGAGTCAAAGCGATGAGAAGAAGAAGAGAGAAAGTTAGCCAAGGTAGCAAAGGTCGTGGCTATGGCAGCAGAAGTTTAGTGCTTACTTCTACTACCACTGGGAGCTGATACTTCTGGATATGGCGCACCGTTGCTTTGATCTTGGGCCCAGATCCTTACTTGCTCATTGCGCTTACGTAAGCAGTGCGGCTTAGTCTTTGGTTGAGGAGGTGTTTAAGGAGTCGAAGTCATCTGTGGCGGTGGTGCTGGTAACTTCCTTGGCGCTTGGAGGGATCAGCTTTACCGTTGCTGCTAAGGTCTCCATCGTGGCGCTGGTGACTCTAACTGTAACTGATTCTGCCGAAGCTTGGATGCCCTTTGCCTTAGCTTCAGCCTCTGCTTTAAGCCCATCACACGATTGGTAATTGATGTCGTAGTACTCCTTCTTGCTCATCTGGTTCTTGAACCAGCGCTCGTAGGACTCTTCAACACGGCAGACAATAGGCCTGTTTTCATAGATGGTGCAGAGGTTATCTTCACCCAAGTACTTACAGACACCATCACCGCGATCGAGGTAATGGTACATAGGAGCACGGTAGACAGCACGGCAGCATAGACCACAACAGTCGCAGTAAAACGAATCGTAACCACGCTTATTTGCAGAGATGCTCTTGTCTTCAGCCATCTTCTTCCTCTCTCCCATCCTGAGCGGTGTGTGATATTGCAGATACGACTTTGGCTCACCGAGGTGATCATCACCTCTGCTTGGTGTTGCCAGCACTCATTATTACGCAACCACACTGCACCAGCAAATCAGCCCGATGATGGCAGTAGTGACACCACAGTCTAACCAAGCTCCTTGAACTCTCGCCACGCCTTGCGCGCACAATCACAATGACAAGCCTCACAGTCTGCGCAATTGTCTGTTAGCGAGGCTACTCTCTGCTACTAAAATGAAAGGCGATAAGCCACTACGGAGACAATCAGCAGCCAGCAGCGTGTGGCTAAGAGATCAAAGTGCTTGCTAGCCACGATGCTTATGCGGTTGTTAGTAATTGTTGGTGATATCATTTGAGCTCTTTGAGTATCTAAAAGCTGATAGATATCGGCTTTAGAGCATGTTTGTGCAGCACTTTGCTGCGGAACGTTGGTATTAAGCGCAGAGAGCTTAGAGCTACTGATGCTAAGCATTTGCCGCGGCCGCGGATACTATTCTTGGTAGGGATCACCCCAGAGTCCAGAGTATGGTTGTAGGCCACCATGGAGACGAGCAGCACCATTCGAGATCCATGTGAGAACCATGTGGGAGCCATAAGGTGCATGCATAACCGATTTCTATGCGGTTGTTGGTGGTTGTTGGCGATATCGTGTTAAGCCTTTGCAGCCACAAAAGCTGATGCATATCGGCTTTAACGCGCGTTTACACAGCGTTCTGCTGCGGAACATTGGTGTTGAGGCAGTGGGTTGAGAGTTATGAGCTTGGACTGTTGCGAGCTGACAGCTGCCGGCTGTCAGCTACCAGCTACCACAAGACACACCTAGCTCGTGCGGCAGCTAGAGCTTTAGCTTTGCGCTGAAGGCGCGGGGCAAAAATCGCAGTGGCCGCACAGCGCGCGGCGCGCAGCGATAACGCTGCGAATTTCGCTGGCGCAGAAAGCGGAAAAGCCCCTAGGCTTGCGGCCTAGGGGCTTTTCCATTTGGTATT
>CALXYZ010000297.1 GCA_944393075.1 uncultured Anaerobiospirillum sp. | reverse complement strand
TAGGGCCTAGAGCCTTGCTCCCAAACAGCAAGCTCAGCTACCGTAATCACATTAACCTGAGGCTATCTTACCATGCAGCCCAAAAGGCATGTGCGCTACATCCTGATATTTATGGGCAACAAAGCCCCTGCCTATCTAAGTTTTGCTTAAACAAACAGGGGCTTTGATTGGGTCACACGGGCACCAGAACTAAATCCTACAGCTTAAAGCTCTGAGCTTAGTGCTCAGGGCTTTGTGTCCAGAGCTTAGTGCTTGGCCGAACTCTTAGCTTGAGCAGCCTCAAGGAGCTCCTTGAGTACGTGTACTGGGTGGTTAGCACGGCGGTTTTCCATACGCTGCACTTGGGAGCGGCAGGAGAACCCAGTAACTAAGCACTGCTTAAAGTCACGGGCATGGAGTTTATCCTGCCAGTTCTGCTCGTAGACCTTACGGCTCTCGTCTTGGTTTTGGGCCATGTGACCAAAAAGGCCAGCCATACCACAGCAAGCCACTGGGATAGGCAGCAAACGCAGCTTGAAGTGAGCTAACACCTCCTGCCACATCTTTACCGACAGAGGCACTAAAGCCTGCTCGGTACAGTGGCAGAAGAGATAGAAGTCCTGCGTGTAATCGCATGGAGCGATAACATTGGCAGGCACGGCAGCAGCCTCTGCGGCTGTGGCTGCGGCTGCGGCTGCGGCTGCAGCTGTGGCTGTGGCCGATGCCGGCGATGTCAGGGACTGCAAGGCTGCGGTGAGGCGCTCTTCGCGGCGTTTGAACTGCTCAGAGAGCAAAGCATCCTTGAGCCACTCCTCTGGCAGCAAGACCTTAAAGTCTGGGCAGTTTGGCACTAAGGCTTGGTACTCATCGCGGTAGCAGATGGTTAAGGCAGGATCAAAGCCAACTAAGGTCAGCCCCTTTTGCTGTAAGGCGGCAAGACGCTCAGCTTGCTTGGTAGCATGCTTGATGAACTTGCCACGAGCACCACGGATGATCAAGAGCTTACCATTAATGTAAGGCTTTAAGATGCAAACTCTAAAGCCCATGAGCTTTACGAGGCTTGCCAAATCGACCACACCGTCTGCCTCATAGCTGGCAGTAAAAGCGTTAGAGATCACCACCACATCAAAGTGGGCTGCACGCTTTTGGGCCTCAGCAAAAGACAAGACTGGGATGCCGGCAGCACGAGCCTGCTCTTGCATGGTCTTTTCGTTAAAGCGAGGCAGATCAACAAAGTTGAAGAGCTTGGAAACTAACTTCTGGTTGAGGCTGTTACCTGCAATCGCGTTGTTAAGACGAGGAAATTGAGCAAGCTTTGGCACCAAGGTCTCAGCTTGCAGGCACAAAAAGTCCATGCGTGGACGCAAGTAACGGCTGTAGTAGAAGTGCAGGAAGCGCGAATTGAGCTCAGCGGAGTTCACGTGAGCTGGACACTGGGTCTTACACGACTTACAGGCGAGGCAGGTGGCCACATGACCTAAGTACTCGTGGTTGAAATCCTCGTGCTCAAACAAGGTGTTGTAGGTGCGCACCAGCAGGCTCTTGGCGCCCTTAAAGGCACGAACGACCACATTACCTTGCTGCTCTGGATGCAAGACTGCAGCAACTAATTCTTCTTCACAGGCGTTGATATCCACTTGGCGCTCAGTCATCAAACGCAACCACTCACGCATTAAGCCCGAGTAGCCCTTAGGTGACTTCACATGGTCGTGGGAGTAGCGATAGCTTGGGCACATCAAGGCAGCCTTAGAGTAGCTAAAGCATTGACCATTACCGTTGCAGTTTAAAGCGCCCTCAAAGCTCTGGCGCACAGCAATATCTATGGTGCGGTCTAATTCACCACGCATTGGGTCATCTAAAGCTACGAGCTTGTCGTGCTCATTGCCCCAAGGTACGCAGATCTTGCCTGGGTTTAAGCGATTTTGCGCATCAAAGATCGCCTTGACTTGGCGAGCTACTGGGTAAAGCTTGCCAAAGAACACCTCACCAAAGCAGGAGCGGTAGCCACGACCGTGCTCACCCCACATCTGACCACCATACTTCTTCACCAGCTCAACCACGCCCTTAGAGATGGCAATCAGCTTTTCCTTATCGCTGTCTAAGGTCAGATCTAAGGCTGGACGCACGTGCATTAAGCCGGTATCGACGTGACCAAACATGCCATACTCAACGTCCATGCCATCAAGTAAGGCACGGAACTCTTGGATGTAGTCAGCGAGGTTCTGTGGAGGCACCACCGTATCTTCGGTAAATGGCACTAACTTCTTGGCACCAGCTGCCGAGCCCAACAGACCTACGGCCTTTTTGCGCATACCATAGACCGCAGCAATGCCTTCTTTAGTTTCGGCTAACTGTGCACCTAAAATACCGCGCTCACGAGTAGAGGCCTGCTTGAGCACCTCTTTGTAGAGCTTTTGCATCAAGGCGCTTTCCGCCTCCACATCGTAGCCATTGAACTCCACGATGTTTACGCCCTTGATGGTGGCGTTAGGCACTGCCGAGATGTAGTCTTGCACCTGCAACCACACTGGGTCATGCTGCGCTAAGGATAAGACCTTGGAGTCAACAGTCTCTACCGAGAAAGCACCAGCTGCAATCAGCTCATTGGCGTGACGTAAGGCTGAATCGAAATTCTCATATTTAATGACACACAGTGCACGGAAATCAGGACGCTTGGTCAGATCAAGCTTAGCCCCGACTACTGTAGCCAAAGTACCCTCAGCACCGCAGATAAGACGGGCTAAATTCAAGGTATCTGTCTTGCGGTCGTAGGCATGATGCAGATCGTAGCCAGTTAAGAAGCGGTTGAGCTTAGGGAATAACTTTTCGACTTCGACAGCATTGTCCTTTAATAAGGCATAGCTAGCGCGGTAGATATCACCCTCAAGGCCAGAGAGCGCGAGCTTTTCTTGCAGAGCAGCCCCCGACACAGGGCCAAAGGTGGTGAGAGTACCATCAAGCAGCACCACTTCCACCTCTAAGATGTGCTCAGAGGTACGACCATACTTTAAAGAGCCCTGACCTGCGGCATCGTTGCTGATCATGCCTCCGATGGTGGCGCGTGAGGAGGTAGAAAGCTCAGGGGAGAAGAATAGACCGTGTGCAGCAACTTGCTCGTTGAGCTCATCTTTGATGACACCGGCCTCAACCCAGACGCTACGCGAGTCCACATCTAAGTCACACACTCCTTTCATATGGCGCGACATATCGATGATGATACCCGAGCTTAAGGATTGGCCATTAGTGCCAGTACCACCACCACGAGGGGCAAAGACTAAGGAGGAAAACTCGGCGCGCGAAGCAATCTTAAAGAGAGTGACCACATCCAGCTTGCTGCGTGGGAAGACTACCACCTGAGGCATCTTCTGATAGACGGAGTTGTCGGTAGCGCACAGCAATCTAGCGGCGTAGCTATCTTCCACGTCACCTGCAAAGCTGCTAACACGCAGCGCCTCAACAAACTTCTGGTACTTTGCTTCTACACGAGCCAAATTTGCAATGCGCGGAATCATCGCCATCGCTACACTCTCCTCAACACCTACACCAGCGTCGATCACCACTAACAGACACCTCAGCCCCATGTCGCAAAACTCGGCAGACAGCAAAACACCAAAACACCAAGCTGCCTAATCACGCGACAAGAGGCCGCAAAAACGCCCTCATCATAAGGCAATCTGTGACATAGCGCAAAAAATTAGTGACTACTCTAACCGGCGTCGAGCCGCGTCCATCGCCACTTGCAGCCTGACACCGCTACCTACAGCCCCGCAACAAAGGCCGCAAAAGCCACGCATAGTGCAGCAAAG
>CALXYZ010000296.1 GCA_944393075.1 uncultured Anaerobiospirillum sp. | reverse complement strand
AAATCTCAATTATGCATGATCAAGGCTATTGCGTCTTAGCCTTGTCCGATGCTGTGTGGTAAATTTTAGAGGTTCCCGTCTGTCTTTGCTTTTTGCTGATTTGCTCTACTGATTTTTTGCTCAGAGCTCTTCAGTCCTAAGTCGCCACAAAGAAATGAGGCGCCATAATAGCCTCAGATGATGTGAGTAGCGCTCTTGTACCAAGCGTCTGTGTGGAGATGCTTTTGGCCGCTTGCGGCCTTGGTTGTTAGTTTTAGTGTTTAGCGTTTAGTGTGATTGAGCCTACGTCACATAATGTGTTGTCTTTGCATAACTTAGCTGAAGTTTTCTGTCTGCTGTCTTGCATCCTGTCGTCTCAAGTACGATAGGTGGCTGTGCTACGCATGCATGCAAGCATAGAAGAAAGCAAGCATGTATGTATGCGCGCACATTGCAGTTGCTTTGGCAATTGCACAAGTACAAGCACTAGCACATGCAGGGATGGAGCTGAAGCTAGGGTCATGACTGTTGGTTGGGGAGAGCGACAGTGCGTATCTTAGTTACTGGAGCGGCTGGATTTATTGGTATGCACCTGTGCAAGGCTCTGCTTGAGCGCGGGCACGAGGTCGTGGGCTTTGATAATTTAACCGATCTAACCTATGAACAGAGCCTCAAGGTAGCCCGCTTAGAGCACTTAAGCTTGCCTTTTGATAACGAGGCGCAAAGCGCTTTAGAACAAGGTCAGCCGATCAAGTCCGCTGACGGTAAGATCACCTTCTACAAGATGGATCTGCGTGACGATGCTGCGGTGCGCTCTTTAATCGTCAACGGCAACTTCCATATCGTCGTCAACTTAGCCGCCCTTGCAGGCGTGCGCCGTTCTACAGAAATCCCTAGTGAGTATTTAGAGGTCAACCTCATGGGCCTGTACCATGTGGTCGACGCCATCAAAGAGCAAAACCAAAAGGTCGCAGAATCTGGTGCTACTGCTTCTTCTACTTCTGCTGCCTCTTCGACCTCTAACTCAGGTGTGAAGACCCGCTTGGTCTTTGCTAGCTCCTCATCTGTCTATGGTGATTGCGAGCGTACTCCATTTAGGGAGTCTGACCATAACCTGCAACAAGTCTCGGTCTACGCTGCCTCGAAGATGATGGACGAGACTCTGTGCTCGACTTATGCCCGCCTCTTTAAGGTCGACTCTATTGGCCTGCGTTTCTTTACAGTCTATGGCCCATATGGTCGCCCTGACATGGCTCCTTTTATCTTCACCAAGGCTTTCTTAGAGGACAAGGAAATCACCTTGTTCAACGAGGGTAAGTCGTTGCGTGACTTTACTTTCGTGGGTGATATCGTGCAGGGCATCATCAAGGTCTTAGAGGGCCCAGACCAGAGCTCTAAGGCTGTACCTTTTGATGTCTTCAATATCGGTAATGGCCATCCAATTCAGCTCTTTGACTTTGTGCATACGCTAGAAGAAATCACCGGCAAAAAGGCTCGCTTAAAGCTCGCTCCAATGCCAAAAGGCGATGTGCAACAGACCTACGCTGATGTCTCTAAGCTAGAACAAGCCTATCACTTCACTCCACAAATCAGCCTCAAAGAGGGCCTGACTGCGTTTTATCAGTGGTATCGCGATTTCTACCATCTAGAAGCCTAAGGCTTTTTGGGTATTGTTGAGTGTTGTTGTGTTGTGGTTGTGGAATATGGGGAAGAGTGATGACAGCTAAAGAGAATGAGAAGGTCACCCAAGAAGTGGCCGCTGCTGTTGAGACTTCTGTTGTTGCTGCTACTGCTGCTACTGCTGCTAATGCAGCTACTGCTGTGGAGGCAGGGGCGGGCGCTGTTACTGAGACTAAGGTGAAGACTGCCTCTGACTTTGAGTTGACGGTAGTGGTGCCTGTGTTTAACGAGGAAGAGAGCTTACCTAAGCTCTTTACGGAGCTGTCTCGCTATGCACAGAAGTCCTCTATGAAAGTGTGCTTCTTGTTGGTCAATGACGGTTCGTCAGACCGCTCCTTACAGCTTATTGAGCAGCAAGTGCAAAACAGCGAGATCTTCTTCTATGTCTCCTTGCAGCAGCGCTGCGGCTTAACTGGTGCCTTAAAGGCCGGCTTCCACTGTGTGCAGACTCCATGGGCAGGTTACATCGATGCTGATTTGCAAACCTTCCCTGAGGACTTTGAGCTTCTGTGGAAGATGAGAGATCAAGGCGATCTGATCTGTGGTATTCGTGCCAAGCGCCATGACTCCATCTCCAAGAAGATCCAGTCGCGCCTTGCTAACAAGATTCGTAATGCCATCACCCACGATGGCTTTAGCGATACTAACTGCCCGCTCAAGATCATCAAGATAGAGCTTGCCTGTCAGTTGCCTCTGTTTAGTGGTATGCATCGCTTCTTGCCTGCTTTGACCTTGTTGCTTGGCAAAAAGGTAGCCTCAACTCCAGTGCGCCATCAGGAGCGTAAGAGTGGCACCTCGAAGTTCAACTTCTTCAACCGTGCTTTCTCTGGCGCTTTTGATTTGCTGGTCTTTGTGTGGATGCGTCGCCGCTATGTGGCTCCATGCATTGGCCACAACAACTTAGAGATCAAAGAAGGTAAGCGCATCGACTAAACGCTCGTGCTCGCCCTACGGCCCAAGCCTCATGTTATAAGTCACAAGCCACAAGGCCTTGGGGCTTGTGGCTTGGGCCAAGAGTGGCCTTGTTCATAAGAATTCTCCCGCGATCAGATATCCCACCCAAGTTCACAGCGCCGCCCCTGTGTATATTGCCTCAAAACGCTTGCGCGCTCGCGCACAATGCCGTTCTTTTGCAAGGTTTTTAATCTAGGGTATGATGAGCTTGTTTCAGGTTCCATATGGCTACAAGCAACGCCTGAGGCTAAAAACAGAACACGCACTGCTCGCCCAATCAACTATTGGTAAAGCTGTGCACAGAGTTATGACTTGGGAGATATCCTCAAAGACCATGGCTGATCCAAACATGCAATCACCGGCGAGAGACGAAGCGGGAGCTACCGATAACGTCGCGGCCTTTTCGCCCCTCTACGACAATGGCGCAGCGCTTGATAGCCTGCTTGCCAAGATGGAAGACAGTGCGCTCTCACAAAGCGACAAAGGTACTCGCTTTGAGCAGATGGTGCTGGCTTACTTCACCAATGACAGTGTACTGAGCTCGTACTTCGATAAGGTACAGCTCTACGCCGATTGGGCCGCTGAGCACCCTGAGTACGCCCCATCTAAGAAGGACTACGGCATCGATTTAATGGCCACCCTCTCTGAGGAAGGCAAGCTCGCTTTTGCCCTTGAAGACGCTGAGAATGAGGCTGCCGCTGCGCTCAAGGCCGGCACGAATATTAAAAATGCGCGTGTGGGGGGGGGTAATGCGGATTTTTTATACACTAATCCAGCAAGGCTTGATTCTAAGCCATTCGTAGCCATTCAGTGCAAGTTCTACGATCGCGCCTATACTCTCAAGAAAGACGACATCGACTCCTTCCTTGCGGCCGCTAACAAGACCTTCATCAGCCGCCTCTACGTCGTCACCACTTGCGGCAAGATCTCTGACAACCTTTCCGTACAGCTCCAAGATAACAGCAAGCCTGTCACCATCTTAAGCCGAGCTCACTTAGCTCAAGCCTCGTTCAGCTGGGATCAATACCTGCGCTTAGATCGCAAGATCGTCCAGAACAAGTGTGAGCTGCGTGAATACCAAGTCACTGCCCTCAATAACGTTATCGAAGGCTTTAAGACCAATGATCGTGGTAAACTCATCATGGCCTGCGGCACTGGTAAGACCTTTACCTCGCTTAAGATTGCTGAAAAGCAGGCCGGAAAGAAAGGCTT
>CALXYZ010000295.1 GCA_944393075.1 uncultured Anaerobiospirillum sp. | reverse complement strand
CGTCCCTTGACGGACTGAAGCTAGACAACTTAGGCTTGATCTCGCAAGCCTCGGTCGTAAGACCGCAGGTAGTTGACCCTTCTTACTATTAAGAGCAACAACGGAAACAAGCAAGCACGTGCCACCATGCTGAAGATGCTTGAGAGCAATCAGAACAGCGAGCACATGCGTACCTTTGTAAACAATCCTTTTGCAGAGGTTTTCTTAGCACACGGGCGCCAAGAACAAGTTACGATTCGCGCTATTAATCTGAGCTACTGCACTAACGAGGCTAGTCTTTTCGATGATAAGCCGTCGCCTCTTTAAATAAAAGCTTAGCCAATCATTAGTCATTTTTGCTGTGAAAGCGTACGGCGATTAGATAGTTTGCTTCAATTTGTGATTTGTATCACACATTATGCGCCAAACCTTGTTTCAACCAAGTGTCACGCAGTTAATCACAAATAAAGCATCAATCCCGCATCAGAGCTTGCTTGTGCAAAATTCGCGAAGAAGCAATGTGATTTAAATCACAAATTCAAAGGGGGTAATCGAATCGCCGTAGTGAAAGCGCTCTCTAAAGAGATAATTTCTAGGCAATGGGGCCGGAATTTGCATTAAGGCTTTGTGGTTTTTAGCGACTGTATTGAGGCCTTGTAGCTGTGCTGTAGAAAATGGCATTATATCTGCTTTATTGTCAGCGGATGAAAATAGATATAAAGCTGCTATTCACCTTGCTTGCATCGAGCAATAGAACGTGCTGCTAGAAAGGATCGCTGAGCCCGCTGAGCCCTCTGAGCACTTTTGCTACAGCTCTTGGAGTAACAATAACAGACCTCCCTAGCTTATGGTGCTAATAATGGCGAAGCCTCAGTTACAGTATGTGGCAGCAATGCGGTTAGCTAATTAGCAAGTTAGCCAACTATCGAGCTTAGACATAGCTCTAGCTTTAGCTAAAGTGAAGCTAGTCTCATCGTGGCCACAAACGATAACTGTAGCGTTTTTACTCAGTGTCGCTGTTTGGGTAACGGTTAGATCAGCGCAGTTTCGCGCAGAGTTTAGTGGGGCAGCGCAGCGTAGAACTGCATACATGCATGCATGCATGCATGCATGCACGCACGTGAGCAAGCAAAACCCAAGAGAGTTTTTAGCAAGCAAACATTGGTGCTAAACCTTTGTCTGTAAAGGTTTGTATGGCTTACTGGCGCTCTTTATAGTAGTATCTAGTTTATAGGCAATAGTGTTGTGATTATGCGCTTCGCTCTCTAGGTGCAGTGAGCGAATTTGTTGCGAAAATCCTATAAAAATGCAGAAAAATGGCCGGTTTTTTAAGATTTTTGGGGCCTGTTTAGGGCTTTATCAGCCTGTTTTGCAAGATGAGTAGTATGGGAATGACGCCAAGTTGCATCATCATCATCAGTCGCCTAAAAGCCCCAAGATACACTGGATTTGTTAAGCTTATGTGTCGCAACTAGCTAAGGAAAAGCTAAGTGCTGTTGAGCTATTGGTTGCTAAAGGGGGTAGAGGCTAGAACAAGCCTAAAAAAAAAAACAAAAAGCAATGTTTAGCATTTTTTTTTTTTTTCACAGGTTTCAGATTTTTTCTCGGGCTTGAAAGTCACAAACTGTGTAACAAAGATATTTGTTACCAAAAATAGGAGGTGAGCCCACAGCGTGAGCAAATTTATGCGTTTTGCTCGTCTGTTATAAGGCAAAGCAAGTGCAGATGAGGTCAGGGCAGCGTGGAGATTGCCTATAGTCTAGACGTTGTGTGGCTGTAGCTAAGCATGAGCTTTGCAGATCGCTAGCAATACATTGCATTGATGGCGTAAGCACAGCTTGAGATCTTGATCTTGAGTGAAAGAGTTTGAGCTGTGTACTGTAAGCAAGCTCAAAGAGTGTTGAAGAGCATTGTTGTGCATGCAAAAGAATGTGTCTCGGTACAGCTTTTGTTGGTGTGATTACGTGTGTTTAAGTGTGTGTGCGGCCGAAAGCAGCGTGCAACTTAATGTGTTTGTGTAACGTTACGTGCGCAGCGCAGAGCTAGTAACCACAGCCTGATATCCCTTTGAGTTCAAGCTTTGGCCTTGGCCTTTCTTTTGAGCTTGCAGACTTGCCGCTGCAATGGTGTTAGGTGCTGGCGAGAATCTAGTTTGCTAGTTTGCTAGTTTGCTAGTTTGCGTGGTTTTCGGTAGAAGACTTCATCGGAAGACTTCGTGGTAGGATGTCTTATTTATGGGATCTAAATACAAGTGGAGAAGAGTAAAGGTCATCACTGTCACCGGCGGTAAAGGCGGTGTCGGTAAGTCCTCTGTCTCCTTGAATTTAGCTGTAGCCCTGTGCCAATTAGGCAAGCATGTCTTGCTCTTTGATGCTGACTTGGGCCTTGCTAACATCGATGTGATGTTAGGTCTTAAGGTGCGCAAGAATTTAGCTCATGTGCTCCGTGGCGAGTGCTCTCTCCAAGAGATCATTCAAGACGGCCCTCAGGGCTTACGCATTGTGCCAGCCTCTTCTGGTTTAAAGGAGATGGCTGAGCTGACAGTTGATCAACATGCTGGTTTGATTCGTGCCTTTTCGTCTTTAGAAGAGCCTGTCGACTTCCTTATCGTTGATACCGCTGCCGGTATCTCTGATATGGTGTTGTCGTTCTGTCGTGCAGCCCAAGACGTCATCATGGTGGTGTGCAATGAGTCCACTTCGGTGGCCGATGCTTATGCCCAGATGAAGGTGCTCTCTAACGACTATAACGTCTCTAAGTTCCGTATCGTTGCCAATCAAGTGCACTCCCTCGAAGAGGGTAAGTTCATGTTCAAGAAGCTGGTGACTTTGACGGATAAGTTCTTGGACGTGGCTTTAGAGCTTTGTGCCTGCATCCCTATTGATATCAACATGCGCAAGGCTATTCGTCAGCGCACTTGTGTGGTGGATGCTTTCCCACAAGCTCCAGCAGCACGAGCCTTTAAGAGCTTAGCCCGTCGCGTGCTCAATTGGCCAATCCCAGATATCCCTGGTGGCTACTTAGAGTTCTTTGTTGAGAACCTGATTAAGCAGCGTGACGCTGAGGATGAGAGCGATTTCAACAACGATCGCCCAGCACCTCCTCAGCCAATTGGTAATCAGTTTGGTATCGATGACATCCGCGCCGAGCAGGCTGCGGAGATCGAGCGCCAGATGGCACAAGCCAAGGCTGCAACCATGGCCTTGATGCAAAAGTAGAGCAGTAACGATATAGGCACTAAGCGCGCGCGGCTTACCACCACGCCCGCATCTCTGACCACAGTCGCTGCACGCTCAAGGCCTTAATCTTGTTTCTATTTCATTTTGCTGTTGCTCCGTAAGGGAGTAGGGAGAAGTAATTTTAGTTCTCCGCTACCCCTAGGGCCGCATTGAGTCTCAGCCTCAACCTCATGCTAGGCCTCAGGCCCAAGCCTAGGCACAGGCTCACGCTACAGCTAATGCTAAGCTTAGAGCCAACGCCCTTTCACTTACTCCTTCCTCTGCATCTTTTCTGCATGCTAGCCCTTACACCGAACTAATGCCACAAGCTTACACGGCATCATTGTGTGTTGTAAGCCCTATTGCCTTTGCTGAGCCTAAAGTGTGTCTTGAGCTCGTGTTCGCACGGAATGTTAGTGTAGGAGTACTGGACTCGGCTGCGGCTTTGACTGTGATAGTGATAGAGACAGAGTCAAGGGCAGGGAGTCGGGGGATGTGTGTGCTAACGGTGAGTGGGAATGGGTATTGGTATTTGAGAGTAGAGGGAGCGAGAGGGAGCGAGATGGAGAGAGAAGAGAGCTGAACTAGTGTAGCTAGAGAACTTCTATAAATCCCATGAAGAGCTGTGGCGTTCCCTTGTCTGCTCTTCAACTAGACGGAATGAAAGATGGGG
>CALXYZ010000294.1 GCA_944393075.1 uncultured Anaerobiospirillum sp. | reverse complement strand
GCCTCAGGCATGAGTGATCAAGGATATTGCCTCTTAGCCTTGTATGATGCGGTGTGGTAAATTATAGAGGTTCCCACTTATTTGTGCACTAAGGAAATAACCTGCTCGTTTTCGGTCTTTGGGGAGACCATTTGCAACTTGTCAGTTGCAAAGTTACGAATCTTGGCGTGCTCAGTGAGGTTTTGACGCTCTGCCACCAAGGTGAGCCAAGTGTTGTTGAGCTTAGAGTTGTTTTGCGTCACCTCATGTAATCTTGAGGTGAGATCACGGGTCTCTTGCACTTGATAGACCTTAGCTAAGCACAACACACACACCACAATAGCTAAACCGTAGACGAACCAGTTGACGCCCAACTCATGGAAGATGCAAGGCACTAAACGAGGCTCATTGTCGGCATCAGAATTACTATCACCTAAAGAGATAGTGCTCTTTAAGGTAGCTTTTCTTTGCAGGAAAGGAACAACCTCAACCTTACCATCGTCGACAAAATCATCATCATCATCGCTATCGCCGACAGCAACTCCCGCACCGCCCGCAATCACAACATTATCGGTACCTGTACGTAAGCTCTCTGAGACTACGGAGACATTACCGGTGATGAAGTCCTCAGCCTCAACCTTGCCTAAAGCGTTCTCTTCCTCTTCATCTAACAAGGATGAATCTCTAGGATCAGGGAGATCCAACAAAGACAACGACTGATCGCTTAGCATTGACTGCTTGTTGGAGTCTAAAGAGTTGTTATTGAGCGACATGAGCTCTTGATTTTGGGCAAGCTCACGCTCTTCTCTGCGCGCATACAGTCCCTTGCCATCGTCATCATCAATAGCCTGACGAATAGCATTAGCGTTCTGCAGCATCATCTGTTGCAGAGCATTAAACTGTTGCTTAGCAGCTAAAACCTCACTATCGCCCTCTGGGTTTGAAGTCTCTGCACTAGCTGAAACCATTGCGGCAGCTGCTGCGGCAGCTTGGGCTTGTAGTGAAGGATCATTGAACAGAACCTGAGCCTCCATAGCTCTGCTAGCTGCAGCCCCGCCATCAACCGCAGTGGCCGCAGCTGTCGCAGCGGTAGCGGCTGAGGCAGTGGCAGTAGCGCCAGCGGCAGTAGTAGCAGCGCCATCAGCTGCAACCTCAGCTACGGTCACATGAGGAGTATCAGAATTACCGAGGTCGACCTTGGCTTGGTTCTCTGCTGCCACACTGGCAGCGGCAATGTTGGCTGCAATGCTATCTAAATCAGCAAACAAATCTAAGTCTGCGTTCGCGGCAACAGCAGGTGCTGTATCCTGTGTTGCCTGAGGCATCATACCCTCATCATCACTACCGTTTTCGAAAACAGTAATCTCTGCAGCTACTACGGGTGCAGCTACAGGCTTAGAGGATGAAGCAGCACTCACTGCGTCTTGTTGCGTGTGAGAAGACGCAGAAGCAGACAGGTCAAATGCGGGCTCTTGCTCGCTACGACGACGGCGGCGTGGAATGAACGATAACATATCCTCATTCCTCCTTTGATGCTAAAGAGCTAGAGGGGGTGTAAGGCAGTCTCTCAGCGACACGCAGTGTAGCCGAGCGGGAGCGCACATTAGCGTTGAGCTCCTCATCACTTGCCTTTTGGGCACCGCCGACAAGCTCTAAAGTAGCGCTTGCTAGACGGCGGCGCTCAAGTTCCTCTTGAGTGAGCGGAATGTGAGGCGGAATTTGTTCGCCTTGAGATTGCTCGCGATAGAAGTTTTTGACGATACGGTCTTCAAGCGAGTGGAAGGAAATCACACACAGACGGCCGTGTGGAGCTAACACTTGCACCGCAGAGGCAAGAGCAGTTTTGAGCTCCTCTAACTCGGAATTAACTTCAATACGCAGAGCTTGGAAGCAGCGGGTAGCCTTATGCTTTGGGGTAGGCTTACCTGGAATAGCCCCAGCAATGACGTTAGCTAAGTCTTTGGTGGTGGTAAAAGGCTGCACTTCACGGCGCTTGACGATAGCGCGTGCGACCTTAGAGGCAAAACGCTCTTCACCGTAGACCTTAAAGATATAAGCCAAAGCCTTTTCATCATAGGTGGCAACGACAGTGGCAGCACTCTTTTCTGCGCTTTGATCCATGCGCATATCAAGAGGGCCATCCTTATCAAAAGAAAAGCCACGCTCAGCCTCATCAAGCTGTGGCGAGGAGACACCAATATCAAGCAAGATGCCATCGACACGGCCAACCAAATCGAGGTCAGTGCAGACATCTAAGAGGCGAGAGAAAGGAGTGTGAACGATGCTAAAGCGAGGATCGCTAGCAGCAAGCTCTTCACCTACAGCCACAGCAGTAAGATCGCGATCGAGGCCAATTAAACGACCATTTGGGCCAAGCTTGCTTAAAATTTGGCGCGAATGACCACCCCGACCGAAAGTGCCATCGATATAGACACCATCAGCTTTGATCTGCAATCCTGTTAAGCACTCTTGCAGAAGCACAGGAATATGAGTCAGAGCAGCCATCAATCAAAATCCTTATAAGCACGATCTCACGCTAAGCAGAGCCAAAAAGTTTGAAAACAAACAAACAACAAGCGATGCTTCCAAACAAAGCGCTACAGCTAATGCAGCTCAAAGCTGCTCCTTAGCCGGCAAGAGCGGCGTTAATCGTGCTTTTGCCACAAGACTTCGCCTCTCCTAAGCATCCACAAAGCAAGGGCTAAAAAAACAAACAGCAACCTACTCTGTACGATCTGCTAGCAAAATCTCAAAACCTACACCATCGCATCATCTTGCATTCCAAGCGATGGTTGGTTAAACACAAACAAACAAGGCATGGTATCCCCATCTGCACTGCCACGAACACGAGCACGAGCACGAGCGCAAGCGCAAACGCAGCACCAAGCTGAACGCACAAGGGCGCGCGATGCCCACAACATTTAGCACTAGTAGGGAAATAGCGGAGGTCTTAAGTCTTAGTGCAGAAAGCATAAGAGAGGAGGTCTGCGACCATTCAGTCGTGCATGTGCAGCTTAAACCTAGAGCCAATATCTACCTACAAGCGAGGCATCAGAGTGTGAAGAGTCCATCTCTTCACCAAAACTCCCAAAAGCAGGAGAAAAAACCTTGTTCAGGGTCAAAAACGTCGTTTCTATGCTGTTTTTACCAGCTTGAGAGCAACGTGAAAGCCAATCAATCTAAAGCAAGGAAAGTTAGAACCGACAATTGCCCTTTTACTACTTTGGGCACAGATTTTAAGCCATATGAGACTTTTTCTCAAACCGCTACAACCGCGATCCGACGCCGTTTAGAGCCTCTTTATACGTAAAACAAGATGGAAAATTAAGCTGCTGTATCATGGCGAATTTTGCTTGCATCTTGCTTTTGCATGCAACAAAAGTGAGAACAGATGATTGTCATCATTAGCAAAAAGTCGGTTTCTCAAGCCTTAATCAGGCTTTAACCTACAAAACTAGCTATCATCTTTGCTAACGGCTCTCAATAGGAGGGATAGCGACAACCAATTGCCGAATTCGTGACTATCTTCACATTTGTCTGCGAAATTTGCATGCAAAAAGAGCATATTTGGCAAGAGTAAAACTAGCTCAACACTTGTAACAAAGTCACACAAGATTAAAACTTACCCGCAATAAGCATTGTTGCCAAGAAATTTAGCAAAGCGCATAGAAATGAGCTTCTCATGATAGCAGGCAAACCAAGGTAGGCTAAGGACGTAAAGGCCTAACACTGCAGCTGCACGTATACACGTGCACATGTGCACACTCATGCACACGCAATCATACAAGGCAAAATAGGCCACAGAAAAGAGTGGTGGCAAGGCGGTTAGTAACCGAAAATAGAAAATAGAGAACTTCTACAAATCAAGCCAAATGGCTTATTTATCTCATTTGTTGGTTCCTGATAGGAACCGGCCGACTGTCT
>CALXYZ010000293.1 GCA_944393075.1 uncultured Anaerobiospirillum sp. | reverse complement strand
TACCTGCACGTGCTGAATCACCAACAGTAGAGCCATCCTCGTTAGCCGGAGTCTTACGATGCTCTTTTTGCTGCTTTTCAAGATTCTGCGCCTTACCCAAAAAGGAGAGGAGTTTGCCGCAGTTGCTGTAGGCCCTCTGACCCGTGTGGAGTGTGCTATTTTTGCTAGCATGAAGCAGTCTGACGTCCACACCATGATCAGCAGCATGCAGCATTATAACGAGAAGTTTCAGTACGCGCTAAACATGCTCAATGCCGCCATTCCGCCAAAGAAGCGTGGACTGAAGATCACCTCGCTCTATGAAGACTTTGAGGAAAAGTACAGAAATTCGACCAAGGACAAGTCCGCCTCTAAGAGCAAGAGCCGCAAAAAGTAGGCTTACGCCCGCGGCAGCGAGCGGCTTGCTGCCAAATGCTGTATTATGGGAAGAACTGAGCCAAGCAGTTAGGCCTCGCTGCGATCGCGGCACGATCGTAGGACATGCCCACAGCTTGTCAGTGAGTGCATCGTTTGAGGATTGTTTTCTACCACAGGCTCAAGAGAGTAAGCCTGTGAGGACGCGGGGGTTGTCATGCCGGAAACTCGCCAAATTAAGAGCCTACGCCACGAGTTTTACTCTTTTGTGGTGCCATCACTTTTTGCCTTTGCCTTATCTGGCATGTATAGCATCGTCGATGGCTTTTTCATCGGCCAAGCCATTGGTGATTTAGGCTTAGCCACCATCAATGTGGCCTATCCTCTCACGGCTCTAATTCAGGCTTTAGGAACCGGTATTGGCATGGGTGGAGCTGTGCTCTACTCGATTCATGTAGCGTCTGCTGAAAACACAGTAGGCCTTGAGAAGAAGCTGGCCGCCCGTCGCAAAGCTGAGCGCTTTGTCGCTACTACTTTCTTGCTGCTTTTGTTTGTCAGCGCTATTGTCGTCGTTATCACCTACCGCCTCCTGCCACAGATTGTGGTGCTTTTAGGCGCCTATGGCCCTCTATTACAAACTTGCCATGACTATCTCTTTGTTATTGGCTGCGGTGCTGTTTTCCAGATTGTGGGCACTGCCCTGATCCCCTTAGTACGCAACTTTGGGCATGCTACTGTCGCCATGTTCGTCATGATCCTGGGCTTCATCACCAATATCTACTTAGATTACCTCTTCATCCAAGAATACCAATGGGGTGTTAAAGGTGCAGCTCTAGCCACCGTCTTAAGCCAAGCCATTGCTATGGTGGGCGGATTAATCTACATGTGGCGGCAGCATCTGTGCTTTTTTAAAGTAAACCTTCATGAAGCACTGACTATGGTAAAACCAATCATCTCCATTGCGGTTGCGCCTTTTGGTTTAACCATCAGTCCCAATATCGTCTTAGTGCTGATTAACCGCAGCTCAGCCATCTATGGCGGTGATGTCTCTGTGGCCTGCTATGCCTGTATTGCCTACGTCACTTGCGTGGTTTACTTGATGTTACAAGGCATTGGTGATGGTTCGCAGCCTCTCATCAGTCACTTTTATGGACGCAATGACGCCAATAATATTAAGCTCACGCGTACTATGGCCTACTTAAGCTCCATTGCCTTGTCAGTCTTTAGCATGATGGCGCTGTTTTTGTGTGCGCCATTTGTCGGGACGCTCTTTGGTGCTTCGGAAATGGTCTCGCGGTACGTCAGCCTCATACTGCCTATCTTCCTTTTAGGCTTGCCATTTGTTTCCTACTGCCGCGTTACAGCTGCCGTGTTCTACGCCACTAATCACTGCAAACTCTCCTATGTGCTGACCTATGCCGAGACTATTGTTCTCTTTTTGCTGCTTCTTTTTGTGCCGGCGCAGTATGGCCAAATGGGTGTCTGGTGGAGCGCAGTAGGAGCGCAACTCATAGCAGCCTTCTTAGCCATTGTGCTCAAACTCACCACTGACCGCCACCTCTTTGTGCACACTGACGACATTATGAGAGTCTAACAACCACCTGCTAAAAACAGCACGCCCCCGTATACAAAGCAGCACACAGGGGCGTGAGGCCTTCTTAAGCTAAGCGCACGCAACACTGCGCAATGTAGCGCAGCACAGTGCGGCGCAGCGCATTGCGGCAACACAGCGCACGCAATGCGGCGCAATACAGCGCGCCGCAGCTACGCGACGCGTATAGCACTACTTCAAGAAGGTATTGAGATCATCAAAAGCCAAGCGTGACTTTGGAGCCTTTTCTAAAGCATTAAAGTCATCAGCAGCGGCATAGCCTAAGAGCACCACAACTTGGCAAGTCTCGTTACGGGCATCTAAACCTAAAATCTCATCGACCTTAGCGAAGTCCACGCCCTCTAAAGTGGTGGTGTCAACGCCGTAAGAGGCAGCGGCATATAAGATAGTGCCTAAAGCGATATAGGCTTGGCAGCCAGTCCAGTCCACAAAGTCGTTAGCAGCGACATGAATACCACAGAAGTGGCGACGGGACTTATCCTGAGCCTCCTTAATTTCGGCATTTGGCAAACGGCCATCGCTCTCCTCTTGAGCAAGCACACGCTCTAAGTGCTCCTCGTCCATACGCTTTTTCGAGGCAATCACAATAGCGTGCGAAGCGCTTGCAAAGCGTGGCTGATTGAACTCCAGCACACCGTCATAGAGCTTTTTCTTGCTCTCACCAGAGCACACGTAGAAGTGGTATGGCTGGGCATTTACCGCAGTTGGAGTTAAGCGGGCACACTCCATGATCTTGTCGACCACCTCAGCTGGCACTACCTTGCTCTCGTCGTAGCACTTGGTGGCATAGCGCTTTTGCAATAAGTTCAAAAAGTCCATGATATCCTCCTGTTCCTCTACTGCAAGTAAGTGGCGACATAATCGAGTGGTAAGCGTGACTTTGGACGCTTATCGATGGTGTTAGAGTCCTTATCTGAGGCATAACCTAAGAGGACGATCAAGGAACAGGTCTCACCTTTAGCATCAAGCTGCATAATCTCATCGACCTTATCGAACTCAACGCCCTCTAAGGCTGTGGACTGTACGCCATAGGCGGCGGCAGCATAGACAATGGTGGCAAAGGAGATATAGGAGTTCTTCTTTGTCCAAGCTAAGTAATCACCTTGGTCGACATGGCTTTGCGCAGCTTGACGACGCATCTGATCCATCATGGTCTTGAGCTCAGGGGAAGAGAAGCGACCATCTTGATCTTCTTGAGCGGTGATACGCGATAAATGCTCGTCGTTGATGCGCTTTTGCACGGAGATCACCACGGCGTGGGAGGCGCTATCGAAGCGTTTTTGGTTGAAGTCCATGATGGCGTCGCGGAGCTTAGCTTTGCTCTCACCAGTGCAGATGTAGAAGTGATAAGGCTGCGAGTTTACAGAAGTTGGCGTTAAGCGCACGCACTCCATGATGGTGTGCACCACGTCATCAGGCACTACCTTAGTCTCGTCGTAGTACTTCGTGGTATAGCGCGTCTTAAGCAGCTCTAAAAAGTCCATCCTAAGCTCCTATGCAACAGCTGCTTTGCCGCTCCGCCCCACAGGTGTCAGCAACAGCAGCTGAATCAAAACAATCTCTCACAGTGGCAGACCGCGCCGCGGTGCTCGACACTCGGCACTCAGCACAAACTAACTCTGTGCAGACGCTGTTGCAAAAACAACGTTGCAACATGGCCACTGCTCCCCAGTGTAGCTTAGAATTAGGCTAAGCACAGAGCTGTGGCTTTGTGCACTGAGACAAGGCAGAAGGACAAGGACAAGGACACGACTTGCATCAGCTATCGTGACTTTCTTTCCAAGGGCCTAAACATCAACCTCTGGAATCATGCACGCTACTGCCTGCGAGAAAAGGATTACGACAGCTCTTACCCAGAGGTCTTTGTGCAGAGAACTTCTACAAATTAGCTAAATGGCTTATTTGTCTTATTTAGTGCATTACCTGTGAGGGCGGCGTATAGCCAT
>CALXYZ010000292.1 GCA_944393075.1 uncultured Anaerobiospirillum sp. | reverse complement strand
AAGGCCATCATAGGATCCCCTTAATTCTCGGGAGAGCCCGTTTTTATGAAAATCTAGGCTCAAATCCCCGTCGTCTGCTCAAGCGTCACTTACTTAACTCTTCTAGAGTCACCTGATCGCGGCGGTAAAATTGCGCACTTGTGTGCTGTAAATGCCCGTTTTAGGTTATATTCAGGTAACTCAGGATTGTTTTTTGTTCTGCGAGGTGGTGACATGATTTATCTGGTTTCTTTCGGCATTTTCCTCCTCTTCGTGCTCTGCTTAGCTTTAAGCCTGATCTTTAAGCGCGGTGGTCTGAAGAGTGAGAGCGAGGCTCATGCCATTTTAGAGGGCATCAATTGCGCTGCCTGCTCCAATACTGCCTGCGGTTTTCAAGGAAAACAGCACAAACCAACCAAGAATTGCTTACATAATGCGGATATTGAATTTAAGCAAGTCTAAGTTCCTGTTATCATGCCTTGCGGTAAGGTGAGATCGCTGTAAGTCAGTGCGTATCTTGTGTGACTGAAGGCATGCTCTTGGTGGTTAGGACGCGCCAGCCAAACGCTATCTAGTTTTAGTGTGATTTTCGTTTTGCTTACCATTGTTTGGGGGCGCGCTTGCTTTGTCATTCCACTGAAAGACACTGGTCATTGGTACTGTCGCTGTGTCAGGAGCCAATCTAGTGAGAGTCAGTTCGTACCACGCTATGTTTCTACTTTTCTAGGGGCATTACTGCCTATTTTGGCCTCGTTACTGCCTTTTTACTGTCTCTTTACTGCTTCTTTTAGCAAAAGCTGGTAAGGAGTAAAGGTAAGGGTAAGGGGGATGGAGCAAGTAGTAAGCAGCAAGTAGAGAGTGGAAGAACTGTGAGGTGATGTGTGGGGTGGCTAGGGACGAAATGGATGAAAAAGTGCTCATGGAAGAAGGCAGCCTCTTTGTGCGTTGTGCCTTGTGTAGCTCTATCTTTGGCTGTTTTTGCTAGCGCTTGCGATAACAAAAATGAAAAAGTGGCAGCCGCACAAACTAGTGATGTGGTCGCCAAGAAGTTTGATCAGGTCACAAAGATTAGTGGTAAGACTTTTGGTACTTTCTACTATGTGACCGTGCCTGGTGGCTATCCAGGTGGTGAAGACACTCTGCGTTCTGATGCCGAGTTCGTCTTCAAAAAGGTGTCTGATGCTATCTCTACCTTTGATCAAAATGCTGAGATTGCTCGCTTTAACGCCTACGAGAGTACTAAGGACTTTGTTATCAGTGGCTATTTAGCTGACGTCCTTGAGCAGGTGCAGCGCCAATCACTGCGTATTGAGCACTCTATGGATCCTACCGTAGGCCCATTAGTCAATCTGTGGGGCTTTGGTCCAAACGGTGAGGTGCACCAATCTCCAAGCCAAGCAGAAATTGACGAAACTCTGGCCTATGTGGGTATCGATAAAATTACCATCCGCCGTGTTGGTTCGGGTGGCGTCCTGCAAAAGCTCGATCCTCGTGTCAAACTCGATCTCTCCACCATTGGCGAAGGCTTAGCAGCCGATGAGTTGGCTCAGCTCTTAGATGAAAAGGGCATCAACAACTACATGATTGCTATTGCCGGCGCTATCCGCTCTAAGGGTGCTAACCCTGATGGCAAGTTGTGGCGTGTTGGTATTGAAGACCCTGTAAGCCAAGGCCAAAAGGTATTTGCCGCTGTCTGTCCTCAAGGTATGGCTATCTCTACTGCAGGTTCCTACCGCAACTTCTTTATCGACGAAAAGACTGGCACTTTCTACTCGCACATCATCGATCCTAAGACTGGTTATCCAATCAACCACCGTACTGTGTCGGTCTCGGTTATCGCTCGCAGTGCTTTAGAAACTGATGCTTTAGATACCGGTTTGTTAGTGCAAGGCGCTAAGGCTGCTGTAGAGTGGGGCAACAAGACTGAAACTCCTGTCTATGCCATCGAGGTTGATGAGCAAGGCAAGGAAGTCGCCACTTACTCGCGTGCCTTTACCCCATACTTAAAGTGCGTGCTGAACCTGAGCATCTCGCCTGTGCCTCAGGACAAGTAGAGCAGTCGTGGGAAGCTGCTGGGTTTAGCTTGGCTGGAGCAGTAGCGTAGATGGCCAAAGCTAGCGATCAGCGCTGTACAGGCTTACAATAAGCCCTGTTTGCATGTTGTGCATGATATGCATGATGTGCGTGAACAGGGCTTTATTTTTTGTTGTTTTTGTTTTTGTTATTTTTTGTGTTGGTGGTTTCGCGTTGAGCTGTGGGCCGCCGCAAAGAGTTGAGTGTTTGCGATGCACATCCATATCTTAGGTATTTGTGGCACTTTTATGGGCGGTATTGCCTTGATTGCCAAGCAAGCTGGCCATAAGGTGACAGGCTCTGATCAGAATGTCTATCCACCAATGAGCGATGAGCTCGCCCAAGCTGGCATTGAGATTTATCAGGGCTACGGCGCCGAGCAATTAGATTGCAAGCCAGACCTCATCGTTGTGGGCAACGTGATGAAGCGCGGTATGCCTGTGATTGAGCGTATGCTCAACGAGCGTATGCGCTATGTTTCAGGCCCTGGGTTCTTAGAAGAGCTTTATTTGCGCGAGAAGACGGTGTTAGCTGTCTCTGGTACTCATGGTAAAACCACTACCACCGCCATGCTGACTTGGATCTTAGAGGCTTGTGGTAAGAACCCTGGCTTTTTAGTTGGTGGTGTGCCTGAGAACTTTGGTTACTCTGCTCGTGGCAGCGATAGTGAGTACTTTGTGATTGAGGCTGATGAGTACGACTGTGCCTTCTTCGATAAGCGCTCTAAGTTTGTCCACTACCACCCAAACATCGCGATCATCAACAATATCGAGTTTGATCACGCCGATATCTTCAACTCCATCGAAGACATCAAAAAGCAATTTCATCAAATGGTGCGCATCGTGCCACAAAACGGTTGTGTGCTCTACCCAAGCAACGATGCTAATGCAGTGGCCACCATCAACATGGGCTTATGGTCAAAGGGCCTGGCTGTAGGTGATGCAGTCTCTCAGGTTTCTGGTGTCAACCCAGAGCACCGTTGCCCATATGAGCTCAAGCTTTTAAGCGAAGATGGCTCGCACTTTGTGGTACATGACACCGTCAATGACATGGTGGTGTGCGAGTGCAAGCTTGATGCAATGGGTATTCACAACGCTCACAATGCCTTTATGGCGATGTTGGCTGCTCATGAGATCGGCATTAGCTTTACTGATAGTGCCGCCGCTTTAGCCACCTTTAAGATGCCAAAGCGCCGTATGGAGTTAGTAGGTAGCGTCGGTGACATCAAGGTCTACGACGATTTTGCCCACCACCCAACTGCCATTGCCACCACCTTAGAGGGTTTACGCCGTCGCTTAGGCGATGAGGCCCGCATTGTCTGCGTCTTTGAGCCTCGCTCTAACTCCATGAAGATGGGCGCCAATCGCGAGCAATTAGGTGCTTCCTTTAAGGATGCTAATGAGGTCTTTGTTTACCACCCAGACACCGTGCATTGGGATATGTCCTGCTTAGTTAAGGACTGCCCTCGTCCGCTGCATATTGTGGAGGGAACCACCCAGAGCCTGATTGATCAGGTGGTGGATGCTTGTGATGAGCACACCACCGTGGTGGTGATGAGTAACGGTGGCTTTGAGAACGTCAAAGGCCGCTTAGTGCAAGCGCTTGAAGCTATGCATTAGTAGTAGCAGTAGCTGCTGATTTTGCCGCTGATACTGCGCGTTGCGTGCTAGGCAGTGGCATTGAGCCCTAAAAAGCCGAAAGCCCACAGGTGAGATTTCTTGCCTGCGGGCCTTTGGTTTTTTTCGCGTCAAACACCGGATTTCGGGGCCGGTGGGGCTAAGCTAGCTAGTGATAAAAGACATAATTAACACCCCCTTGTTGGGGGTGGCTAACTTGGGTTGATACTGATCGTGCTAGAATGC
>CALXYZ010000291.1 GCA_944393075.1 uncultured Anaerobiospirillum sp. | reverse complement strand
ACTCTGAGCATCACACCACCAATGGTTGCCAAGTCTTTCAGTATGTAGCTGTGTTCTACAACGCAGCTGCTGATACCTCCAAAGAAAAAGTAGGAGCAAACCAAATCACTTGTGAGGTGTTAAGGCAGGTTGGCTATCACGAGGTAGTAGGCGAAATAACCAATTCATCTGCCGAGTCAGTTGATAGGGCTAACTCTGTTGCAGCTGCTAATTCTGCTGATGCTGCTGGCTCAGAGTCTTAGCTGCGTGTGCTCAAATGTGCAAGCGTGCGCTCGGAGCGTGGTTTCGTGGTCATAGTGGTTAAAATTATTTAATTCAACTCGCAAAACACGCCCCCTTGCCAGTGGTAATAGTGCAGCTTTGCGTCGTAGTTCACAATCTGTGCAATTGCATGAGCCCATAGCGCGATATGGTTCGCATCTTTTAGGCATGTCTCTCAGCCCCAAATAAGCTCAGTGCTAGACTTGCTCACAGCAAGCAGGCACAAGTGCGGTACAATGCGCGCTTTGGTATAGTTATTAGTGATTGGCTAACGCAGGCTAAGGGCAAACAAGGAGCAGCAAATGGCTGGAGGCAAAGGCAAGTCGGACAATCTAGAGCAGGACTTTGAGTCCCTGATTAAAACTCATAAGATCAAGAGCCTCTTTGAGCTGGATACGTTTTTGGATACGGTCAAGGACGAAATGGCCGCGAAAAATGTACCTGCGTCCCCTGCCATCAATGCCCGCGATAGCGATAGCGATCGTGACAACGCCCGCACCCTCGCCAGTGATAGCAATGACAGCACCTCTGCTACGCCCAAAAACAAGAAATCTAGCCCGAGTAGAGGCAAAGGTAAGACAGCTGCTGCGGCATCTGAGACTGTGCCTGACTACTCTTTTGATGATGAAGACGAAGATGACGAGGACGACGACTCTAACAGCAATGAGCTCTTAGAAGTCCCCGAAGCATCTCGTGCCGCCTACAAAAACAGCACTATGAGTTTAGCAGCCTTAGCAGGTATTACCTCTATGGCAGATCTTGCAGCGCTTAGTGCCTCTTCAGCCAACAAGTCTGCTACCAGCAAAGCTACCACTACCAAAGCTAAGACCGCTAGGGCTAAAGCCACTGCTACCACTGCTACCAAAGCCACAAAGGCCTCTACGGCCACTAAAGCCAAGGATAAGGCTACCAAGGCAGGCTCCGCCGCCGCAGAGGCTAAGGCTGCGGCTGATGTTGATGTTGATGTTGCAGCAGCTACTGCGGAAGCACCAGCTGAAAAGCCAAAGCGCAAGCCACCAGTGCGTCGTAAGACTACAGTGCGCGATAAGGCTAAACAAGCCCTAACCCTCAACGACCTATAATTTGATTGTATTGTGGCCACAGCAAAGACCCCAGAGAGCACCACCGCACGGCGCCCAACCACGGCTAAGTCTAAGTCCATGACTACTACTGCTACTGCTAAAGCTATTGCTACTACCAAGACTAAGGCTAAGACAAATGGCCGCACTAAGACCGTTGCTGTAAAGCAAGACGCGGCTGTTACAGCAAC
The DNA here is from genome assembly GCA_944393075.1 of uncultured Anaerobiospirillum sp. Lineage (GTDB taxonomy): Bacteria > Pseudomonadota > Gammaproteobacteria > Enterobacterales > Succinivibrionaceae > Anaerobiospirillum. The sequence goes on along the minus strand of CALXYZ010000291.1, from coordinate 2,402 downwards.
CTCGTCTAATACCAAGAAAGCACCTGCTGCAGCTGCTTCTAAGGCCAAAGCCGCCTCCGAGAAAGCTCAGGCGGCCTTGGCAGTTACAGCGCCAGCATCGGCACAGAGTGCTCAAGCTTCCCCAGCAGTAGTGCCTCTAGTACCTGTGACTACTAAACACCGCAGTGCCATCAGCCGCATTCTGGCGTTAGATGGCCTTGAGGATGGGGAGCAAGAACCACTTACGTCAGTCCTAGGTACTGATGCTGGTATGGGATTGGGTACAGGTACAGGAGCGGGCGCTGGCACCACTGCGGTCGCAGCTCTGGCCGCTGCTGATAGCGACCTCAGTAAGCCTCAGCCTAAGGCTATGGGGCGTCGACGCCATGATGCTAAGTATCAAGGCGATAACAAGATGCTTGCCCTCTTGTACCTGCTACAGCCTAAGTGGAAGCTGTCGCTTCTTTACGTTTTTTATAAGTTAAATTGCCCACTATATGCAGGTGCCTTTAGGCCATACTTTACGGAGCTGACACCGCTTGCAGCTGAGCTGACCTTAAAAGATCTGGTGCGCGATGGTCTCGTTGCCACGACTAAAAGCGGCGATGGTAGGGACATGCGCCCACATCAGCAGTACCAGCTCACCCCAAAAGGCCGTGAGCTGGTAAAGCTCTTTGCCGCCTTAGAGCCTTGGGCCGAGCGCCACATGCCATAGGTAGCACCGCCGTACTGCCTCAGCCTCAGTCTCAGCCTCGGCTACAGCTCATGGCCTCGGCTGTTGCCGCAGATACTGCCGCCATGATTGTGGCAGTAGCGGCTGCGACCGTCAGTCCCACCTTATTCTCTTATTCTCTTGTTCTTTGAGCTTTGCCACATTTTTGCCTCCCACGCCTGTCTAACATGAGATGGAAAGCCGCATAGCGGCTCTCTTAGGCAAAAAGTTTGCAAACTCTGCAGAATATCCTCAGGCCTTAATGGGAATTAGCGTCAATTTGCCTGTCTAAGTGGCGATAGATTAGGGCTTAGAGATGATTTTTGCTATTCTAGAGCTAACTTGGGGGGCGCTCTTGCCTAAGCACACAGCTCACAGCGGCCTAATTGCTGATTTAGGCCGCCCAATGATATTTATCGATAGCAATATCAATCCCAAAGTCCTAAAGTCCCAAATTTCCAAAGATTATTGAGCTAGGGCAAGTGCTCCAAGTGTTCCTTGCACCCCCGCAAAATATCAGTTAAGAGATACAATCATGTCCGAAGAAAAGAAGATAGATGGCGAAGAACTAGATTTTGACTTTGTCGCTTGGAATAAACTGTTATTCTCTCTAAGAGATAGGATCAGTCAACGTGATGCATCTGCGCCCCCAAAAAACGAGCTCAACGCTCTGTCGACAGCGCTGAAAATGGATACTGAGTACGCGCTGAAAACGCAGATGAGCTTTTTGGAGAAGCTTAGTGATCAGCGCTGGGCTAATTACATCTACTCAGATCACAAGCACTTACCTACGGCTAGTGCCATAAACGAGGTGCACCAGAAAAATCGCGTTATTACTACGACCTTTAAGCAAAACTTAGAGCAGCGTAGCGATTTGTCGCGCCTGTGTAACGCCTATACTCTACGCTTTAACCATCGCTATAGTGATCTTGCTAAAGAGCTAGAGATCTCGCAAATGCTCTCCCGTGCACTCAAGATGAGACTGCGCACTTTTAAGCAAACTTACTCAGCCAACGCCCACAAAAGCATATTAGCAGTGCCCCGCAACCTCTTTGATGATGTGGAAAACCACGTCTATCTGTACTACGAGTATCTGTGTGCTGCTTCCATGAGTCTGTTAGAGGGCAATTTCTCTTTTGTCAGCGATGTGGAAGTAAAAAAGCGTTTGCAGCGTGTCTCGCTGTCGCAAGCTAAGCGCACCTATGAATACGTAGCTTTGCTTGAGTGCTTACTCGCGCTAGCGCTGCAGTTATCGCTCTTTATCCGCCACAACTTCCGTCTCAACGCGATTATTGGCTTACTGCTCAACTTATACGGCGACTTTGGTCATGCCAAGCAGGCTCTGACCATAGCGCGACTTCAGTATGAGATGTCGATGCAGGGCTACGACACCGCCGCCTTAGAGCTTTGCGGCCAAGAGTTTTATAGCAGCTATATTGGCCGTGCCATCATCAACGAGAACACCTGCAAGCGTGTTGGTTACTACCCATTTGTCGATAGTCACCGCAGCCTTAAAGACCTCTTAGAGGCCGTGCAAACGCACTACAAGATCTCATCTGGCAGTGGTGCTGAGATCTACTATCCATTCCCTGAGATCAAAGCGCCTTTAGCTATGGCTGCGGCAGCTGATACTCTGCCGCAATCGCTCGCCGAAGTGTTATTGCTTGATGACAGCTATTTCCATGACGAAAAGGTCACAGCCCAAAGCATT
>CALXYZ010000290.1 GCA_944393075.1 uncultured Anaerobiospirillum sp. | reverse complement strand
ACAACAACGAGCGTATTCAGTCCGAGCTTAATGGCCTGTCTCCAGTAGTATTCAAAATTCATATGAACTCTACTGGTATTGTCTCTGCGGCCTAACATTTTTTTTATAGAAATAGTTTACTACATCAGGGAGGAGGTGAACCATGGATCAACTAGGTTTCACTCGCCTTGGAAACAAAAAGGGTTATCCTTTAGCCATCATTCATGGTTGGGGATGTGACTCCAGCTTTTTACGGCCTTTAGCAGACATGTTTAAAGACCGTGATGTCTACCTTATCGATCTTCCAGGTTATGGTCGCAGTGCCCATCTCGCGCCTCTTGCCAACGACTTTTCAGCCACTAACTACTTTTTAATCAACACCATTCCCTACGCGGCCGATGTTATCTCATGGTCTTTTGGCACCCTCTACGCCCTTCAGGTCATCAGCTCCCTCAACACTCCATGCCTAAACTTAAGCACCTTAGGTGAGAGCTTAGGTAACAACGAAAGTGTACGGCAGGCCCGAGCCCAGCAAAATGAAGCCATGTACAAAGCCTGCAACCAAGATGAAGTTGCCGAGTCTGAGTTTGATAATGACTCTTTCAACCCTCATGCAGGGCAGCGTAGTATTGGCCATTTCAAGCGAGTTGAAAGGGCAAGAAGCCAGCATCGCCCTATAACAGGAGTTCTTGGTGAGCAAGAGCAAACTTCAGCTTCAGCTCCAGCTCAAGCCCATGTCCGACCTTATCCACATTTGCACATATGTATGAGTAAAAGACGCTCGCCACAGGAGATAACCCTGCCATCAGATGCCACTGCGGCCGCTGCCACAGCTGAGGCTATCGCTAACTCTGATACAGATATGAAGCGCAGTTTGCTTGAGTGTAAGCTCTGCTATCAGCACAAAAACCCTTATATTCGCAGCTTAGTGACCATCTGTGGCTCACCTCGCTTCCCATCAGACCCTAACTGGCAGGGAATGAGCGCTATCAAGATCCTCAAGTGCAATACGGAGCTGACGCCACCACGCTTAGACAAAATCATGCGCCTCTTTTACCGCATGATGGCAAGTAGCACATCCTCAGAAAAAGAGGCGGCTTATATCAAAGATGTCATTGCCCATCACCATCAGGTGCCTCACGAGGTATTAATGGCTGGCATCAAACTCGTTACTTATATTGATGAGCGGCCAGCACTACAGCACCTCAACGTGCCGTCGCTCCACCTCTTTGGAGCCCACGATCCATTAGTACCTTGCACTACGGCAAACTTCTTTAAAACTGAACCTCTGCACTGCACCTATGTCTTTGCTTATTCGGCTCACAACCCTTACTTATCAGAGCCAGTGCTCTTTGAGAAAGTGGTGCGTGACTTCTACGAAAAACTGAGCCACATGGACTACTCCGCTATCGAACACAGTCACCTCAAGCAAAGCCAAGGGCCGAGCAATTTGCGCACGCCCTTAAGCTTAGGCGACATCTTGCCTGAGTATGCCATCTAACAAGGCCAAAAGCCTAGAAGCTGACGCAATAACTATTGTCGCTACTGCCACCAAAAGCACGATGTCCTAAGCCCTATAACAGAGATGGCAGCCGCTTATTAGGCTCAAAATGCAAGCCAGCCTCTTACCTCTTAACAGAAGCTATACCGACATTTTGTGGGATTTGCTTAACCATTGGCCTGTAACTGCCGATAATAGAATATGGGGTTGTCGGCTCATTACACAATTGCATGATGCTGATACATGCAGACATATACGGGCAAACAGCATCCAAAGGTTCATCAAGAGACACTCATTAGCTCGTTATTTTTGTAGGACATGCTTATTTTGCTGCTTTTTTGGCCGTCAATATAAGGGCTTACCGCAAGCACCTAGTCCTGCTTGTATTGCCTAGGAGAGAGCGCTTCAAGTGTGAGGTGATGAAGGGTCATGGCGTAGCTGCACTTTAGAAAGTAGAGCCACGGCCAATGCTTGGAGTGGGAGGAGATAGTTATGGACGTTGCTTCTACATTTGCCGTTAGCGTAGCACCACCACCTTATCAAAAGGAGGTAGACGAAGCTCGTCGTGACACTCAAGCTCGCTCTAGCATCCCACAACTCAATCAGTCACACAGCTCAACCGCCCAATCCACCATTGGCGATCGCCGTGGTGCTACTGATGGTACAAACTCCCTGTTAACTGCCCAGCAGCAAGGTATCTTAGATGCCGAAGACGATATCGTGGTTGATGCTGATGGCCGCAGGAAGCGTCGTGGTCGTGGCCAACGCCAACACGGTGAAGATACTGAACAAGACGATTATGATGAGCGCCCAGACGATGGCGATGGTTATGCCTTTGATGGTAATGAATACGCCCAGAGTGTCGATGGCCAAAACTTTGATCAACGTCGTGGACGTGATCCGGTAAAAGCTGGTTATGACCCAATTACGGGATACTATGAAATTCCCGCCACTCGTCACTCACGCCATCGTTCGATTCTGCTGCGCTTCCGCGAGCAAAACGTCCATTTCTTGGAGCGCTTTAGTGATAAGACTACTGCGGTGGGTTTGATTAACTTCGCTCTCTGCCGCCGCTATGGAAGCATCATTCCGCATTGTCGCTTAGGTCAGGTGGTAGAAAAGCACGCCTAACTACCACATAAACACCAGACCACCGAACCGCAACCAGCCCGTTCAGGTTTCTTCTTCTCCAAACAAAAACAGCAGCCACAGCTGCTGTTTTTGTTTGAGGCAGGGTACGGCTACTTCACTAAGGTGCTGAGGTAGCTCTGTTCAAGCTTCTTGAGCTCTTCAGGGCTCAGCTCTTTCTCCTCGCCTTGAGGAGCATCATCTTCATCCATATTCTCATGGTCGACTTGGTGAGGCTCTTGCTCAGTAAACCATTCTGGGCACTTATAGGCGATCTTGTTGACATACCAGATACGGTCGCCCTTTGGGGTGTGTACCACAGCATCATCACCCTCAGACTTACCTAATAAGGCCTTGGCCATAGGGGCATCGACCGAGATATAGTTGTCGCGACCAAAAATCTCCTCACCGCCTACGATACGCAGCTGCATGATAGTCTCATCGTCGTCAGCTTCGATCTCCACATAAGCGCCAAAGAAAACACGGCCTGCCTGCTGGGCATTGAACTCAATGACTTGCAAGTCGTTGAGGATCTTACGTAAATAGCGAATGCGGCGGTCAATCTGCGCCAACAAGCGCTTGTTGTACTGATAATCGGCATTCTCAGAGCGATCACCGAGGCTTGCAGCCCATGACACCTTTGCAGTCACATCAGGGCGCTTTTCGAGCCATAAGTAATCAAGCTCTTTCTTGAGCAACTCATAGCCTTGCGGCGTTACATAAGGCTTCTTTGCCACCTTAAACTCCTTAAACTCCTTTATCCTCGTGTCGGCAAGCTAATCATCAGCCTTGCTCTTTCTACCCATAGCCCAACTTTCAGGCTTTTTCATTTGCAGCTTGCAGCTTGCAGCTTGCAGCCTGCCGTTTGCATTTTGCAGCTTTTGCAGTTCTGCAAATGAAAAAGCCCGAGATTGCTCTCGGGCCTTTCAAAGCCTAGGTTGCCCTAGGCCTCTATGTCTTTAGACCGAAGGTCTCAGTGACATTATAACTGTGGACCAGACTTCACTAACTCGCCGCCTAAGCTCTCGAACTTCTTGAAGTTCTTCTGGAAGCGGGAAGCTAAGTCCTGAGCACGCTTATCCCACTCAGCCTTGTCAGCGTAGGTGTCTTGTGGGTCTAAGATTGCTGGATCAACGCCCTTTAACTCAGTTGGGACGGTGAAGTTGAAGTACTTGATGGTCTTGGTTGGGGCAGTGTCGATGGAGCCATCTAAGATAGCGTCGATGATGCCACGGGTATCCTTAATGGAGATACGCTTGCCAGTACCATTCCAGCCAGTGTTCACCAAGTAAGCCTTAGCGCCAGAAGCCTTCATTCTCTTCACTAACACTTCAGCGTAC
>CALXYZ010000289.1 GCA_944393075.1 uncultured Anaerobiospirillum sp. | reverse complement strand
GGTGGCTACAGAACTGCCTAAATGGCTGCGTGAGGTTAAAATTGTGGGTACCAAAACTTATTAGAGTGAGCACTAGAACATAGGCTGTGCCTGTGTCATTGTCGAACTCTATGTGGTCTAAGGCCATCTTGCGCTCATCAGCAAAGAGTGTGCGCTCCTTGGCAAAGGTATTGGTCTTGTAGATGCTCAGCTGCGTGTATAAGGAGCTGACTGGCTTTTCGATATTGAAGAAGTAATTGCCGTCAGGAGTGAAGGCAAAGCCCTCGTCCTGAGCACCGATCTTAGTGACCGTGACCTTTTGGATTAGCGCCAAAGAATCCAAGTCGTAGAAGCCCAAGTAGCCCGCAGTGGACTTCACTGCGATGACGTTAGAACCTGGTTTGAAAGCGGCTCTGTAGGCGTAGGGGAAGTCCTTGAACCTAGTAAGCTCCTGCTTGCCCGTAGCGTCAAAGACATACACTGTGGCGCCATTGCAGCCCACGCTAAAGGATTCGTTTTGGTAAAAGCCCCAGAAGTTCCGCATACCGTGTCCTCGCATTACCCAAAGCAACAACTCTGTTTGGTTATTTCTGATTGTCGCACACATGCTGACTCAGTAGCGGGACTCTGATCGGGATTGGGAGTGGGATTGGGATTAGGTTTGGAGCTGGCGGCTGAGGGAAGAAAGTTGCTCTTGGGCGGACAAGCCTACCAACGCCCCACCGCCCAACGGCCCAAGGCTGAGAGCCTTGGACCTTGGGCTTTGGGTGTTGGTGGCAGTAGGCGCGGTGAGGCGCCTAGAATGAGGAGAGTGTAGTGAGCTACCGCACTCTCTTAGAGCTGGCTTAAGGTAGCGCGCAGGATGTTGTAGACCTCTTGGGTGTGCTTGATGGAGACACACTCGTCAGCAGAGTGTGGAGAAATCACCGTAGGGCCTAAGGAGATCATTTGCAGCTGTGGGTTAGCCTTAGCAAAGTAGCCGCACTCTAAGCCAGCGTGGATGCTGGTGATCTTTACATCGATGTCGTACTGCTTCTTGTACTCAGCACGGAGGATGTCGATCAGCTTGTTTTGGGTTGGAGAAGTCCAGCCAAAGCTGCGATCGGTGAAGTTGACCTCAACATTGTCTAAGAGCGAGCAGATGCAGTCGATCTTGTCGATCACATCATCTAAGCCGTAGTCCTTGAGGGAACGTGGCAGCATGGAGATGGTGATGGCATCAGCCTTAGTACGCACGGTAGATAAGTTACAGGAGGTCTCCACCACACCTTCATAGGTGCTCGACATCTTGATGACGCCATTTGGTAAGGCGCGTAAGAAGCTTAAGAGGTTGAGCGATGAGGTGTAGGACAGAGCCATGGTCTGTAGAGGGCAGGTGCCTAAGATCAAGTGCATGTCAGGATCGGTGTCTGCATACAGATCTTGGTAGCGCACCATGGCAGCACGAGCAGCAGCCTTGAACTCATCTAAGGTGTTCTGTGGAACAGCTAACTCCACGTAAGCCGAAGATGGAATGGAGTTGCGGATCTCACCGCCGTGGAACTTCTGCACAAAGAAATCGTTGGTGTCGGCCACCTCAGCTAAGATGCCGCACATGATGTCGATGGCGTTACCGCGGTTTAAGTGAATATCGCAGCCGGAGTGACCACCACGCAGACCGGTTAATTGGAGCATGATTGGAGCACAGTCGACTACTTTGACGAGCTCAGGGACAAAGGCGATGTTGGTATTGATGGAGCCAGCGCAACCGACAAAGAGCTCACCGTGATCTTCGGAGTCAAGGTTGATGAGGTAGTCGCCTTGTAGGTACTCAGGGTCTAAGTTGATAGCACCCTTCATGGAGCTTTCTTCTTCGACGGTGAAGATAGCGGTGATAGGGCCGCACTCTAAGGTCTTATCTTCAAGCACCGAGAGGATTAAAGCAGCACCGATACCATCGTCAGCACCTAAGGTGGTGTTGTCGGCGCAGATATAGGCGCCTTCACAAACCTTTAAGAGCTCGCTCTTAGCATCAGGGCTGTTTTCATCTTTGATGATTGGGGTGATGGCATCTTTGGTAAAGTCATGCTCAAAGCCATTGCGGCACACAGGCACCATGTCGATGTGAGCCTGTAAGATCACAGTAGGGCTCTTTTCGCGACCAGCGCTTGCCTTCTTTTTGATGATGACGTTACCGCAATCTTCGAGCTCAAACTCTAGACCATTTTGCTGCGCAAAGTTAATGAGGTACTTAGCCATTCCACGCTCGTGCCCAGATGGGTGAGGAATAGCACAGAAGTTCTGAAAGTGCGTAAACACAGCTTGCGGAGCAAGATCTTTAATTTCCATTGAAGAAAAAACTCTTTCACGCCAGAGCTATCAAGACCTTGCTAAGACTTGCTACATGTCTATGCCTGTTTCACTGAGTTATTGAGTTGTTCAGTTGCAGGATAGGCTGTCGCAGGGGCAGACTGGATATTAGTTGATGAGCTCTGGATCTAAGTTTAGTTGGGCAAAAGAAAAGCCAAGGGCAGAACCCTTAGCCCACCACCACCATGAAATGTGGCCAACTCAAAGCAGCTCCTGCTTGTTTGTGCGCTCTCATGCAGCTCTTGCCTAAGTCTAAGGCAATGCCTTGTTATGCCTTGTTATGCCTTGTAATGGCTTGTAATGGCTATGGCTGCCGCGCTCACAAGCGCTCCTACTATGTGGAGCTAAGCTGTCGGCTGATCATTGTAACTGATGTTGCACCAAAGTGAACGCCACAACGACCTTTGTTGATGCTAAACAGCACGCGATCACAAAAATCATAGATTAGTAGTGTCAAACAGAGCTATGTGTACCTTTGCTCAACAAATTCGTAATACAGATTTGGAGGCGCATTTTGCTGACTAGATGCAGATCGCAAAATAGCAATGTGGTGCGATTTTCTTGAAGCAGCTATGCATTTTTGCTGAATTTTGTCGCTAAAATTAGGGATAGCGAGGGCAGATTTTGCGATCGTGTTCTTGCTGGTGGAGGCTGCAATTGGCCGCCATTTTTTCAGATTTAGGTGCATTGCTGGGAGCAGAGCAGTGCATAAGCAAAGAGCAAGCTTACTATGTGCTCTCAGAAGAGACAAAGCCGCCTTGTGTGGGTGTCCTCGGTGGTATAGGGGACAAGTGAGGCAAAATTATCGCGTAGCTGTTAGTTGTTGTTTGACGCGCTGCGTCATCCCTAAAGGAGAGGTAGGAGGTCACCATGGCATTATTGGTTACTTTGCGAGCAAAATTTAAAGCCCTCAGTGTGTTGATTGTGGGAGTGATCATGGCTGTGATGGCAACAGGTTGTGGCTCTGGCGTCGATGATTACACTGGTACTTGGATGGGCATTGATGAGACAGGTCGTGGTCTCAGCAAGGTCTATCAGTACGACATTGCCATTTCAGAGAATGGCACTGACTACACCATTCGTGTGACACAGTCTGATTATCAGGTTAGCCTTAACCACTCTTCGGCTAACTGGCGCTCCACTATGCCTCACTACTTCACCGCTCAAATGAACTCAGACGGTGATTTGGTCTCTGACATCGGTGTGATCCGTGCTGATCCTAATAACTTCCGTCTTGTTTACGGCAATATCTACTTAGTCCGTAAGGCCAAGAACACCGAGGCAAAGTTCAAGTACGTTGCCCGTAAAGAGATTGAGCAACTTTACCCAGGCATCGTGGTAAATGACTAAGCAAGGGGCTTAGCCATCAGAATTCACTAAAAAGGGCAGCTACGGCTGCCTTTTTTATCCTGTAAGTATCAAATAGGGTGAACGGCTGAATGGCACTATTCGTATCATCTGATGCAACAAACCCGCATATTTAAGGCAAATCTGAGTACGGCTTTAGATCGACGTTAGCTGGTCACTAATTTTCATTTGGTGATCACAACGTATAGCTTCAGAAACGGCGTGTTTATGCCCGTACTATACGAATAGTAGCAATCTACTGTACACCTTGCTTGATACTTTCAGGTTTTATCCATATTCTTCGGAATAAGGAGGTTAAACACAGCGGCTAAAGCCGCATAAACACTGGCATTGACACTGATTTAGGCA
>CALXYZ010000288.1 GCA_944393075.1 uncultured Anaerobiospirillum sp. | reverse complement strand
GGGCAGCAGAGTAGCACTGTGATTAACGGCTACGTGCGCGAGGACGCCATTAAGCCTGAGGCGGTGGAGCACTTTAGAGCCGCCTACCCCGAGCATGCGGCCGCAATCGACGCTGACAGCGTGTTCTACTACATTCATGGCATCCTGCACAGCTCAGAGTATCGCAGCACCTACGCCAACAACCTGCAAAAGGAGCTGCCACGCATTCCACGTGTGGCTTCGTATGCACAGTTTGCGGACTTTGAGGCGGCAGGTCGCGCGCTCGCTGCCCTGCACGTAAACTACGAGCAGGTTGAGCCATACAAGGGCTGCTCCTTTGCGATCAACGAGAGCGCTCCAAGCTTGCGTGTAACAGCTCTGAAGTACGGCAAGATCAAGGGTAAGACCAGCAACGCGGCTAAGAAGAAAGATGAGATCATCTACAACGAGGATCTTGTGATCAAGGACATTCCTCTTGAGGCTCAAGAGTACATCGTCAACAAGAAGTCTGCCCTCGATTGGCTGGTGGAGCGCTGCTGCGTTAAGGTCGATAAGGACTCGCAGATCGTCAACGACTTCAACGACTTCGCTGAGGCCATAAACGTGGACTATAACGCCTTTGTAAAAGCCATGGGCGGTGAGGTAGCAGGCTTTGAAGCTTTAAAGGGTGACAACCACTTCTACACCTTGCTCCTCATCCTGAGGGTCATTACCGTGAGTCTGCGCACTGTGGAGATCGTAAAAGCACTGCCTCCACTGACCATCCACGAGCTCGACAAGTAACGGGCACGTTAAAACAGGGCTTGCGCCTCATTTAGCAATTTGAGGTGCAGACGCTACCCCCAAGCCGCCTGTGGGCGGCTTGGCTGGGCCTCCACCAAGACCTCCCCTCCACCAAGACCCTTTCTTGCCCTTCTTAGTTACTACAACCCCCCCCTACTCTGCCATATAGCTACTATCTGCACTGCATGAATCAGCGAAGACCACTTCGCCTACTACCCAAAAGCAATAGGCACAGGTACGGCAACGCGCGTAAGACCTACAAAGGCCGATAGCGCCTATGTCATAGCTACTTTCATGTTTAGTCTTCGAGCTGAGTTTTACGGGTGCTGGTAACAGCGAATTTACATACAGATATAGCCAATGTGTGCAAGAAAATTGGCATGCAGGAAAATGCATGAAATATTTTTGTGTAAGCGCAAAAAAGGCGCTTACCCCACGCCAAGCCAGACTTTATCAGCAATTCGTCAACCGGTGCTGGTCATTACCCTGCAAAGTTAAGCACAGACCTACAACTTGCCTTATGTAAGTTTAGAGTGATGTTGTTGTGCACATAATGTGTTGGTGTCGGTGTTTTTTTTTTTTTTTTCATGCCGACCCCCAAGTCTTTTGGTCGCAGCAGCAGTCTAAACCTAAAGGGGAGATATCTCATGCTCTGCGTCAACTTTACTCAAATCATAGGCACGCTTTTAGGCGACCATATGGCTGTACGTAAAAGCCTTTCCTCGGGATTGGCGCTGTGCTTTAGTGTCTGCACTACCCCGCAAAAGGAAATAGCCATACCGCAGTCTACCAAAGAGCAAGTCAACTTCTGGGATGCCTCCTTTTTAAGAGCGCAACCTGCATCTGCTGCTCCCCACCAAGCAGCACCTACACAGAACCTGATCATTACGCCTATCTTCCAAGACACCGCCGAGTATGACAGCAACAGCCACAGTACAACCTCTACCTCCAGCTTCTACCACTTCTGTGTGATTAACAATCTCAGTGAAGCAACCATTAACCATATCTTTATGCGGCTGCGCTCTAACTCTTTTACTATGGTAATGATCACTGGCAGTCTTGCGCCTCTAGGGCAGGTGGTTGACCTCAATAGCCCCATGAACGCACTTACCAGCACTAACGCGGTAGCATCAACCTTTAACCCAGCTTGTAACCGTCTCACCACTGGCGTTGGTAAAACTAAGAGCACGGCTGATGACTTCATTAAGGAGCAGTTTTCCCGTAACAACATGGTCATTGTCGTCAAGCAGCTCAATATGATCGACATTGAGCAGCTTGCTCCTTACAAGGACCAAGTACGCTTCTTTCTGCAGCAAAACCGTGCCTCGTGGCCGATACGTCAGGCCTTATACAGCCTTATTAACCACAAGGAGCAGCAAGCTCAGATAACTGCTGTTGCTCAGCTGGCACCACAACAAACTCCAGATCCTCAGACGGCTCCAGCTGCGCAAGTGACGCAAGTAGCTCAAGTAGCGCAGGTTGCTCAGGTTATGGCCCCTATACCGCAGCAAACAGTGCAAATTCAAGTACAGAACCCACAACCTATTCCTCAGCAGCTCCAACAGCTACACCCTGCCCCAATAGCCATGACTATAGCTCCACAGGCTCGGTCACTGCCACCGCATAGGCAGATGCAACCTTTGTATCCTCAGCAGAGTACTATGCGTGCTCCGCTTAACCCTATGCCGCAGATACAAACACAGATACAGACACAGGTGCCAATGCAGCCAGCACCTACTCCACAGCGCGTAATGCAAGCACCAATGCAGGTAACGATGCAGCCTCAAGCTCAGCCTCAAATGCAAATGCAGATGCAGATGCAGCAACAATCACCGGTGCTGATGCCTGTGCAACATGGCCTGCAAGCAACTACGCCGCAAAACATAATGCAGGCTCCACCTGCCATGTCTATCACGCCAGCTGCCGGCAGAGAAGCTCTGCACTTAGCACCAGTACGAGCTCATGCTAAAGTCGCCTTAGAGCAACAGCTTAATGATTCGATCTTTGATCTGCCATCTTCTGAAGAGGTTCTGAATCTTAAAGATATAGGTGATGCTACTGTTGCCGCTGCAGCTACCGCCCACGCTAACGAGGACGAACAGAGCGTCTTAGAAGAGTTCACTACGATGATGCGACATTCAGTACGTGCATCTAAACGCGCCCCTGAGATCAGTATCAGCACTCCTATTTCCTCTGCCAATTGGAACTCCTGTAATCAGACAGATGAGATAGAGGACGATGGTGACACAGAGCATCCCAGGCAAATGGCGCAAAAGCAAAGGCAAAAACAAGACCAAGCACAAGAAGCTACCAACAGCAACAAACCCTGTTACCACTCAGGAGTTAGTGCCCGAGGGCACGGTGACATCCGATGCCTCAACGGTGTCAGCGAATTTCAGCGATGGCCAGCAATCACAATCTCCAGCTGTCTCGCTAGCTCTGACCATCAACATCAAGACGAATCAGGAAGAAGGTCAAAACCAAGCAGCTACAGTAACCACGACTACTGCGGGCTCTTTGGCTGTGATACCGGCAGCTACACCGACTTCGGCTGCAGTGCCTGCAACCAACGACAAGCCCCATATCTGTACCTCTGCTGCGGCTGTTCAGCCTCAGACAACATGGCGCAAGCCAATGCTGCTGAAAAGCGACTCGCAGAGGAAGCAATTCAGTGGCCTCAACTGGATCACCAGTCGGTTTTACAAACTAAGGCAGCAATCTGCTGGAGTGATAGTACTGTTCTTCCTAGTAGCCTGCTTTGGCGTGGCAGTAGTGCTTCAGGCTGGCTCCTATCTCACAGTTCTTACTCCATTCATCTAACAAAGGAGGCCCCTCATGCATCGCCACTACCATTGCTGCAAGTCCAAAGCGTTGCTCACAGAGCTGCTTTAGCTCCAGCACGGGCACAGGTGCAAACTTATATGAAGAAGCAGACCACAGCAACAGCTGTGACGTCTCTAGAGCTCCCGAACTCTCAGGTCATACACCTCCAATCGCTAACTCCACTGCCACCACTTCATATGAGCACCGAGGAGCTGTTAGCACGACAAAAGGAGATCTTACAGGGGCTACAAGAGCCGCTCAAGCCATTGGCGTCTTCGACCCAACACGGCCGCAACAAGAGCAGGAGTTAGAGCAAGCACAGGTACAACTGCTGGCTCAAGCTCAAGCAACAGCTGCAACATAGCAACATAGTTGGTGCTGGCAATCAGTGGTGATTCTCATATTCTTCGGAATAAGGAGGTTAAACACAGCGGCTAAAGCCGCATAAACACTGGCATTGACACTGATTTAGGCAT
>CALXYZ010000287.1 GCA_944393075.1 uncultured Anaerobiospirillum sp. | reverse complement strand
GATGCTCAGCCTCGATGCTCAGCCTTTGTGGCTAAGGCTATGCCGCCTATGCTGTAAGGCCGTCGCCGCTTTCTGGCGACAGCCGTGAGATTGCTCTCTTTGGTGTGCTTAGTTTCTTAGAGCTCGGCCATTAAGGCGGTGAGCAACTTAGCACTGTTATCGGCAGCAAGCTGCACGAATTTCTCAAAGATCTCTGGAGCTTCGCCTTCAGCAGTATCTGATACCGAGCGAATCACTAAGCAAGGTACCTTAAAGTCCTCACAGACTTGGGCTACTGCTGCACCTTCCATTTCGGTCACTTGGGCGTTCTTAAAGTCAGCCTTCATCGCAAGGCAGGTAGCTTTGTCTGCAATAAACTGATCGCCAGAGAGCACGGTGCCTAAGCGCACATGTGGTGTGAAGTTACCAGCAGCAGTCAACTTGTCTGCAGCATCCTTGGCCTTGTTGACCAAGTTCATGTCAGCTTTGAAGCACTGCTCATAGCTTGGTACTTGGCCACGCTTGTAGCCAAAGATCTTCAGATCAAAGTCGTGGTAAGCAAGCTCAGTAGAGAGCACGATATCGCCGATCTTGAGACCATCACCAATACCACCAGCACAGCCAGTGTTGATAATGGCGTCGACCTTAAACTGTAAGATCAGCACCAAAGCAGCACTAGCAGCACAGACCTTACCAATACCGGACTTAACCAAGACCACTTTATGGTTGAGATAGGTGCCCTCGACGTATTTGTGATTGCCAACCTCACTTTCACGTTGATCCTTGATTACGGACAGTAATAAGGAGACCTCTTCATCCATTGGGCCAATAATTCCGATGCGCATATAAGCTCCGCTCTCAACATCTCATCAGGGGAAACAACATGCCTTGTGTGACAGTAGTTGTGGCTCAGTGCTGCAGTAGCTGAATAGCTGAATAGCTAAGTAGCTGTATAGTTGAGGTACCTGAGGTTTTAACTATGTCAGCGGCATGGATTTGAGGATATCACGCAAAAGCCATGCTTGCATTAGGGGGAATGGGTTCTTGTGTTCTGCACTGAACTTTATGCTTTGTGCTACGGCGATTTGATAGCTTGCTTTAATTTGTGATTTGTATCACACATTATGCGCCAAACCTTGTTTCAACCAAGTGTCACGCAGTTAATCACAAATAAAGCATCAATCCCGCATCAGAGCTTGCTTGTGCAAAATTCGCGAAGAAGCAATGTGATTTAAATCACAAATTCAAAGGGGTAATCGAATCGCCGTAGCTTTGTGCTTTGTGCCTTGCGCTGGAATGGCACATTTACGCACAGCGCCTCAAGACTGTAGTG
The DNA here is from genome assembly GCA_944393075.1 of uncultured Anaerobiospirillum sp. Classification (GTDB taxonomy): domain Bacteria; phylum Pseudomonadota; class Gammaproteobacteria; order Enterobacterales; family Succinivibrionaceae; genus Anaerobiospirillum. The sequence continues at coordinate 2,750 of CALXYZ010000287.1, read as the reverse complement.
GCTGCATTGGGTGGGAAGTGTGCTTTCCTCTCCTCGTTTGTATACAAATGCGCTAGGTTCAGGGAGCGGGAGCTGTTATTTATGCGGGCGGTGTGTGGATCGCTATATAGCGCTGAGAATGGCTTGTATACACCACTATTGTGCTCTTACAGTTAAGTTGATGTTTTGTGTAGGTATGCAAACAAAAAGACGGCGAGCCTTGATGGCTGTGGCTTTGATCGCGATAGTGCACGTGCACTTATTCTTTGAGTACCCTCACAAAAGAAAAGCCTCGTCGTGGCTAATTTGCGAATGCTGGTGCAAAATTCAAATGTTGATTTAGGCCCCGAGTGGCTAGAAACAATGGCTGTAGGTAGCGCTTTGCTCACTACTTTGTTTGACCTAGAGCTATTTGTTTTTAGGCCTTACTCATAAGCCCAAAGTGCACTCAAGACTTTCTTTAGCAATAGTCATGGACACTGCTTGTTGTCTGTGTGCATGATGCAGGTCGCAGGTCTTTGATCTGCCTTAACTTGATCTGATTTGAGACAAGGATGCGCTTTTGTGGATGTCTAGTAAAAGCGCTTTGCGAATTTCTTGGTTTTTGAGGTGCAGAGAGTGGTTGGTGTTGAGTGTTGCTACAGAACTACTGAAATGCTGAACTGCTTGCTGCTACAGTCTTGATGCCTTGAGCTTAGTGCTTGTTTTGACGTTGTTGAGAATTCCACTACCACGTAGAGCACACTTTTTGTGTGCCTTTGTTGTCTGTGGGGTAACAAGCGTAAGGATAATTAGAGTTTAAGAGCGAAGATGAGCTGCGTTTGTGGCTGTGCCCTGTTGATCCTGTTGGGGAGATTGTGGGGTAGACGCACAATGGCTGCTACTTTGGCTCTTAAGCTTTATGCACCGCTTAGGGAATGGCATGTAATTTCTTGTAAGTTAGTATAAGAGGTTCTATGGAAAACTCACGTGATGTGGCTAAGCAAACCCTAGCCTTAGTGCTGGCTGGTGGTCGTGGTAGCAGATTACACATGCTCACCGATCGTCGTGCAAAGCCTGCCGTGTTCTTCGGTGGTAAGTTCAGAATCATCGACTTCGCTCTGTCGAACTGCGTGAACTCTGGCATTACTCGTATCGGTGTTGTGACTCAGTACAAGTCCCACTCCCTGTTACGTCACTTACAGGCCGGCTGGTCCTTCCTGCGCAATCAATTCAATGAGTTCATCGACCTCCTCCCAGCTCAACAGCGTGTCGATGAAGAGCACTGGTACCAAGGTACTGCCGATGCTGTCTACCAGAACATCGACATTATCCGTAACCACCACCCTAAGTACATCGTGATCTTAGCCGGTGACCACATCTACAAGATGGACTACACCGCCATGGTGATGGATCACATCCGTAGCGGCTGTCCAGTTACCGTTGCTTGCATCGCTATTCCACGTTCTGAGGCTTCTGCCTACGGTGTTATGCAGGTTGACAACAACGCAATGATCACTGACTTCTTAGAGAAGCCAAAGGATCCGCCAGCAATGCCAGGCGACGATACCAAGAGCTTAGCCTCCATGGGTATCTACGTCTTCAATGCTGACTTCTTATACGACGTCTTAGAGAACGACGCTAAGACCGAAGGCTCCCGCCGTGACTTCGGCTTCGACATCATTCCTGCCTTAGTCCGCGAGCACAAGGCCCACGCTCACGACTTCGCCTTATCTTGCATCCGCAACAAAGGCAACCCAGAGATCTGCTACTGGCGTGACGTCGGTACTATCGATGCTTACTGGGAAGCCAACATGGATATCGCTGCTGTACAGCCACAGCTCGACGTCTATGACACCAATTGGCCAATCTGGACTCACCAAGTTCAGATGCCACCTGCAAAGTATGTCCAAGACATCAACGGTGCTTCCTCCGTCGTGATGAACTCCGTCTGCTCCGCAGGCTGTATTATCTCCGGTTCGTCCATCAGCCACTCTGTGCTGTTCTCTAACTCCCGCGTCCACTCTAACTGCTCGTTAAACGAGGCTGTGGTCTTACCTTCATGTGTGATTCACCGCGGCTGCCGCTTAACCAAGGTCGTGTTAGACCGTGGCTGTGAGTTACCACGTAACTTAGTCATCGGTGAGGATGCTGATTTAGATGCAAAGCGCTTCTATCGTTCCTCTGGTGGTGTGGTCTTAGTAACCCGCGAGATGTTAAATAAGCTGCGTGAAACCGAGCCTGAGTTATTCAAGGACTTCGACTCCTACAGAGGTTTAAGCTCCCCAATTTACTAACAATTAAGCTATCATTAGCTAAATTTATTTAGCTAAATGGTAGCAAGTTGGGAGCACCTTATGGCGGGATGTGAGTTATCTGTTGAGGAGATTTTTGTAAGTCTTTTTTGTCGTGAGCGCTTTGTGCGTTCAACTCACACCCCGTATTTCCTGCAAAACTTTGCACCAACTAGAGTGCAAAGAGCCATGCAGGATGAGCATGCAAAAGCGCTGCTTAATTCAGCAGCGCTTTTACTCAAGCCACATCTTCATAACCATTCTTATAGCGCTGCACAGAGCCACTCGCCTCGTGCAAATGCAAACGCCTCTTCTGTTCCCACTGATTTTTCCTTTACCGCTTCCAATTCCGCGTCTGCGTCTTTGTCTGTAGCAGCCTCTGCATCGGCCACAGATTCAGCAACACTAGCCTCTGCTACAGATCAGACGACGGGGATTTGAGCCTTAATTTTTAAAATGATACCCATATAGGGTAAGCTATGAGTAACAACCGGTACC
>CALXYZ010000286.1 GCA_944393075.1 uncultured Anaerobiospirillum sp. | reverse complement strand
TCTCACCGCTGTTAGAGGACGATGCGCAGATGCTGCGCTCTATCTTTACCGATAAGAGCATCATCACCGACCACGCCGACCTCCTGTCTAATGCACAGTCGGTGTTCCTCAACAGCACGGCTTTCCACCACCAGCTGCTGTTGATTCAGTCCGCCAAGCACGAAATCCCAGCTCTACCGATTCTGGAGCTGAGCCAAACTCTAAGCACTCTGCTGTGGGGTCCGATCTACCTCTAACCCCAAGATAACAGCGCCCGCCACTCAAGATTGGCTGATTGCTGCTGTTTGTCAGATCTCTAGGCAAAGAAAAAGGGTTTAGAAATCACTTTCTAAACCCTTTTTCTGTTTAGCTAAGCTAAAAGTGGTGCGCTATACGGATATAGCGCCGGTGCCATGGGGCAAGATTACATCATGCCGCCCATGCCGCCCATACCACCCATGCCGCCCATGCCTGGAGCAGCTGGCTCGTCCTTCTTAGGAGCGTCAGCGATCATGCACTCAGTGGTGATCATGAGGCCAGCGATGGAGGCAGCGTACTGTAAAGCAGAACGGGTGACCTTGGTTGGGTCTAAGATACCCATCTCGATCATGTCGCCGTAGGTTTCAGCAGCAGCGTTGTAGCCGTAGTTGCCAGAACCAGCGCGGACGTTGTTAGCAACAACAGAGGCTTCCTCACCAGCGTTCTCAACGATCTGACGTAATGGGGCTTCCATAGCGCGCAAAGCGATGTTCACACCGACCTTCTGATCCTCGTTAGCAACTTCGATCTTGCCGGAGATAGCAGCAGCAGCGCGGACTAAAGCAACACCACCACCTGGAACCACGCCCTCTTCAACAGCAGCGCGGGTAGCGTGCATAGCGTCTTCAACGCGAGCCTTCTTCTCCTTCATCTCGACTTCGGTAGCAGCACCGACCTTGATGACGGCGACACCGCCAGCTAACTTAGCAACACGCTCTTGGAGCTTCTCACGATCGTAGTCAGAGGTACTCTCAGCAATTTGCTTACGGATTTGCTCAACGCGCTCAGCGATATCCTCGCTCTTGCCAGCACCATCGATGATGGTGGTGTTGTCCTTGGTGATAACAACGCGCTTAGCAACACCTAAGTCGTCTAAGGTGGCCTTGTCTAATTCCATGCCGAGCTCAGAGGAGATCACGGTACCGCCAGTTAAGATAGCGATATCTTGTAACATGGCCTTACGACGATCACCGAAGCCTGGAGCCTTAACAGCAGCAACCTTCACAACACCGCGGAGGTTGTTGACAACTAAGGTAGCTAAAGGCTCGGAGTCGATGTCCTCAGCGATGATGAGTAAAGCCTTACCGGACTTAGCAACGTTCTCTAACACTGGGAGGATGTCACGTAAGTTGGTGATCTTCTTCTCGGATAAGAGGATGTATGGGCTCTCTAACTCAACAGTGCTGGTCTCAGCCTTGTTGACGAAGTATGGGGATAAGTAGCCGCGGTCGAATTGCATACCTTCGACTAAGTCTAACTGATCCTCTAAGCCTTGGCCGTCTTCAACAGTGATCACACCGTCACGACCAACCTTCTCCATAGCCTCAGCGATGAGGTTACCGACAGTAGCGTCGGAGTTAGCGGAGATGGTACCAACCTGAGCGATGGACTTGCTGTCCTTGCATTCGGTGGAGAGGTTCTTTAACTCAGCAACAGCAGCGGCAACAGCCTTGTCGATACCACGCTTTAAGTCCATTGGGTTCATGCCAGCGGCAACAGACTTTAAGCCTTCGGTCACGATGGCTTGAGCTAACACGGTAGCGGTAGTGGTGCCGTCACCAGCAGCGTCGTTAGCCTTGGAAGCGACTTCCTTGACCATCTGGGCGCCCATGTTCTGGAACTTGCCCTCAAGCTCAATTTCCTTAGCGACAGTCACACCGTCCTTGGTGATGAGAGGAGCGCCATAGGCCTTATCGAGGACGACGTTACGGCCCTTAGGACCTAAGGTTACCTTGACAGCATTAGCTAAGGTGTTGACACCTTCTAACATCTTGCCGCGGGCATCGTTGCCAAATAAAACGTCTTTAGCAGCCATTTTCACTTAATCCTTAGTCAACCAAACCTAGTTCTTATTCTTCAACGACAGCCAGAATGTCGCTCTCGGAGAGGATGAACACCTCTTCGCCGTCTAAGCGCTCTTTCTTGGTGCCATAACCCTCGTTGTAAACGACGGTATCACCAACTTTCACGCTCATAGGAGCAGTCTGACCATTGTCCAAGAGACGGCCCTTACCAACGGCAAGAACCTTACCGCGAGTCGACTTCTGAGCAGCAGAACCTAAGATAATGCCGCCAGCAGACTTGGTTTCAACCTCAAATGGCTTAACGATCACACGGTCGTATAAAGGAATCAAATTCATCTTGAATCGTCCGAAATCAAACAGGGAGCGCTCTTACCAAAGCATCAAAGCTATTGATAAGCCCAACGCTCTCACCGCAAAAACCTGTTGCCACTAAGCACAGCTTATGGCCAAAAAACTTTGATGGGCTTGTGAGGACCTACTTTGAGCCCTCAGCTTTGTGCCCGCCTCTGCAAGGTCAGGCATCAAGCGCTAGTGCGAGCCTAAACAGCCCCTCACGCAAACCAATCAAAAGCTTTTCTCTGAACATTTCACTATATGGGGACGCCCCAAAATCATTTCAAGGGCCGATCCAAAAAATTTTTTGCGACCAGCAAAAAGAGCCCGCATTGGGGCTCTTTGGTATGGGTGTAGGGGCTAACCACGGACACACCCGAACGAAAATCATAGAAAGCCAAATACATGCGCAGATAGCTAAAGAATGGCTCCGGCAGATAGCTTGCAGGCTCTTTGCCACCGCCAAAGCGCTTGATGTCGATCATTGCATCGTCTAAGTAGATGAAGATGCTTGATGACTTGTAGTCTGGATGTTTCTCACGAACCCCCCAAGCAAGATCATTAACCGTCACTGGTGGGTTTAATCCATCTAAGACCTTGTAGAACTTATCCCAAGCATCGAAAGCAATTTGCCTACGTGAATCTTTGTCAGAAACACCAAGACGAAGTTCTGAGATTAAGCCGCAGACGGCGAAAGCTAAGTCATAAGGCGCCCCTCTTTGCCAAGCCTCATCAAACTTAGTAAATTGATCTCCATTAGAAATCAGCTCTTGAGCTTGTTGCACAGGTGACAACTTTAGAAAGCGTTTGCGATGAGCTTCATTCTCTGCATCGTACTGGCTCCAGTCGACTTCTGATGCTAACTGTAAGCAGCGTTCGATAAATTCATCTCTATCCATGCCAAGATCCTTAGATAGAGGGCAACACCACATCAGCACTGTTTGCTTCTGGCATATTGCCCTCGCGTAATTAGCCATCACAACCACAGCCATATTGGCTGTAGTTAGTTCCGTCATAACTCCAGCTACCGTGAGCGTGAAGGTTTAGCTTTCACAAACTCAGCATAGGCACGCAGAGCTGTGCTATACGATGACGTGGATGGCGAACATGCTCTCGTAGGAGTAGACCTGCAGGAACTTCTTCTTACACTCCATGATCTCGTCGTAGTGCTCAAAGTCCTTGTTGAGGAAGGTGAAGCAGTCAAAAGCCTCAAAGAAGTACTTGCGCAAGTCCCTAATGATGGCGAGACCCTCGGGAATGTCGCCGTGGTGGGTGCGGAAGCGATAAGAGCTATTGAAGACCTTAAGGGCCTCCTCATAGGAGAGTTTGCTTACCATTCCATTGCGCAGGTAGCTAAAGAAAGGCTCAGGCAGATAGCTCGCAGGCTCTTTGCCGCCTCCAAAGCGCTTGATGTCGATCATTGCATCGTCTAAGTAGATGAAGATGCTTGATGACTTGTAGTCTGGATGTTCCTCTCGAAATCCCCAAGCAAGATCGTTAACCGTCAAAGGTGGTTTTAATCCATCTAAGACCTCGTAGAATTTATCATTAGCCTCGAAAGCGATTTGACTTCGCGAGTCATCGTTAGAAACTCCAAGACGTAGCTTCGAAATTAAGTCACATACGGCGAAAGCTAAGTCATAAGGCGCCCCTCTTTGCCAAGCCTCATCAAACTTAGTAAATTGCTCTCCATTAGAAATCAGCTCTTGAGCTTGTTGCACAGGAGGCAGTTTTTCGAAGCGCTCTTGATCAGCTTT